>NZ_JBIAPU010000008.1:0-337953 GCF_042888465.1 Streptomyces sp. NPDC002888 | reverse complement strand
ACGAGGACGGCTTCTTCACCGGCCCCTCCCTCCTCGACCACGTCACCACCGAGATGGACGCCTACAAGGAAGAACTCTTCGGCCCCGTCCTCGCCATCGTCCGCGCGGAGAGTCTCGACGAAGCGATCGCGTTGATCAACGCCAACCCCTACGGCAACGGCACCGCCCTGTTCACCGCCTCCGGCGAAGCCGCCCGCCGATTCCAGCGCAACATCAAGGTCGGCATGATCGGCATCAACGTCCCCGTGCCCGTCCCGATGTCCTACTACTCCTTCGGCGGCTGGAAGGACTCCCTCATCGGCGACTCCCCCATCCACGGCCCCGAAGGCATCCGCTTCTACACCCGCCCCAAGGTCGTCACCACCCGCTGGCCCCAGCCCACCCAGCACACGACCGCAGGCTTCAACTTCCCGACCTCCAACTGACGTTCAACGTCCCTTCCCCAAAGGACACGCCATGACCACGTCCGCCAAGCCCATCTCCGTCGCAGTGATCGGGGCCGGCATGGCCGGCCGCAGCCATGCGGCCGGATACCGCAACGTCAACACGGTCTTCGGAGCCGGTCTGCCGCCCATCCGGCTGGCCGCGATAGCGGACGCCAACGTCGCGCTCGGCGAGGATGCCGCCCGGCGTTACGGCTTCGACAAGGCGCTGCCGAGCTGGGAGGCCGTCGCCGAGGACCCGACGATCGACGCCGTCAGCATCGTCGTCGGAAATGATCTGCACCGGCCGATCGCCGAGGCGCTGGTCGCGGCGGGCAAGCACGTGCTGTGCGAGAAGCCGCTGGCCGGCTCGCTCGACGACGCCCGCGCCATGGCCGAGCTGGAGCGCTCAGCCGAGGTCGTGACCGCTGTCGGATACACCTTCCGGCGTTCGCCCGGCATCGCCGCGATCCGTGACCACGTGCAGCGCGGTGAGCTGGGGGATCTGACCCTGTTCAGCGGCCGCTACTGGTGCGACTACGCCACCGACCCGAACGGCCCGCTGAGCTGGCGGTTCAAGGGCGGTCCCGGTTCCGGCGCGCTCGGGGACATCGGCTCGCACGTGATCGACGTCGCCGAGTACGTCGCCGGGCCCATCGCCTCCGTCTCCGGTGCCACGCTGTCGACGCAGATCCCCAAGCGGCCCCTGCCGCTGGGCGCGGTCGTCGGGCACAACGCGGCTCCCGTCTCCGACGAGTTCGGCGAGGTCGAGAACGAGGACACCGCCTCCTTCACCGCCCGCTTCGAGTCCGGCCTGGTGGGCACCTTCTCGGTGTCGCGCACCGGCTTCGGCCTGCCCAACGGGCTCGCCTTCGACGTCCTGGGTGTCGGGGGCCGAGCAGCCTTCGACCAGCACCGGCCGGCCGAGTACCTCTTCGACGACGCCCAGCCCGAGGCCCGTACCCGCGGCGCCCGCACGATCATCGCCGGACCGAACCTGCCCTACTTCGCGGGCGGCGTCCCGATGGAGGCACCGGGCGTGGGCGCCAGCAACGCCGACAACTTCACCTACCAGGCCCGCGCCTTCCTCGACCAGATCGCGGGCGTCACCGACCCGCGCCCGGCCTGCGCGACCTTCGCCGACGCCCTGCGGACCATGGAGATCATCCAGGCGGTCGTCCACTCCTCCCGCAACGACGGGGCCGCCACCGCGGTTCCGCCCGTCGCCTGACCACCCCCCGCACTCAAGGAGAAGACACCCATGGCCCTCAAGCTCGGCGCCTACACCGCCTGCCTGCACGACCGCACCCTCACCGAGGCCCTCGACATCCTCAAGGAGAACGGTCTGACCTCCGTGGAGGTCAACACCGGCGGCTTCATCCCCTCCCCGCACTGCCCCGTCGACCTACTGCTGTCCTCGGCCGCCGCGCGCGAGGAGTACCTGGCCACCTTCGCCGACCGCGGCATGGAACTGACGGGCCTGAACTGCAACGGCAACCCCCTCAACCCGCTCCCGGGAGTCGGTCCCAAGCACGCCGACGACCTGCGCCGCACCATCCGCCTCGCCGGCTTGCTCGGCGTGAAGCACGTGGTGACCATGTCCGGCACGCCGGGCTCCGACCCCGACGCCAAATACCCCTCCTGGGTCGTCAACCCCTGGGACGGCGTCTACATGGACGTCCTGGACTACCAGTGGGGCGTGGCCGTCGAGTTCTGGAAGGAGATCGACGCCCTCGCCCGGGACAACGACGTCCGCGTCGCCATCGAGATGCACCCGCACAACGTGGTGTTCTCCCCCATCACCCTCAAGCGGCTCGTCGA
Organism: Streptomyces sp. NPDC002888; assembly: GCF_042888465.1. Taxonomy (NCBI): domain Bacteria; kingdom Bacillati; phylum Actinomycetota; class Actinomycetes; order Kitasatosporales; family Streptomycetaceae; genus Streptomyces; species Streptomyces sp. NPDC002888. The sequence continues at coordinate 335,710 of NZ_JBIAPU010000008.1, read as the reverse complement.
CGCGGGAGGCCTGACCAACACCGGTGCCGAGATGGACCCCTCCCACCTGATGTGGCAGGGCATGGACATCGTCGCCTCCATCAAATGGCTCGGCCCGCTGGTCTTCCACGCCGCCGCCAAGGACGCCACCCTCTGCCCCGGCGCCGACATCCGCGGCGTACTGGACACCTCCTTCACCCGCGTCCCCGCCGACGCACCCGGCAAGGTTCCCACCGGCTACGGCTTCTGGTGCAACGCCTGGCCGGAGAACCCGGCGTGGAAGTTCGTCGCCGTCGGCGAAGGACACGACGTCCCCTACTGGACGGAGTTCCTGCGCGCCCTCGCCGAGATCAACCCCGACATGGCCGTCAACATCGAGCACGAGGACGCCGCCTACTCCCAGACCGAAGGACTCGCCCTGGCCGCCAAGAACCTCCACGCAGCCGCCACAGCCCTCTGACCCGCACCCCTACGTCGTCCCGCCCCCGGCTCGGTTCGTCATTCGTCCCGAAGCCGGGGGCTGGGCAACGGCGTCCCCCCCTGTTCAATCGGCCGCCCGTCACATAGTCGTTGTGGACGTGGGTCTCCACGACGTGGGAGACGCGTACGCCTCTGCGGGCGGCCGCGGCGATCACCCGGTCCACGTCCCTGGGCGGGTCGACCGCGACGGCCGTGTGCGCGGCTCCCGCGAGGCAGCCGTGGTTGCCGAGCCCTTCGGTCTCGATGGTGTCGATGAAGAACACCTGGACGCTCCCTTCCTGTGGCCATTGTCCGCCCGGCGCTTCAGTGACGGTCTCGACTACCCCGGTGACGTTCGGTGACACCACGGATCCACTCCCTGGCCCCGCCCACCGCCCGCCCACCGCCCGCCCACCGCCGGCTCACCGTGGCCGCCGTCGGCCACCGCCAGGCAGGCGCCACGTGACCGAGAGTGCACTGCTTCTTGTCCCCGAGCGCAGTGCACGGCGGCGTTTCCCCGGCCGGGCTTCTACCCTGCTGCCAGGGGGTTGACGGCAGGGGGTTGCACGGAGTTGAAGCGGTTCGAGGTACTGGGTCCGATGCGGGTGTGCGAGGGGGAGAGGGAGCTCGATCTCGGGTTCCCCCAGCAGCGTGCCCTGCTGGGCCTGCTCCTGGTGCAGGCGGGACGGCCCGTACCGGCGGGCGAGATCGTCGACGTGCTCTGGTCGGAGCGTCCGCCGGCCAGCGCACTGAACGTGGTCCGCCGTTACGTCGGCGCGCTGCGGCGGCTGCTCGAACCCGACCTGCCGCCCCGGGCCCCCGGCCGCCGGCTGCTGCGCCGGGCCGGCGGCTATCTGCTGGAGGCGGGGGAGGACGAGGTCGACCTGCTGCGGTTCCGTGGCCTGACCAAGCGGGGCAAGCGGGCGGCCGCCACGGGCAGGCCCGAGGTGGCGCTGCGGCACTTCGTCGAGGCGCTGGGCGAGTGGCGGGGCCCGGTGGCGATGGGGATCCCCGCGTCCGTACGGGAGCACGCCGTGTTCGCCGCGGTGGAGCGCGAACTCGTGCACACCACGGTCATGGCGGCCGACACGGCGCTGCTGTGCGGCAGGACCGAGCCCGTCCTGTCCCGGCTCCGCCAGGCCACAGAGCTCGACCCCCTGAACGAGTCGCTGCACGCCAGGCTCGTCATGGCCCTCGCCGTCTGCGGGCTGCAGGCCGAGGCGCTGGCGGCGTACGAGGGCGTACGACGGCTGCTGGCCGAGGAGTTGGGGGTGTCGCCCGGCGCGGAGCTGGCCGCGGCTCACACCCGGGTGCTGCGTCAGGAGCTGCGGCCGACGGGTCTGGCATCCGGGCCGGGCACGCGGGCGGCGCCCCCCGAGGTGTCGGAGCCGGTGGTTCGGCCGGCCCAACTGCCGCCTGATCTCATGGTGTTCACCGGTCGGCGGGCCGAGCTGGGCAGCCTGCTGGAGGTCACCGAGGCGGCGGTCGACTCCGCCGGGGCGCCCGCGACGGTGCTGATCGGCGGGATGGCGGGCATCGGCAAGACCACGCTCGCGGTGCGCTGGGCGCACGAGGTCGCCGACCGGTTTCCGGACGGTCAGCTCTTCGTGGAGCTGCGTGGCTTCGACCCGTCCCGGGCGCCCCTGGACCCGGCCGAGGCGCTGCGCTGCATGCTCGCCGCGCTCGGTGTGCCTCCCGGTCGGCTGCCGAGCGGCCTGGACGCCCTCGCGGGGCTGTACCGGAGCGTGCTGTCCGGGCGTCGGCTGCTCGTCCTGCTCGACGACGCCTTCGAAACCGACCAGGTACGGCCGCTGCTGCCCGCGTCGCCGGGCTGTCTGACGCTGGTGACCAGCCGCAACGGCCTGCCCAGTCTGGTCGCCTCGGGCGCCCACCCGTTGCGCCTGGGGCTGCCGTCGGCCGCGGACGCGCGGGCCGTGCTGGCCCTGCGCACCGGCCCCGAGCGACTGGCCGCCGAGCCCGCGGCGGCCGACGAGATCATCGCGCGCTGCGGTCGGCTGCCGCTGGCCCTGGCCGTCGTGGCCGCCCGCGCCACCGGCCGCCCGGACTTCCCGCTCACGGCCATCGCCGCGGAGCTGCGGGAGTCCCGGGGCAGTCTCGACGCGTTCGCGGGACCGGCGGGTGCCGCCGACGCCCGTCTCGCGTTCGCCTCCTCCTACCGCTGTCTGCCGCCCGAGAGCGCCCGGCTGTTCCGCCTGCTGTCCCTGCACCCCGGCCCGGACCTCACGCCGGACACGGTCGCTGCCCTCGCGGGCCTGACCGCCCGCACGGCCCGCCTGATCCTCGACGACCTCGCCGACGCCCACCTAGTCACCGAACACGCACCCGGCCGGTACGCCCCGCACGACCTGCTGCGCGTGTTCGCCGCCGAACTCACCGAGGCGCAGGACTCCCTGACGGATCGGCGGGCCGCGCGGCAGCGCCTGCTGGACCATTTCACGCGCACCGGCCGCGGGTAGTGCCGGCTCGTGGGCGCCGCTGTCACTCCGTTGTCACTTCTTTTGCACATCCGCCTTTCTACGCTCCGTTCGAAGTGAACGTCGATGTGAACGGTGGTTTGTTCGGTTGGCCTCGGAGGCGACGAAAATGAATGGGACGGTGTGCCGGATGCCGATGGGTCTGGACGTCGTCGTCACCGGTGCGCAGCCCGCACGGCTGCCCGGAGAGGGGCCCTGGTCCCCCGGGCGCCCCTTGGTCGCCCGGGCGAGCGGCGAGTACCTCTTCGTCGGCATACGTGGCGGCGGCCGGGCCGTGGACACACCGGAGCGCGCGACTCCCCTGGTGGAGCCCGGGGACATCTGCTTCTACGACGCGGACCGGCCGCCCCAACTGGGCTTCCCGGAGCACTGCCGGCTGAAGGTCTTCCTCGTGCCGCGCGAGGCGCTGGGGCTTCAGGAACATGACGTACAGCGGGTGCTGGCGGCGCCGGTGAGCCGGTCGTCCCAACTGGGTGCGCTGCTGTCGCCGTTCCTGTCGGAGCTCGCGGACACGGTCTCCTCGTCGCAGCCGTCGGTCGGCGAGATGCTCGCCTGGAACGCCGTGAACCTGCTGGCCACCCTGGCCGCGGACCAACTCGGCCAGGACGCGGCGGGCCTGCCCGAGGCCCGGTCGCCGCTGCTGTCCCGCATCCTGCGGTTCATCGACCTGCATCTGGCCGACGCGGACCTCTCCCCCGAGGTGATCGCCGGGGCCCACCACATCTCGGTGCGCTACCTGCACAAGCTGTTCCAGGACGAGGGCACGACGGTCGGCCGCTGGATCCAGCGCCGCCGCCTCGAGGAGTGCCGCCGCGACCTCCTGCACCGCGTCCGCCGCCGGCAGACCATCGCCGCCGTCGCGGGCCGCTGGGGCTTCCTCAGCGCCACCCACTTCAGCCGCGTCTTCCGAGCCGCCTACGGCATGTCCCCCAGCGAGTGGCGCGACAGCGCGGGCCGCGGCGCAGGAGCTCCGGCCCGGTAGGCGGCACGGCGCCACGACCGACAGTCGGCACACCCGCCAACCAACGCGCGCGGAAGCCCGGCAAGCGGAAGCTCACAAGCCCGGCGGACGGAAGTGTGGGGGCTCGGCCCGCAGGCGGGGCGGGGCCGGTTGCCGGCAGGGCGCCCTGTGCCGGCTGTTGGCCGGGGCCCCGCACTGGCCGGTCGGTCGTGGTGCGGGGTCGGACGGTCAGGACGGGGGTCTCCTCCAGAGCAAGTCCGGGAGGGAGAGGCGGTACGCCGTTCCCGACACCGTCATGAGGAGGAGGAACGCCAGGAGCAGGGTGAGGGTGAGGTCGGTGTGGAGGAGGAGGGCGGCGCCGATGAGGGCGCCGAGGAACATGGCGAGGACGGACAGGACGCGTCGGCCGGGGCGGGGGGCCGCGCCGCCGGCCGTGGTGGAGTCGGCGGCGAGGCCCGTGAGGGTGAGGGTCAGGACGGTCGTGGTCAGGTCGGGGACGCCGAGCCGCCGGGCGACCGCGTTCTGCAGGCCCATGGCGAGGCCGAGCAGCACGATGAGCGCGTACCGGACCACGGTGGTCACCTCGCCGTCCGAGACCAGCACGATGACGCCGGTGGCGGCGACGAGCACCGACTGCAGTGCAGTGGCCGCGGCCAGCAGCCGCCCCCGGTGCGCCGCGAACCGTGTGCCGAACCGGCCGCCCGCCAGCGCCCCGGCGAGGAACGCCGTCATCGACACGAGGGAGGCGCTCGCGGACAGCCCCTCCGCGCCGGCCAGGGCGAAGCCGAGGAAGACCACGTTTCCGGTCATGTTGGCGACGAAGACGTGCCCGAGCGCCAGATAGCTCACGGCGTCGACCAGCCCCGTCACGACCGTCAGCGTCAGCATGAGCGGCGGCAGCGGGCCGTGCGGGTCCTCCCGGGGCGGTGCGAGCGTGCGGGCCGCGTCACTCAGCAGCTTGCGCATACGGGGTCCCCCTGCCGGAAGCGGGCGGGCGGCGCAGCACCACACGGGTGAGCAGTCCGCCGGCCGGGCCGACCGCGATGGCCGCAAGGGACACCCACAGCGGCCACGGAGTCAGCCCGAGGACGTGGTCGGCGGACCAGCGGCCGGGGCCGGTGAGCGCCAGCGCCGCGGCGACGACGACAAGGACCAGCGGGTACTCGTACCCGTCGTTCTGCACCCAGAGCCCGTGATGCCACTTGACGGTGCCGGCGACCGTCATCACCCCCATGGCGGTCATCGCCGCCGCGGGGGTGAGCAACCCGGCCGCCAGGAACAGACCGGAGCCGATCTGGCCGGCGCCCGCGGCGAGCGCGGTGAGGCGGCCGCCGCGGAAGCCGTCGTGGCGGAACTCCTCGGTGCCGCCCGCCAGGCCGTTGCCGCCCAGCCGGAAACTGACCTTCTGCACTCCGTGCCCGGCGATGAGGAGACCCACCACCAGCCGGAGGACCAACAGTCCGGTGTCCATCGTGTTCCTGTCCGTTCCTGACGCCCGAGGGGATGAGGCGGTCTCAGCCGGCCGCGTGGGCGCCGATGACGGCCTGCGCGTAGACGACGCCGAGGCCGTAGGCGCCGGCGTGCTCCTTCACGACCTCCGTGGTGGGGACGTACGTGTCCGTACGCGCCCAGTCGCGCTGGAGCTCCAGCAGCACCTGCACCCACGTCACCGGGACGGCACCGGCCTGGATCATGCGCTGGACGGCGTGCTCGTGGGCCTGGGGGCTGACGCCGCCGGAGGCGTCGGTGACGACGTAGACCTCGTAGCCCTGGGCGAGCGCGGACAGCGTCGGCAGCACGATGCAGACCTCGGTCCACAGGCCGGCGATGACGAGCTTCTTGCGGCCGGTCGCCTTGACCGCCTCGACGAACGCGAGGTCCTCCCACGCGTTCATCGTGGTGCGGTCGACGACCTTGTGGTCGGGGAAGACGTCCGCGAGCTGCGGCAGGAGCGGGCCGGAGAAGGACTCGGCGGCCACCGTGCTCAGGACCACCGGCACGTCGAAGACCTTGGCCGCCTTGGCCAGGCCCACGGTCGCGTTGATGATCGCGGTGCGATCGCCGCTGCCGGTGCCGAAGAACATCTGCGGCTGGTGGTCCACGAACAGCACGGCGGCGTTGTCGGGGGTGAGGAGGTCGGGGCTGGGGGCGGCGGTGACGTTGTCGATGTCGACCATGGGGGTGCCTTTCGTCAGAGAGGGGTGAGGGGTCAGAGCGCGAAGCAGGGGTCGAGGGCGACCGGATCCGCGTTCTCGGGGGCGAGCCCTCGGCGGGCGCGCCACTGACGGTGCTGCTCGGACTCCAGAGCTGCCTGGCCGAGCAGTTCGGCCTGGCGGGCGCCCGAGCGGCCCGTGCGGTGTGCGGCCTGGTAGCCGCCGTAGTGCGCCACCGGGCTCCAGTCGGGGCTGACCGGTGGCAGTTCCTCGTCGAGGCCCTCGTACTCGGCGGCGGCGTACACGATGCGGCCGCCGACGACCGTCAGCAGGGACTCGATGTGGGCGATGTCCGCCTCGGGCACGGTGAAGTAGTCCTCGGAGAGGACGGCGAGGTCGCCGAGGAAGCCCGGGCGCAGGACGCCCTTGACGTCCGACTCGCCGGTCAGCGCCGCACCGGCCTCGGTGAACATCGCGAGGGCCGTGCGCCGGTCCACCCGGTTGTGCGGCGGGCGGATCGTCAGGTCGCCGACGGTGCGGCCGCTGACCAGCCAGTGCAGGGCGATCCACGGGTTGTAGGTGGAGACGCGGGTGGCGTCGGTGCCGGCGCCGACGGTCAGGCCGCGGTCCAGCATGGCCCGGATCGGCGGGGCGTCCGCGGCGACTCCGGGGCCGTAGCGGCGTACGAACGCCTCGCCCTGGAAGGAGAGCCGGTTCTGCACGGACATGGCTCCGCCGAGGGCGGCGATGCGGTCGAGGCTGGCCGGGGAGACGGTCTCCGCATGGTCGAACAGCCAGCGGTTGCCGGCCGGGAAGAGCCCTTCCGCGGCGAGTTTCTCGAACACCGCGAGATCGCGGCGGATGGTCTCGTCGTAGGTGGCGTGCAGCCTGAATCCCCAGCCGTTCTCCATGAGGAGCCGTACGGCCTTCTCGAATTCGGGCTCGTAATCGGTGAGTTCCGGGCGCGGCTGGGTGAAGTTCTCGAAATCCGCGGCCGCCCAGGTGAGATTCTCACCCGCCCCGTTGAGGCGCAGCCATGCGTCGCCGTCCTCGGGGCGGACCGTTTCGATCCAGCGGGCGAGGTCCGCTGTTTCCTGGCCCGGGGTCTGCGGGAAGAGGTGGTAGGCGATACGCAGGGAGAGTTGGCCGGCCTCGGCGAGTTCGACGACCGTGCTGTAGTTGTCGGGGAAGTTCTGGAATCCGCCGGCGGCGTCGATCGCCGAGGTGAGCCCGAACCTGTTCAGCTCCCGCAGGAAATGCCGGGTGGAGGTCTTCTTGTCCTCGCCTTCCAGGACCGGTGCCTTGGCCAGCGTCGAATAGAGGACGAGCGCGCTGGGCGCGGCCAGCAGCATCCCCGTGGGCTCGCCGTCGCGGCGGCGGACGATCTGGCCGCCCTTCGGGTCGGGGGTGTCCCTGGTGTATCCGGCGGCCTTGAGGGCCGCGCGGTTGAGGACGGCCGACTGGTACAGGTGCAGCACGAACACGGGCGTGCCGGGCGCGGCGGCGTTGAGTTCGGCGACGGTCGGCAGCCGGCGTTCGGCGAACTGCTCGGCCGACCAGCCTCCCACCACCCGCACCCACTGTCCCTTGGGCGTACGGGCCGCCTGCTCACGCAGCATCTCAAGGCCCTGGCGCAGGGTGGGTACGCCGTCCCAGCGCAGCTCCAGTACGTAGTTGAGGCCACCGCGGATGACGTGCAGGTGGGAGTCGTTGAGGCCGGGCACCACGCGGCGGCCGAGCGCGTCGACCACCTTCGTGTCCGGGCCGACGAGGGGAGCCATGTCCTTGTCGTCGCCGACGGCCGTGACGACACCGGCGCGGACCGCGATCGCCCCGGCGTGCGGGCGGGACGGGTCTGCGGTGTGGATCTTCGCGTTGCGGACGACCAGGTCCGCGGCGTCGTCGGTGACGCGGGGAACGAGCCCGCCGACCGGCATCGTGGACACCGTGGCCAACCTCCTCGGGACGTAGGGCTTTTGACGAGAGCCGTCACGCTATTCACGGGGGACGGGCCGCTGTGTCCCGCGAGTGCACCGAATGCGTACTGACAGCGCACTCGTTTCTCGGCGGCCGGGACGGACACGGCGGGCGCCCTTTTCCGTGCGCTGTGAGGCCGGTTCCGGTGCACTCGCGGACCATTCCCCGCGACTTTCCGGATTTAGCGTGCCGCTCGACGCACCCGCAGATCACGCGCGACTTCTCAGGAGAAACCCATGTCCGACATCGCCGAGTCGTTCCAGCCCGTCCAACCGGTCCTGGAGCCGGCGGCCGCCGCGTTCGCCGAGGCCACCGCCAACCCGCCCTACCTCTTCGACCTGCCGCCCGCCGAGGGCCGCAAGGCGGTCGACGAGGTGCAGTCCGGTGAGATCGACAAGCCGCAGATCGACGAGGAGTGGATCACCGTCCCGGGCGGCCCCACGGGCAGTGTCCGGGCGCGGATCGTCAAGCCCGCCGGCGCCCGGGGCACCCTGCCCGTGATCCTCTACATCCACGGCGCGGGCTGGGTCTTCGGCAACGCCCACACCCACGACCGCCTGGTGCGCGAACTCGCCGTCGGCGCGAACGCCGCGGTGGTCTTCCCCGAGTACGACCTCTCCCCCGAGGTCCGCTACCCGGTCGCCATCGAGCAGAACTACGCGGTGGCCCGGTGGGTCGTCGAACAGGGCGCGTCGAAGGACCTGGACGGCTCCCGGCTGGCGGTCGCGGGCGACTCGGTCGGCGGCAACATGACGGCCGCGCTGACGCTGATGGCGAAGCAGCGCGGTGACGTGCCCCTGGTCCAGCAGGTTCTGTTCTACCCGGTGACCGACGCCGCGTTCGACACCAACTCGTACCACCAGTTCGCCACCGGCTACTTCCTGCGCCGTGACGGCATGCAGTGGTTCTGGGACCAGTACACGGCCGACGAGGCGGAGCGCGCCCAGATCACGGCCTCCCCGCTGCGCGCCACCACCGAGCAGCTCCAGGGCCTGCCCCCGGCGCTGGTCATCACCGGCGAGGCGGACGTGCTGCGCGACGAGGGCGAGGCGTACGCGAACAAGCTGCGCGAGGCGGGCGTCCCGGTGACCTCCGTGCGCTTCCAGGGCGTCATCCACGACTTCGTGATGCTCAACGCGCTGCGCGAGACGCACGCCGCCGAGGCCGCGATCTCGATGGCCGTCGACACGCTGCGCACGGCGCTGCACGGCCACTGATCCGGACCGGGAAAAGGAAGGAGAGCTCAGTCATGTCCACCACTCCCACGGCACTTCTCGTACACGGTGCGTTCGCGGACGCCGGCAGCTGGGCGGGTGTCGTGGCGGAACTGCGGAGCGCGGGCATCCCCGTCGCCGCCCCGCCCAACCCGCTGCGCGGCCTCGCTTCCGACGCCGCGTACATCGCCTCGGTGGCCGCCCAGATCGACGGTCCGGTCGTCCTGGTCGGCCACTCCTACGGCGGTGCGCTGATCTCCGTGGCCGGTACCGCCGAGAACGTCGTCGGACTGGTCTACGTCGCGGCCTACGTCCCCGAACAGGGCGAGAGTCTCGGCGAGTTGCAGGGCCGCTTCCCGCTGTCGACGCTCGTCGGCAACCTCAGGGAGTGGACGTACCCGGTCGAGGGCGCGGAACCGGCCGTCGAGGTCACCATCACCCCCGAGGCCTTCCCCGGCATCTTCGCCGCGGACGTCCCGGCGGCGGTCACCAGCGTACTGGCCGTCTCCCAACGCCCCCTGGCCGCCGGGGCGTTCACCGAGCCGGCGGCGGCCGCGGCATGGCGGACGAAGCCCTCGTGGGTGATCGTGGCCGGCGCGGACGAGGCGATCAATCCCGATGTGCAGCGCTTCGGGGGTGAGAGGGCGGGGGCGACGGTCGTGGAGATCGACGGCGCGTCCCACGCCGTGGCGGTGTCCCGGCCCAAGGAGGTCGCCGACGTGATCCTGGAGGCGGTGCGCGCGACGGCGAGCTGACGTGCGGTGGGGGTGCAGGCCTCGGGTCCTCGCCCCCACCGCACGGGCCGCTTCACCCCTCGCGCAGCACGAACGGCGCCACGTACACGGTCAGTTCGCCCGCCTGCCGGGCCGACCAGGTGCGGGCGAAGGCCGGTGGCTCGGCGCCGGGCTTCGTGAGCACGGCGACCGGGGTGGCGCGGGCGGCCCGCACGAGGCCGGCCTCCGTGATGCTGGTGTCGTGACCGCGGGGCTGGCGGGAGGCGCAGCCGGTGTAGAAGGCGATCGGGACGGCCTCGTGGCCGGTGAGGACGCAGGGCGGCCGTACGCCGAGGCGGTGCAGGTCGTTGGCGGTGCGGGCCCAGTCGCGGTGGGCGACCGTGGTGCGGTGCACGGTGCCTTCCAGGACCGCGAACTGGACGGCCAGGTGCCCGGCGAGTCCCAGCACCGCCGCGGTCACGACGACGGGTCGCCAGGCGCCGCGCGCCGCGGTGACCAGGTGGACCAGTGCGTCGGCGACCGGGAGGGCGAGCAGCGCGTAGGCGGGCAGCAGGAAGCGGGGGGCCGCGTAGCCGATCAGCAGGAGGTAGGGGACGGCGGCCGTGACAGCGCAGGCCAGCGGCACGAGGGTGCGTGCGGTGCGCCGGGCCCGGACCGCGAGGACCAGCCCGAGCACGGCGAGGACGGGCAGTGCGAACCACCAGACCGTGACCGCCGGGTGCGGCATCGCACCCACGCAGGGGCGGCAGAGTGAGCGACCGCCCAGGCTGCGTAACTGGTCGTCGAAGGCAAGGTTCCATCCGAGGCCGCCCTGGATCCGGGACGCGTCGGACAGCCGCTGCATGAGCCCGCCGTAGGCGACCTGAGCCTCCACGACCCACTGCGCCGCCCCGGCGACCAGGCCGACCAGCAGGGCCGCGAGCAGCCGGGGGCGCCGCGACCGCCGTACCGCGACCGTCAGGGCGAGCAGCGGGAGCACGGTCCAGACGGCGTCCATGGGCCGCATCCAGGCCATCAGGGCCACGGAGGCGAAGACGCCCCACGGGGCCGCCCGGTCGCCGGGTTCGGCCCGGGCGCGCAGGAAGCAGCCGACGCAGGCCAGGGCGCCGATCGCCACCCAGAAGTTGGGCATGGCCTGGGGGCCGTAGAACAGGGTGATCCACAGCGAGGCGAACAGGGCGCCCCCGAGTGCGACGACCCGGGCCGGGAACAGGCCGCGCCAGGCGCGCAGCGCCAGGAACAGGGCGAGTCCGGACAGCAGGGCCAGGTAGATCCGCAGCAGCGGGGTGGACGACGACCAGGCGGCGACCGGGGCGACCAGCAGCGGGACGCCACGGGCGCGGGGTGCGCTGAAGAAGGCGGCCGGGGCGTGGTCGCTGACCTGGCTGACGTAGACCGACTCGTCCCAGCCGAGGCCCATGCCCGGGCGGACGAGCACGAGTTGGGCCAGGGTGAAGCCGGCCGCGACCAGGGTGAGCCATCCGTCGCGCCACAGTCGCAGGGACGTGACGGTCGGCGGTCCGGGCCGCCGGGTACCGGTCGGGGTGACGCGCAGGCCGTGGGCCATCCTTCCCTCCTTGTCTCTCCATGCAGCACCCTGTCGGAGGCGGCGGGTGAGGGCTCGCCGGTCGGGTCCGAATGGCTCAGATGGCACCCCTGTCCAAACCATTGACGCGAACATGCGCGCCCTTTATCTTCTGGCCGAAGTTACGAACTGTGTTCGAAATCACGAACAGAGCAACCAGAGAAGTACGGCCAAGGGACGGTCTCGTATGCCTCGGATCTTTCTAAAGCGCCTCGGAACCCGCAGCAGACCCCTGCTCGTCTGCGTGCTCGCGCTCCTCGTCGCCCTCGTGGCGGCGACCCAGCCGGTGTCCGCGGCCGACGGCCGCCCGTACACCAACCCCCTGAAGTCGTCGAAGGGCGCCGACCCCTGGCTGGAGTACTACGACGGCAACTACTACCTGATCACCACCACGTTCACCGGCATCCTCGGCATGCGGAAGTCGCCGACCCTCGCGGGTCTGGCCACCGCGCCGAACGTGCAGGTGTGGTCGGACACCACGTCCACGCGCAACACCAACATCTGGGCGCCGGAGATCCACCTCATCAACGGCCACTGGTACCTGTACTACTCGGCCGGTCAGAGCGGCGTCGCCTGCTGCGACTCGCAGCGCACGCACGTCCTGGAGAGTGCCGGCACCGACCCGCTGGGCCCGTACACCTACAAGGGCTCGCTCACCGGCTCGAACCTCACGCCGGGCGGCTGGCTGATCGACGCGAGCGTGCTGCAGACGGGCGGCAAGCTCTACCTCGTCGGCAGCGGGTTCGTGAACGGCAGCAAGCAGAGCCTGGTCATCGCGCCGATGACCAATCCGTACACCCTCGCGAGCAGCACCTTCACCGTGATCTCCAGCCCCACGCTGAGCTGGGAGACCTCGGGCTCCCCGGTGAACGAGGGCCCCGAGCCGCTCTACCACGACGGCCGCACGTTCCTCACCTACTCCGCAAGCTCCTGCCAGACCGCCGACTACAAGCTCGGCCAGCTGGAGCTGACCGGCTCCGACCCGCTGAACCCGGCCTCCTGGACGAAGAAGCAGACGCCCGTCTTCCAGCGCAGTGACGCGAACGGTGTCTACGGGCCGGGCCACAACGGGTTCTTCACGTCACCGGACGGCACCGAGAACTGGATCGTCTACCACGCCAACTCCTCCGCGAACGGCGGCTGCGGCAACGGGCGGACGACCAGGGCGCAGAAGTTCACCTGGAACGCCGACGGCACCCCGAACTTCGGCACCCCCGTCACGCTCGGTACGTCACTGCCCGGCCCGTCCGGCGAGACGGCGGCGACCCCGACGGCGTACACCCTCGTCAACCGCAACAGCGGCAAGTGCCTGGACGTCGAGGGCGGCAACACCGCCGACGGCACGAACGTCTTCCAGTGGAGCTGCACCGGCGGCGCCAACCAGAAGTGGAAGGTCGAGGACCTCGCCGACGACACCAACCGGCTGGTCAACGTCGCCACCGGCAAGGTGCTCGACACCGCCGACTGCTCCAGCGCCGACGGCGCCGACATCCGGCAGTGGTCGTGGCTCAACAACAAGTGCCAGCGCTACCGCCTGGTGTTCACCGCGAGCGGCGACTACGTGCGGATCGTCAACGAGAGCACCGGCAAGGTGGCCGACGTCGCCAACTGCGGCACCGCGAACGGCACCGACGTACGCCAGTGGGCGTGGCTGAACAACAACTGCCAGCAGTGGCGCCTCGTGCCCACCACCTGATCCCCCCCTTGTCCTGGAGAACTTCCTTGAGACGTAACGCCGTTCGCCTGCTCCTGGCCGCACTGGTCGCGCTCGCGGCCTGTGTGGTCGGCCCGGGCCCCGCCGCTCAGGCCGCCGTGCCCGCCTCCCCCGCCGTGACCTACACCAACCCGATCGCCGAGAAGCGGGCCGACCCGCACATCTTCAAGCACACCGACGGCTACTACTACTTCACCGCGACCGTCCCCGAGTACGACCGCATCGTGCTGCGCCGGGCGACGACCATCCAGGGCCTGTCGACGGCCCCGGAGGTCACCATCTGGACCAAGCACGCCAGCGGTGTGATGGGCGCCCACATCTGGGCACCGGAGATCCACTTCATCGACGGCAAGTGGTACGTGTACTTCGCGGCCGGCGCCACCAACGACATCTGGGCGATCCGGATGTACGTCCTGGAGGGCACCGGCGCCAACCCGCTCACCGCCACCTGGACCGAGAAGGGGCAGATCAAGACCACGTGGGAGAGCTTCTCCCTCGACGCCACCACGTTCGCCGTGAACGGCGTCCGCTATCTGGCCTGGGCGCAGCGCAACCCGGCCGAGAACAACAACACGTCCCTGTTCATCGCGAAGATGGCCAACCCCTGGACCCTCACCGGCACTCCGGCGGAGATCTCGCAGCCCACGCTGTCCTGGGAGACGGTCGGCTACAAGGTCAACGAGGGTCCGGCGGTCATCCAGCACGGCGGCAAGGTCTTCATGACCTACTCGGCGAGCGCGACCGACGCCAACTACTGCCTGGGCATGCTGACCGCGTCGGCGAGTGCCGACCTGACCAACCCGGCGTCCTGGACGAAGGGCACACAGCCGGTCTTCAAGACCAGTGACGCGACCTCGCAGTACGGTCCGGGCCACAACTCCTTCACCGTCTCCGAGGACGGCAAGTCGGACATCCTCGTCTACCACGACCGCAGCTACAAGGACATCAGCGGCGACCCGCTCAACGACCCCAACCGCCGTACCCGCGTCCAGAAGGTGTACTGGAAGGCCGACGGCACCCCCGACTTCGGCATTCCCGTGGCCGACGGGGTGACCCCGCAGCGCTTCTCGTCGTACAACTTCGCCGACCGCTTCATCCGCCACTGGGAGTTCCGCGCCAAGATCGAGGCCGACGTCTCCCCGCTCGCGGACTCGCAGTTCCGCGTCGTCCCCGGCCTGGCCGGCAGCGGCACGGTGTCCCTGGAGTCGGCCAACTTCCCCGGCTACTACCTGCGGCACAAGAACTACGAGGTGTGGGTGGAGAAGAACGACGGCACCGCCCAGTTCGCGTCGGACGCGACCTTCTACAAGCGCGCCGGACTCGCCGACTCCGCGGGCATCTCCTACGAGTCCTACAACGCCACCGGCCGCTACATCCGCCACTACAACTACCTGCTGTACGTCCAGCCTCCGAGCACGACCACCGACAAGGCGGACGCGACGTTCTACGCCCAGTGAGCAACGGTGCCCCGGGACGCCCGGGGCACCGTCACGCCACCTCCGAGGGCAGCGCGTGGCCGGCGGCGACCTGCCGGTACACGTGTTCCACGCCGTCCGCGACGCGCTGCCAGGTGAAGCGGGCGAGGACGCGTTCGCGGCCCGCCTCGCCGTAGCGGCGGCGCAGTTCCTCGTCGCCGAGCAGGTCGCGGACGGTGGAGGCGAGGGCGGCGGTGTCACCGGGCGGCACGAGCCGGCCCGTGCGCCGGTCGGCCACGGTGTCCCGGTGGCCGCCCACGTCGGTGGCGACGACCGGCACCCCGCAGGCCATCGCCTCCAGCGGCACGATGCCGAACGGCTCGTACGACGGGGTGCACACGATCGCGTCGGCGCTGCCGATCAGCGCCGGCATCCGGGCGGGGTCCACGGCGCCGAGCAGCCGCACCCGGTCGGCGACGCCCGCCTGGTCGGCCAGCCACAGCAGGCGTTCCGCCTCGGGGTCGGTCTCCAGCAGGTCGGCGCTCGGTCCGCCCGCGACCAGGAGTTCGGCATCGGGGATCTCGGTGAGGGCGCGGACGGCCCGGTCGTAGCCCTTGCGGCGGACGAGGCGGCCGCAGACCAGCAGCCGGTGCCGTCGCTGCCGTTCCGGGACGTCGGTGCCGCGCACGCCGGGACGGAAGTGCTCGACGTCCACACCGCACGGGACGACGGACACCTGACGGGGCGGTACGCCCATGTCGGCCAGCTCGTACACCTCGTCGGTGCAGGACGCCAGGACGCGCCCGCAGCCGCGGCCCAACTCGCGCTCGGAGCCCATGCGTTCGTAGGGGCTGGTGTCCCGTCGGCCCAGGTGGCGGCGCTTGACCGTGCCGAGGCCGTGGAAGGTCTGCACGACGGGGATGCCGTGCGGGTGGGCGCCGGTCCGCGCGGCCACGCCGGACATCCAGAAGTGGGCGTGCACGGCGTCGGGCCGTTCGCGGTCCCAGGCGCGCGCGAGGTGGGCGCCGAAGCCGGTCATGTACGGGTAGAGGTCGTCCTTGGGGAGCGGGTCGGGCGGCCCGGCCGGCACGTGTTCCACGACGGCGCCGCCGGGCAGGGGCACCCGGTCGGGGAGGTCGGTGGCGTCGCGCCGGGTGTACACGGTGACGTCGTGGCCGCGCCGCTGGAGTTCCTCGGCGAGGCGGGCGACGTACAGGTTCTGGCCGCCGGTGTCGACGCCGCCGACCGACGCGAGCGGGCTGGCGTGCGCGGACACCATGGCGATCCTCATCGGGCCTCCTCCTCGAGGGTGTGGTTCACCGGGGCCCTTCCGTTTCTTCTCCGGACTGCGGTGCCCCGGTCCCGTACGCCGCCTCGATGGGCCGTTCGTCGACCAGGACGTGTCCGCGCGGCGGCCCCAGGAGCACGGCGCGGACGGCGGTCAGCAGGTCGGGCGCCACGTGTTCGGCGGCCGCGGTCTCCTCGGGTGGCGTGTGCGGTGTCGGTACGAGGACGCCGTGGGCGCCGACCCGCCGTGCGGCCTCGACGTCGGCGCCCCGGCCGCTGATGACGACGATCCCCTCGGGTCCGGTGCACACCCGTCCGGCCGCCCACAGCAGCAGGCCGGGTTCGGGGCTGCGGCAGTGGCAGCCGTCGTCGGGGCCGTGCGGGCAGATGCCCCGCACGTCGAAGGGGCCGAGGAGTTCGTCGACGCGGGTGTCGACGCGGCGCACGTCGGCCTCGGTGAGGGTCCCGCGCGCGATGCCCGGCTGGTGGGTGAGGAAGCCGGTGCCGATGCGCCCGTGGCGCAGCAGTTCCAGGGCCTGGCGGGCGCCCTCGGTGGGGAGGACGCGCGCGGGGTCGGCGTTGTCGGGGACGTCTTCGACGAGGGTGCCGTCACGGTCGAACAGCACGGCCCGCACCCGGGTCACGGTGCCACCTCCTGCCAGGGGGCGGTCCCGCGGTGCCGCCACAGTCCCCGCAGCCAGTGCCAGGTGGCCACGGGCGGGATGAGCACGCTGCTGGCGAGCATGGTGTCGACCTCGTACCGGGTGCGCGGGCCGGGCTCGATGCGCGCCCACGCGAACTCGGCGGTTCCGCCGGCCCAGATCAGCCCGGCCGTCAGGGCCTCCTGACGGCGTCCGGCCGCGGCGAGCGCGCAGGCGGCCGCGCCCGCGGCGGTGATCGCGAGGTGGCGGCGCAGGCGGCCGCGCGGGGCGAGTGCCCGGTGCCACCAGTCGGGGCCGTGCAGGCTCCGCATGAGCGCGTCGTCGGCGTTGCAGCGCTGGGCGCGCAGTGACACCCATCGGCCGGCGGGCCGCACCGGGTGCAGGGTGGTCCGCCGTCCCTGCCGGATCCGCCAGCCGGCGTCGAGGACGCGCAGTGCGAGGTCGGCGTCCTCGCGGAAGGCGCGCCGGAAGCGTTCGTCGAAGCCGCCGACCTGTTTGAGGGCCTCGGTGCGGTAGGCCATGTCGGCGGTGATCCAGCGGGCCCGGGCGAGTCCGGCGGTACCGCGTTCGAAGTCGGTGGGCCGGCGTTCGCCGGGCAGCGGTACGGCGAGCACGCCCTGGACGCCCGCGGTGTCGGGGGACGCCTCGGCGAGGTCGTGGACGAGTTGGTCGTACCAGTGCGGGCCGCACTGCACGTCGTCGTCGAGGAACACGATCCACGGCGAGGTGGCCGCGCGCAGGCCGGTGTTGCGGGCCGCGGCGGGTCCGCGGCCGTCGCTGTGCAGCACGGTGGTGCGCCTGCGCAGGTCTCCGAGGACGCTCAATGGGTGCTCCAGTGGGCCCGGTTCGGGGTCGGGCCGGTCGTCGACGAGGATGATCTCCGCGGGGCGCGGCCCGGTCGCCGCGGCGAGCGCGGCGAGGCAGTCGGCGAGCGTGTCCCGTGCGGCGGTGGGGATGACCACGGAATAGGCCCTGTTCATGCGTACGCCCTTCCCCTGCGCACCGCGTACGGTCCGATGGCGAGCAGGTCCACGGGCGCGGAGCCGAAGCACTCGAGGGCGTCACGCAGATCGTCGGCCGTGGGCCGTCCGGCGGTGTTGAGGCTGGTGTTGACGACGACGGGCAGCCCGGCGCGCCGCTGGGGGCGCTTGCCGTGCTTGCCGCGGCTGGAGCGTTCCTCCTCGGCGACCGCGGTCACACGCCCGTCGACGACCAGGGCGGCGGCCGGGTCGTGGAACAGAGCGTTGATGCCGAGGATGCGCATGGTGACGCGGGTGCCGCGCGGGGGGCTGTCTCAAACGCTTGGCGACATTTTGGGAAGAAAAGCCCACTATGCACTCAGTATATACTCGCTGTGTATAGTCCCGGCATGCTTTCTCCGACCAAGAAGATGAAGAAAACGGGGACCCCGTTCCATGCCGCCCGGATGTTCTCGGCGGCCTTCGGTCTGGCACTGGCCCTCACCGGCTGCGCGGGCCCCGACACCACCGCGCCGAGCTCCGCGCGCGCCGCCACCGCACAGGCCCGTTTCGGGACCGTCGACTGTCGCCAGGCCAAGTGCATCGCGCTGACCTTCGACGCCGGGCCGAGCGAGAACTCCGCCCGTCTGCTGGACATCCTGAAGGAGAGACAGGTGCCGGCGACCTTCTTCCTGCTGGGCAAGCGGCACATCGAGAAGTACCCGGAGCTCGTCACGCGCATGGCGGACGAGGGCCACGAGGTGGCCAGTCACACCTGGGACCACAAGATCCTGACGCGCCTGAAGCCCGAGGAGATACGCGAGGAGCTGGAACGCCCGAACGAGGAGATAGAGCGCCTCACCGGGCAGCGCCCGACCCTGATGCGCCCGCCGCAGGGCCGCACCAACGACACCGTGCACGACATCTGCCGCGAGCTGGGCCTCTCGGAGGTCCTGTGGAGCGTGACCGCCAAGGACTACAAGACAACCGACTCCGCCCTGATCCAGAAGCGCGTCCTCGCGCAGGCGTCCCGGGACGGGATCATCCTGCTGCACGACATCTACGACGGGACCGTGCCCGCGGTGCCCGGAATCATCGACGCGCTGAAGGAGCGCGGGTACGTGTTCGTGACCGTGCCTCAGCTGCTGGCCCCCGGCAAGGCGGAGCCGGGGAAGGTGTACCGGCCCTGACGCGGCGGGCCCCTAAGATCCTCATGTGGTCAACTTCCTCCTGGAACGCACGGCACCGCTCCCCCTCGACGAGGCCTGGCGCAGGCTCACGGAGTGGCCCCGGCACGGTGACGTGGTCCCGCTGACCCGCGTCACCGTGGTCACGCCCCCTCCCACGCGCGAGGGCACGGTCCTCGTGGCCCGTTCCGGCCTCGGCCCGCTCTCCTTCGACGACCGGATGGAGGTCACCGTGTGGCGCCCGCCGGCGGACGGCGAACCGGGACTGTGCCGGCTGGAGAAGCGGGGCCGGGTCGTCCTCGGCTGGGCGGAGATCGAGGTCCGTCCGGGCCCGGGCGGCCGTACCCGCGTGGTGTGGCGGGAGGAAATCCGCCTCCGCTTCCTGCCCGCGTTCTTCGACCCGGCCCTCAAGGCTGCCGCGCGCTCGGTGTTCGGGCGGGCGGCCAACGCCCTCCTCAGACGCCCCTGATGCCCGCCGAGCGGGCCCACTGGGAACACCGCTTCGCCGCGGGCCGCGCAGTGGGCGGCGAAGCGTAGTCACATGCTCCTGAGAGCGGGTTCGAGGTCGGGCTTGCCCGCCGGAGGCAGGGAGGCGTCGTGATGCCTGAACAGTTGGCTGGGCCACCACATCCAGCGCCCCACGTCCAGGGTCAGCGCGGTGACCAGCACCGAGCGGACGATCATGGTGTCCAGCAGCACGCCGAACGCCACGTCGAACCCGAGCTCGGCCGCGAACACCAGCGGCAGCGAGGCCATCGCCGCGAAGGTCCCGGCCAGCACCAGACCCGCTGAGGTGATCACACCCCCGGTGGCGGACAGACCCGTCAGCGCGCCGTGCCGGGTGCCGTGCAGAAGGGTCACCTCGCGCACCCGGGTGACCAGGAAGATGTTGTAGTCGATGCCCAGGGCGACCAGGAACACGAACGTCAGGAGCGGGAAGGAAGCCTCCGCCCCGGCGAAGTGGAACACGTGGTTGAACATCAGACTGCTCACGCCGAGGGCCGCTCCGAAGGACAGCACCACCGTCGCCATGAGCAGCAGTGGTGCCACGATCGCCCGCAGCAGCAGCGCGAGGATGAGCAGCACCACGACCAGCACGATGGGGATGATCACCTTGGAGTCGCGGGCGGCCGCATCCTGCGTGTCGACAATGATCGCCGTGTTGCCGCCGACCTGGGCATCCGCTCCCTCGATCTCGTGGACCGCGGCTCTGGCCTGCTCGACGGTGCGCATCGCGGCCGTGCTGCTGGGATCGTCCTCGAGCTCCCCGAGCACCATGGCCTCACCGTCCTTGACCATCGGCGTCGAGACGCCGGCGAATCCTGGGACGCCGGACAGCGCGGTCTTCACCTGCTCCGCCGAGGCGGCCTTGGCCACGACGTAGACGGGATCGCCCGACCCGGCCGGGAAGTGCCTGGACTGGATCTCCTCGCCGACGGCCATCTGCGGCTTGTCGGTGAACTGGTCCTTGTTGGAGAGTCCGTCGGCCTTGAGCCCGAACACTCCGATCGCCACGGCGCCGAGGGCGAGCGCGGTGCCGATCCACACGGTTCGCGGCCGGCCGGAGACGGCGGTGCCGACCCGGGTCCAGATGCTCTCCCTGGTCGCCCCGGCCGATCCGTACGACGGCTTCACCGGCCAGAAGATCCAGCGGCCGCAGATGACCAGCAGGGCCGGCAGCAGGGTGACCATGGCGAGCAGCCCGACGAGGATGCCGACGGCACAGGCCGGCCCGAGCCCCTGGGTGGAGTTGAGGGTGGCCAGCATCAGCAGCATCAGGCTGACCGCGACGGTGGCGGCGCTGGCGATGATCGCGGGACCGGAGCGGTGCAGTGCCTCTGCCATCGCCTCGTGCCGGTCCTCGTGCCGCTGCAACTCCTCTCGGTACCGCGAGATGAGCAGGAGTGCGTAGTCGGTGGCGGCGCCGAACACCAGCACGGTCAGGATGAAGCTGGTCTGCTTGTTGACGGTGAGTCCGGCGTTCTTCGCCAGCAGGTAGATCACCGCTTCCGACGTGACCAGGGCGCCGCCCACGGCCATCAGGGGCAGCAGGGGAAGCAACGGGCTGCGGTAGGTGAGCAGCAGGATCACGACCACCACCGCCGCAGTGATCGTTGTCAGGCCGCCGCCTCCGCTGAAGGCCTTGATCGAGTCGGATGCGTAACCGGCCGGTCCGGTGACGTGGAACCCGAGACCGTCGGCGTTCTCTTCGCCGGCCTTGGTCATCGCGTCGACGACCTCGCCGATCCCCTCCCAGCCCGTCTTGTCCTTGTGGACCTGGACCACGGTCTGGATGGCCTTGCCGTCCTGGGACTTCAACGGGCCCTGCGGCTGCCCCACGACGTTCTCGATGCCCTGGAAGGCTTCGGCGTCGGCTCGGGCCTTGGCCATGTCGGCCGGGGTGATGCCCCCGGGCCGGTCGTAGACCACGATCGCCGGCAGCGTGTCGGCGGGCTGGAACTTCTCGGCCCGCTCGACGACCCTGGTCGACTCCGCGTTACCGGGCAGCCAGGCCGAGTTGTCGTTCTCCTCGACGTCGCCGAGCTGCCCGGCCAGCATGAGGGCCGGGACCAGCAGGGCCGTCCAGAGGGCGAGGACGACCCATTTCGCCACCCTGCCACCGGGCAGGGACGCCAGTTTCCGCACCATGTGGATTCCCCCGTGTTCAGTTGACGTGCGAGAGCTTGTCGGGATTGGCGACGGCGTAGATCCCGCACACCTGGTCGCCGTCCTCAGTGAGGTCGAGGACGAGGACGGCGTAGGGGGTGTCGCCGACCAACAGCAGCGCTGACGGCGCGCCGTTGACGCTGCGGTAGGCGATGTCGAGGCCCTTGCCGGAGTGGGGGGCGACGGCGGCGAGCAGGCGGGCGACCTTGTCCCGGCCGTGGAGCGGTCGCGGGCCCCCCGCCGCCTTGCCTCCGCCGTCGCCCCACAGGGTCACCTCCGGCGCCAGGATCTCCAGGAGGGCGTCGAGGTCACCGCCGAGCGCGGCGGCCAGGAACCGTTCGGTCACCTGCTGCCGGACGTGCGGCTCGGGCTCGTAGCGGGGACGTCGGGCGTGGACGTGCTCGCGGGCGCGGTGGGCGAGCTGGCGAATAGCCGAGGGACTGCGGCCGAGGATGTCCGCGATCTCGGTGTGGGCGTAGCCGAACACCTCGTGCAGGACGAACACCCCGCGTTCCAGCGGAGTGAGGGTTTCCAGGACCACCAGCAGCGCCATGGACACCGACTCGGCGCGCACGGCCTCATCGTCGGGTACGGGTACGTCGGTGAGAGGGCTGACGAGCGGTTCGGGCAGCCATGGCCCGACATAGGTCTCACGGCGGCGGCTGATGACGGCCTGGTG
This sequence comes from Streptomyces sp. NPDC002888, assembly GCF_042888465.1. Lineage (NCBI taxonomy): Bacteria > Bacillati > Actinomycetota > Actinomycetes > Kitasatosporales > Streptomycetaceae > Streptomyces > Streptomyces sp. NPDC002888. The sequence continues at coordinate 313,583 of NZ_JBIAPU010000008.1, read as the reverse complement.
GGCGAGGGCCCGGTTCACCGCGATCCGCACCAGGTAGGCGCGCGGGTGGTCGATCGGCTCCGCGCCCGGTGCCTGGTCGTCCACGACAGCCAGGTCTCCTGCAACACGTCCTCGGTGTCGGCGACGCTGCCGAGCATGTTGTAGACGATGGAGAACAGCAGCTCACGGTGGTCGTTGAACACCTGTGTCGCGGTGGAGTCTGGCGGGGCGTCGGACATCGTGGGCCTTTCGTCGCGGATGCGTTCGGAACTGAGAGCGATCCGAGTCCCAGGGTGTGACATCCACCCCCGAAATGTGATCCACGTCTCCTCAATGGCCTGCGATGACGGAGCTGCCGGAGCGGAACGCATATTGCTGAGGCCGCTGGAAGTGATGCGACTCCGGAGCCGTGTGCGCAGGTTCGCGTATGTGCAGCCGTATGCCTCCCTGTGCCCGGACACCCGGCCCGGACTGCCGGTCCGTCGACACGTTCAAGTGATCGCTGCCACGATGCTTCAATGCCCTCCTCCCTCACGGAACTGTGGTTTCGCGGCATCGCCGCCAACCCGGCCGCACCGTCCGACGTCTTGCTGCGCCTGTTGCACCCGGCGGCACGCGCGGCCTGGAAGGTCCTGTGCCAGGAGCGCGCCCTCCCCGCGGACGTGATCGACGCGGTGATCGGGCATCCGGAGCGGTCGGTCCGCCGGGCCTTCGCCCGCAACCCCTACGCCGCCCCGGCGCAGCGGAGTCGGCTGGTCGACGACCCTGATGCTTTCGTACGCGCCGACCTCGCCTCCGGCCCCCGCCTGCGGACGGGGCGAGTCGAGGCACTCCCCGACGACGTCATCGAAACCCTGCTGACCAGGCAGGACGACCCTGATCACGCTCAGCCGGTCACGGCTGACGAAATCCGACAAGAGCTGGCGTTCTCCGGGCAGATACCCATGTCCTTCTACCGTGAGATGCCGGCTCACAAGAACCCCGAACTGCGGGTACAGGGAGCCGGCTCGTGGCTCTGGCTGACTCCCGGGCAACGCAATGCCCTACTGGCCGATCCGGACCCTGCCGTACGCGACGCCGCGCGCAGGCACAGTCGGATCCTGGATCCCGCAGCCATGGAGGCCGACCTGCCGGAAGCCGACTGCCACCACCGGTCACTCCTGCTCGTCAACTACGCCGTCTCCCGCACCGTGGCCGAAGCGTGCCTCGCCGGCGGACGGAACCTGTGGGCTCTGGCCCACAACCGCTACACGCCCGCTGACGCGGTCGCGTGCCTTGCACGCCATCCCGATCCCCACGTACGTGAGCGCGTAGCCGGCCGGGCCGACCTCGATCCCCCACTGCTGGAGGTCCTCGCCAAGGACCCGGACGACACCGTGCGGACACGGGCACTGGTGCATCCTCTGCCACGCACCTGGGCCCAGCGTGAGGCCCTTGACCAGGTCGTCGGCCGCACCGCCGAGGCCATCGGCCCGGTCGCCGAGATGCGGGTGGAGCCGGACACCGACTGGTACAGCGCATGCTGCGTATCCACGCATCCCCTGCTCCGCCGAGTCGCTGCGACCTACTCCGGACTTCCCCAGGAACTGGTGCATCGTCTGGCCGACGACCCCGACCCGGACGTGCGGCACCTGCTCGCCTACAACCACCCGCTCGCGCCGCCCGCGACCGTCCTCGACGCCTTCATCGCCACTCCGCAGCAGCGCCCGTACCTCCTGACGCTGCCTCACCTGCCTCGCACCGGTCTGCGGCATCTCCTCAACCACGAAGACCCGGACGTACGCGGACTGGCCGCCGCCGACACCACACTGGACCGGCCCCCCACCCACCTGCTCACCGACGCAGACGCCGACGTACGTCGAGCCGCCGCCGCCAACCCGCTCCTGCCCCTCGATCTGATCGAGACGCTTCTGGACACCCCTGACACCGCAGAAGCAGCGGCGGCCAACCCGCGCTTGTCCCCCGAACGCCTCCACGACCTACTGAACCGCACTGATCTGCCGCACACCGCGGCAAACTGAGCCGCCGCGTGGCCGTATCTCGCCGGGACAGGCACCCGCCGGACGTCCTCCGTCGGTCGGTTCTTCAGCCCGCCGTCGTCGTGGGTCTCCCCCGAATCGGTCCACTGCTTGCCGACCGTCGGGCGGGTTCGGTGGAGCAGCGCCGAGCCCCCAACCGTCTTCGGGAAGGTTCAAGTCCGTCTCGACGAGGCCGCTGAGTGCCCTGAGAAGGCGGACGGGGACGCCGCGTCCTACGGCCCGGTCGGCGTGACTTGCCGCCCTGGGCCGTGCGAGGGAGCGGGTTTCCCCCAGCGGTAGCCGTCCGGCAAGACAGGGGATACGCCGAAGCCCCAGTCCGTCAGGAACCAGGAGCGTCGACGCCGACGTCTGTGGACCATGAACGCAAGGGGCGGAAAGGGAGGGATCATGCGGGTTCAGATCAGTGTTGAAGGCGTGAACGACCGTGTGCGAGAAGCCGAGTTGAGATCTCTGCACAGTTGGCTTCATTCGGACCGGCACACGAGGCGCCTCACGGCCCCGCAGTTAGGGGCAGTGGACCCACCCGTACCAGGAGCACAGGGGTCGGTGATCGATGTCCTCTCACTTGTGCTCGGTTCAGCCTTCAACGCCGCGTCATTAGCTCTGAGCCTGATCAGCTGGCGCGCCACACGACCGCAACAGCCCACCCTGACGGTTCGCCGACCCGACGGAACAACCGTCGAGGTCAACACCGGCTCGCCAGAGGAGGCACGCGTCCTCCTCGAACGGCTCGGGCTCGACTAGGCGCGGCCGAGTTGTGGACCATCTTCCCTCCCCTGAACGTTCACGGGCCGTGCTCATCGGCGCCAGCAGCTACTCCCACCTGGACGATCTGCCCGCCGTGCAGGCCAACGTGCCCGCCCTGAGGGCGTTGCTGTGCGGGCCCGACGCGCCGTTTCGAACGGAGAACTGCGCTGCCCTGGTTGACCCGGCCACCACCGTCGAGGTGTCGAAGGCCGTGCAGAAAGCAGCACGCGAGGCGACCGACACACTTCTCATCTACTACGCGGGGCACGGTCTCCTCGACGACAAGGGCGACCTGCACCTGGCTGTACCGCAAAGCGACAATGCTTCCGTCTACGACACGGCCGTCCCCTACGACTGGATCAGGCGCCCCATCGAGTCGACCGGAGCCGCCCGCCGCATCGTCATCCTGGACTGCTGCTACGGCGCACGGGCGTTCGGCGTCCAGTCCGAGTCGGTCATCGACCTCGCGGAGGTGGACGGCACCTATGTCATGGCCGCGGCGAGAGAAACGGCCGTAGCTCTCTCCCCGCCAGGGGAGACCTTCACGGCCTTCACCGCCGAACTCATCGAGACCTTGAGCAAGGGCGTGCCGGGTGCGGGCGAGCTGCTCGACCTCAACGTCATCTTCCGAAATGTACGGGGACGCCTGAAGGCCCGGAGTCGGCCCACGCCGCTGGACCTGGACCGCAACAGCCTGGGCGCCACCCCCTTCATCCGCAACAGCGCCTATGTGCCTACCGAGCCCCCGACCGATGCACAAAACGACATGCTGCATGTCCTGGAGTCGACGCCACGCACTGCGACAATCTCCCAGCTAGTGGCGTCGGTGAGCCTCCTGAGCGAGAAACGCACGGCCACCGCTGGCGACCTCGTCCGTACGGCTCTCCAGGTACGAGCGGTCGCTGAACTTGCCCCGTTTCTGGCTGCTCTCTTCGAAGCCGGCCTTCGTGCCCCAGCCGAGGCCGCGCTGCCGACCCTGTGCCTGGCCCGGCCCGTGGAGGAAACCGCGCATCTAGTGGACCTGCTGCACGCGATGTCCGCGGACGAGTGTGTCGTCAGTTTGCTGCAGCTTTCCGTGCGGTTGCAGCCGACACGGCAGGCTGTCCAGTTTGCCGAGGCTCTGTGCCGAGCGGACCTCGCCGAACACGCGCGTGTGCTCCTCACAGGTTTCGCACTGACAAGGGACGTAACAGAGACTCTCCAGCTGATGCAGGAGCTGGCCCACGGCAAGTTGACCGATCTGCTGATCGAGGTTGCGCGATCCGTCTCCGAGCGCCGCGCGGCCTCCGACGTCACGGCGTTGTTCCTGCCGCTGTACGTGGACGACATGCGAGACACTGCAGCCCTCCTTTCCCAGATCGTCGCGGAGAGTCGCAGTGCCATCGATGCCGCCGAGATGATCTCAGTCCTCGTGCGCGAAGGATACGAACAGGAAGCACGGCAGATTTTCGCGGTCGGTATGAGCCAACGCGGCCCCGAGTACCTGGCGGAACTGGTCGCGGCCTTGCAGTCAAATCGGCTGGTCGACGCCGCTGCCACTGCCCGGTTCCTGGCAGTACAGCGCTGGTCCACAGAGGAGGTCTCTCAGTTCATCGCGCATCTGCTGGCGGTCGGCCAGCACCAGCACGCGCTGGAGGCAGCCGTGGACACAGCGCGGGAGCGGACGGTCGAGGAGTTCGCCTCCATCACCTCGCACCTCACCCAACTGATCGCCGACCAGACAATGGGAGAGCTGCTGGACGACGCGGCCCGAGCGTGTTCGTCCAGTCAGGCCGCCTACCTGGTGACCAAGCTAGACGCCGCGGGGCAGGACGGACCGGCGGACCGTATCTTCTGGCTAAGCCTCCACCGCCCCGTGGGCCACGCCGCCGGAATGCTCCGCCACTTGGACCACGCGGGATCACGGTTCCTCAGCGACTCCGAGGTGTCCGACCTTTTGCAGACCCGCCCGCCGAGTGACTTCGCCCGGCTCGCCTTGGCGTTGGAGCGCTCTCTTCCACACAAGTCAGAACTGCTACTCAGCATTACCGGACGCCCCGTGCACCAGGTAGTCACGATGGTGGACAGCCTGGAGAAGGCAGAGGCCAACACCCTGTCCAACAAGGTACTCAGGGCGGTCGTCGCCGAGTGGAGCATGACGGCGCAGGCCCAGCTCATCATCGGGCTGGAGGAGCGTTCGCAGATCGGTTGCGCCCGGTACCTGGAGCAACGGGCTTCCATCCATAAGGATTTCGCCGCCGCCCTGCGCACCGCACGGAAGCAGACCAAACCCGCGGAGCCCTGGTGGCCGTGGTGGCCGCGGCAGCGCTTCGCCTACCAGCCATCAGCCCACACGCACGTGATGTATGTCGTCAAACGCGATGAGACCGTCTCTGACATTGCGAAACGCTATGGCGTGCGTCAGGCGGGCATCCTCGTCGAGAACGACCTCCGGGTCCCGTACAGCATCCGCGAGGGGCAGGCCCTGAGCATCCCGCTCCAATCCGACCGCCGGCACTTCATGGTCCCGCCGTTCCCGCGGCGCCTTGCGCCCGGCCGCGTCCACGCGGACGTCGAACTGTTGCAGAGACTTTTGAAGCGGGCCGGATACCTCGACCAACTCGTTGTCGAGAGCGATCATTACGGCCCCAAGACCTGCCAGGCGGTCTCCAGACTGAACCGGGAGCACCTTCTGGGCCGGCCCCCCACGCCCAACGACGATCCACGCATCACGCACAAGGGCTGGGACATCGTGTACCGCCTCGCGAGAGGTGGATGAGGGAAGGAACCTCCCGTTCTCCCCTGGCTCGGCGCTTCGGCTGAGCCGGGGCCTGATGACGATTCCGTAAGCCCGTCGCGACCTCGGCGAACTCCACGCCAAGACCAAGGCGGTCCCCTCCCTGCGCCAATGGCACAGGCGGCCGAGGGCCTTTGGATGGTGACGTGAGGAACGGATTCAGCACACATGAGGCCGGGAAACCCCGTGAACGCTTGAGAACTACGGAGACGAGTATTCCCAGGCCAGACACCATGCACTCGATATTTTCGCAGGTCACAGCCCCGCCCAGGGAAAACTCCTCAAGCGGGTGTCGCAGGTTCGAATCCTGCCGGGGGCACCAGGCAGAAGGCCCCGGACCGATCATGGTCCGGGGCCTTTGACATCTACTTTTGACATCAACGCCGGTGGTCACGCACGACCGGGACGCCTCTTCCTGAGCAGCCGGTCCATGTGGCTCATGGCTTCGCGCTGCGTGTCCTGGACGACGTGAGTGTAGACGTCCATAGTGATGCTGATCTGGCTGTGCCCGAGGATCTCCATCACGACGCGGGGAGCGACTCCGGCCGCCGTGAGGAGCGTCGCGGTCCCGTGGCGGGCGTCGTGCAGCCGGATCACGCGGAGGCCGGCGGACTCGGCGACGCGGGTGAAGGAGCGGTAGAGGTTGCGCGGCTCGACGGGACGACCCGTGCGGGTGGCGAAGACGTAGTCGGACTCCTGCCACCTCTCCTCCACCCTGGCGCGAGCGTCCGCCTGCCGCATGCGGTGCCAGCGCAAGGGCGCGATGCAGAGAGCGGGCAGCGGGACGGCGCGGCGACGGCGACTCTTGGGATCGTCGCCGTAGAGGACGCCACGGCGCCGCTGGACCTGCCTCTCCGCCCTGCGCCGCCGCCGGACCAGCTCGCGTCCCGGCGGCGGTGTCATTCCGAACGCGTCGCGGTCAGAGCTCCCATACTTGATCTGGATCGTCCAGTGCCGCCCGGATCTGTGAAAGGTCTCCGATGTCCGCGAGCGGCGAGCTCTTGGCGATGTCGACGATTCCACGCACGACGGTCTGCAGCACGTCGCCGTTGCCCTCGTCGAGTGCCCTGTCCAGCCGGGCGAACATCTCCTCATAGATATTGCGGCGTTCCGCGAATGCCTGTGCGAAGTAGTCCTTGAGGACGGCTTCAGCGGCCCGGATCCGAGCGACCTCCGTGGCTTCGTAGGCCTCTATCCGGGCTCTCTTGGTGCTCTCAACCTCGTGGATGTGGATGCACTCACGGGCGGCTTCAACAATCTGGTTCAGCGCAGCGAAGCCGTCCGTCGCCCAAACTGAACCCTTAGCCGCGTTGACGACCCTTCCTACATGCACCTTGGGTTGGTCAGGCATCTTGAGTCTCCTCAGTCAATGGTCTGTACCTAATGGTGAGGTTCGCGCTGCGCTCGTCCAACTTGCCTTCGGCGTCCACAATCGGAGTCGCCGCTACGTCACGGACCGCCATAACCAGTGTCATGGCCCGCTGGAAGCGCGCCGCGTGCCTCAGCGGATCGAACGGCTCAGACTCCAGGCGCTCCAGCGCCTCAAGCGCTCGGAAGGTGAGGTCCGTGAGAAGCTCGCGCAGCTCCGCGGCGCGGGCGTCGACGCCCTTCAAGTGAGCGTCCGTCTCGTCAAGCTCAGCGATTGCCACGGCGATCTCCGCCTCGAACTCCGTCGCCCGGGTCATCGCCTTCGCGCCTCGGCCCTTGACGACCAATCCACCGACGAGCAGCGCGGGACCGATGGTGACAAAGTTGAGCGCCGTAGCTCCCAGGGCCATCCCGCCGCCACCCGACACAAGTGACCCACCGCCGAGGAAGGCGAGGGTCGCACTCTCAGCCGCAGCGCCCGTCAACCCCGAGATCGCCGCCCCGGTGCTCGCAACTCCGAAGCTGCTCGCCGCCGCCGTGATCCCAGCGCCCGCGCCCGCGCCCGCCGCCGCGGATCCGAGAGCCCCGCTGATCCATGCCACGGCGTCGACATCGAGGCCGCGAAGCCCGGGCATCGTAGTCATGGTGACGTCGATGCCCTCCACCAGCAGCCGCTCGCTCTCACGCACCTGTCGCTCGTGGCGACGCAGGAAGTCACCCATGCGTACGACGACATCGACGAGCGCCTGCCTCTGCTGCTCCCCCAACGCATCGAGGACAGTGTTCGTCGCTGCCAGTGCCTCCTCGGCCTGGGCTAGGCGTCGCTCGTATTCCTGGCCCGCCTCCTTGAGCCGGTCCTTCGAACGCTTGAGGTCGTGGGCTCCTTTGCCGCCAAGGGCGACCCCGCTACCGCCGGTTGCCACACCGACACCAATAAGAATGATTGGTATGAAGAATGGCACGATCCCCCCTCTGATGCCCCATTACCCTGCGCCAACCAGCAGGTTCAACCGTCACATTGTGCTCTTGGTCAACGATGGCAGAAAGGCGCCCCAATGCGGGCCGCCTTTCTGCCAATCGATCTTTTACTGACCGATGGCATCGATGGTCACGGCGCTCGACAGCCCCAGACGGAAGCTCCTCTGTGCGCTGAATGCAGCCTCCGCGAAGCACCTGGTTCGTGTCAGATCTAGCGGGGAACACCGGGGAACAAGGTGCTGGCTCACTGAGGCCCAGTGCTTCTCCGTCCCAGTACAGCCCGGAAACCGCCCGCAAGGAGCCCAGGGTTCCCAAGCTGATGTCGCCAGTCGGTCTGCTGCTCGTCAACCCGCCTTCGCGGAACGGTTCAGGTCGCAGGTGCTGCCTGCCGAGCGGTCGCGGGAGATTCAGCCGTCGCGTCGTGCAGTTCTGCTCGCAGTCCTGCCGTGATCAGTTTCGCCAGCAGTTCGGCCGCTTCATGGCGAACGGTCCCGAGGTGCACCACACCGTCACCAACGACGTTCACATCAGCCACAAGGCCGGGGAAGTCGGAGTCCAGACCGAGCCGCACAAGCTGATCGGCCGAGGTGCCGGCGCTTCGTCGTGCTCGGTTCCAACCGCGGACGTAGGGCACGCCAGGTACCAAGTCCTCCTGACCGGTAAGGACACCAGCCGATAGACCGCGTTGGATCCCAGACGCAGCAGCTCTGCCCCGGTCGAGTCCAGTCCGGCCGCCTCGCACGCCTCGCGGAGGACGACTTCCATTCCCTCCGCTGTGCACTCCGTACCGCGTAATAGGGGCGCGTAATGATCTTCGTCTGGGGAGTCCTCTGACACCACTCTCCCGCCGGTCAGAGCCCCCAGGGCCCCTCGCTCTCACCTGGGCTCCGGAGCCGTGTGCGCAATCTATGCGCCAGCCTCGATGGATGACAGGGGGATGCGCAGGACACGGTGCAGTCGGGCGGAGGTCTCGATGTCGAGCCCCAGGCTCGCGTGACGCAAGGATGTGCTGTGCTGACTGATGAGGGCCAGGTCACGGAGCTGACGGTGCAACTCGGCGGTGAGAACCTCGTCAGGGTCGTCGGCATAGCTGTCCTCTGTGTTCAAGCGCTCGTCCACAGCCTCTACGGCACGGCTGCTCACCACCGAGGTCAGATCGTCTGTGCCGAACAAGTAGGCCACCGCGGCGTAGAGCACCGCGGCCGCCGCCGGCTCGTCAGCGTCTCCGGGACCATCCTGCCCATCGTTGTGGCAGTACTCGCTCAGCAGGTACTCGCCCATCCCGTGCTTGACCTCTCCGAATGCCGTTGAATTACCCAACGCGGCTTCCCACAACGCATTGAGCATCGGTCGAAGTCCGAGGGCGTACTCCGCCTGCTCATCGGCCGGCAGAGCCTCCTGGGCCCGCATCAGACGCTCCGCCACCCCGACTGCGAACACAAGGCGATCATCCGGGGGCGCACCGGCCAACCGGTCCACCAGCTCGGCTTCCAACTCCTGCCAGGTCGCCATCCGTGCTCACCCCAGTCATGACTCTGATCACCTGACGACGACACTAGCCGCACCGTCGCCACGAACATCGCGGTAGAGCAGGACGAACAACGGCGGACGCACACGTACGCCTGCGGACGGACACCCGAGACGGAACGCTCAATGGGGGGCATGGCCTGCCCCCCATCGTCAGAGGCGCATAGAGCCTCAGGAGCCGTCCCTACCTCGTCTCGCGGATAGCGACCCGGCGGTCAGGCCGTAGCCGCCGGCGGAGCCAACTGGCGGGCCAGCCAGGTCGGGACGCCTCCCAGGAGGCGGAACAACCGTCGGGCCTCCTCCCGCAGGCGTGACGCCTCCGGTTCCACCTCCGCGTCCGCCAGGGACGCCAGTGCCGGGGCCGTGCCGACCAGGTAGCCCAACTCCTCGCGGATGCGGAGGGATTCGGCGAAGCCGTGGCGGGCTTCCGTCAACTCGCCGTCGCGCAGGGCGAGTCCGGCGAGGTGGCGCCAGGTGAAGGAGAGGAGGAGGGCGTCGGAGTGGGCGGCGGCGCCCGTGTGGGCGCGGCGGTAGGCGGCGCGGGCCGCCTGCGGGGAGTCGGCCAGGTTCTCCGCGAGCAGGCCCCGACGGAAGTCCAGCAGCGCCCGCCCGGCCGCCCCCGGAGGGATCAGCGCGGCCGCCCGCCCGAGCGCGGCCCGCGCCTCGTCCGCCCGGTCGCGCACCCCGTGCAGCGTGGCGGCGTAGGCCAGTTGACCGCGCTCGCAGGCCGCGGCGCCGCGCTCCTCGTCGGTGTGGGCCTGCGCCTCCGCCGTACGCAGCGCGTCCTCGGCCTCCTCCCAGCCCTGCTCCGTGTACAGGCACCGTTCGACGAGCAGCGCGGTCCGCTGCACCGCGGCCGCCGCGGTGACCGGTTGGAGCAGAGCCGCCGCGTCGGCCCAGCAGGCCCGCGAGCGCAACCGCCATACCGCGGTCTGGAGGGGATCGTCACCAGCGGTCGTTCCGGTACCAGACATGGCGGGATGCGCCACATTGCCCTCCCCGAGCACGCCATCGAGCTTTGAGTGGTGGCCGCATCTCAGCACGGATCGACCGGCCCGGCCAAGAGGGTGGGTGAAGGATTTCACAAAGTCGTGGGACTCATCGGCGTCAAAGATTTCAGCTCATGCGCAGTGCCAGGAAGAAATCCAGCTTGTCCTCGAGCCGCGACAGGTCCCGACTCGTCAACTGCTCGATCCGCCCGACCCGGTAGCGCAGTGTGTTGACGTGCAGGTGGAGACGGGAGGCGCAGCGCGTCCAGGAGCCGTCGCAGTCCAGGAACGCCTCCAGGGTGGGGATCAGCTCGGCGCGGTGGCGGCGGTCGTACTCACGCAGCGGGTCGAGGAGCCGGGCGGTGAAGGCCCGGCGGACGTCGTCCGGGACGAACGGGAGCAGGAGCACGTGCGACGCCAGTTCCTGGTGGCCCGCCGCGCACACCCGCCCGGGGCGCGCCGCCGCGACCCGCCGCGCGTGTCGCGCCTCCTCCAGTGCCCCGCGCAGCCCCTCCGCGGAGTGCACGGCCGCACTGACGCCGAGCGTGAGCCGGCCGTCCTCGTCGAGCCCGGCCGACAGCGGGTCCGCTACGGCCTCCAGGAGCACGTCGGCGAGGACTCCGGCCTCGGAGCCGTCGTGCTCGGCCGACACGGCCGGCAGGGGGACGAGCGCGATCGCCTCGTCGCCCGTGTGGGCCACGGCGATGCGGTCGGAGGGCTCGGGTCCGGTGGCCTGCGGGTCGACGAGGATCTCCTCCAGGAGCGACTGGGCGACCGGGCCGCCCTCGATCTCCCCGTCGTTCCACTCCACGCGGGCCACGACCACCTGCCAGTGCGGGGCGGCCCCGAGGCCGGGCAGCAGGACGGGAGCGGCGACCCGCAGCCGCGCGGCGATCTCGGCGGGCGCGGCGCCCGTCTGCACCAGCTCCAGGACCTCCTGGGCGAGGCGTCGCCGCACCGTGCGCGCCGCGTCCCGCCGGTCCCGCTCGACGGCGATCAGCTGGGTGACGCCCTGGAGCAGGTCCAGGCGCTCCTCGGGCCAGTCCCCGGCGTCCGCCTCGACGGCCAGCAGCCAGTCCGACAGCACCGTCTCGCGCACGTCCCGGGCGGCCTGCGGGGAGCGGCCTCCCCCAGCTCCCGCTGGGCGGTGCCCCCAGCTGCGGATCGGGAAGAGGCTGTACGTCGTCGGGCCCAGCGTCAGCCGGTGCGGTCCGCGCCGGCCCGTGCGAGCGGTGGACAGGTGCTCGGCGGCGAGCCGCGCGCACACGTCGGCGGGCAGTTCGGGCCCCGCCTCCTTGGGGCCGGCGATGAGGCGGCCGGCGGGAGACAGGACCCAGGCGCGCAGGTCCAGGTCGGAGCCGAGCAGGTCCAGGACGACGTCTGGGCCGCCGCCCGCCGGGCCCGAGGTCATCATCCGCCGGTGCCGGTCCACGACGGCCGCGAGGTCCCCGGCGCGCTCGCCGGACACCTGCCGTACGACGTGTTCGGTGATCGTCGCGAAGGCCACCGACTCGTGCACCGCGAACAGCGGCAGCCGGTGCCGGGCGCATGCCACGACCAGGTCGTCGGGCACGTCCCCGAGCTCGGCCTCGCCGGCGGCCAGCGCGGCGACCCCGGCCTGCACCAGGAGTCGTACGAAAGGCTCGGAGTCCGCGGCGCCCCGGCGCCAGGCCAGGCCGGTCAGGACCAGCTCGCCGCCCGAGAGGTAGCGGCTGGGGTCCCTGAGGTCGGTGGTCATCACACCCCGCACGGTGCGATCCAGCTCGTCCTCGCCGCCGAGCAGCCGCAGGCCCAGCGCGTCGGTGTCCAGCAGTGCGCGCAGCCGCATTCTCGTCGCCGCCGTTCTGTGTCTCGAAATCTACGATGAAGCGTGAGGGCGCTGTTTCCGCGGGAAAACAGTGGGGTTACCGATGACCTCCGTTCATACGAATCTACAAGATGCCCACCCTGGCCAGCTAACTCCTTCATGGTTTCCGTGACTGACCCGGTCGGAGCACCACGCTGTGTACTGGCCTCACTCCACGTGAACAGCACTTGAACGAGCCGGGCCCGCCGCACCCGATCTGGCTCGATCCGTACGACCCACAAGACGAAGAAGAGAGCCGGTCATGGACTTCCTTCGCCCCGCCAGCTGGGAGGAGGCGCTCGCCGCCAAGGCAGCGCACCCCACCGCTGTGCCGATCGCGGGTGGCACCGATGTGATGGTCGAGATCAACTTCGACCACCGGCGGCCCGAGTACCTCCTCGACCTGAACCGCGTCGGCGACCTCTACGAGTGGGAGGTCGGCGAGGACAGTGTGCGGCTCGGGGCCTCCGTGCCCTACACGCAGATCATGGAGCACCTGCGCGCCGAGCTGCCGGGCCTGGCGATCGCCTCCCACACGGTCGCCTCCCCGCAGATCCGCAACCGCGGCGGCGTCGGCGGCAACCTCGGTACCGCCTCCCCGGCCGGCGACGCCCACCCCGCCCTCCTCGCGGCCGGCGCCGAGGTCGAGGCCGAGTCCGTACGGGGCTCGCGGCGCATCCCGATCGACGCGTTCTACACCGGCGTGAAGCGCAACGCGCTGGCGCCCGACGAGCTGATCCGCGCCGTCCACATCAAGAAGGCCGACGGCCCGCAGCAGTTCTCGAAGGTGGGTACCCGCAACGCCATGGTCATCGCCGTCTGCGCCTTCGGCCTCGCCCTGCACCCGCGGACCCGCACGGTCCGCACCGGCATCGGCTCCGCCGCCCCGACCCCCGTTCGGGCGAAGACCGCCGAGGAGTTCCTGAACGCGGCGCTCGACGAGGGCGGCTTCTGGGACAACGGAAAGATCATCACCCCGTCGGTCGCCAAGCAGTTCGCGGACCTGTGCTCGGCCGCCTGCAACCCGATCGACGACGTCCGGGGCACCGCGAGCTACCGCCGCCACGCGGTCGGCGTCATGGCCCGCCGCACGCTGACCTGGACCTGGGAGTCGTACCGCGGCGCCCGCCACGCCACGGAGGGAGCTGCGTGATGCGCGTCAACTTCACTGTCAACGGACGCCCCCAGGAAGCCGACGACGTCTGGGAGGGCGAGTCCCTGCTGTACGTGCTCAGGGAGCGCCTGGGCCTTCCCGGTTCGAAGAACGCCTGTGAGCAGGGCGAGTGCGGGTCGTGCACCGTGCGGCTCGACGGTGTGCCCGTGTGTTCCTGCCTGGTGGCGGCGGGTCAGGTGGAGGGCCGGGAGGTCGTCACCGTGGAGGGCCTGGCCGAGTACGCCGAGCAGCGGGCCCGCGGCACGTCACCCGACGCGGCGGAGCCGTCCGACTCCCGGACCGGCGGGGGCACCGCGCTCTCCCCCGTCCAGCAGGCGTTCATCGACGCCGGCGCCGTCCAGTGCGGCTTCTGCACGCCGGGTCTGCTCGTCGCCGCCGACGAGATGCTGGAGCGCAACCCGAACCCGACCGACGCGGACATCCGCGAGGCCCTCTCGGGGAACCTGTGCCGCTGCACCGGCTACGAGAAGATCATGGACGCGGTCCGCCTTGCGGCCGCCCGGCAGGGAGAGGCGGTCTGACGATGCCGACGAACGGCGCTCCCACGAAGATCACCCAGGGCACTGGTACCAGGGGCGGCATCGGCGAGTCCACGCTCCGCCCGGACGGCACCCTCAAGGTCACCGGCGAGTTCGCGTACTCCTCCGACATGTGGCACGAGGACATGCTCTGGGGCCAGATCCTGCGCTCCACGGTCGCCCACGCCGAGATCGTCTCCATCGACACGGGCGAGGCCCTCGCCACGCCCGGCGTGTACGCCGTCCTGACGTACGACGATCTGCCGACCGAGGTGAGGAACTACGGCCTGGAGATCCAGGACACCCCCGTCCTCGCCCATGGCAAGGTCCGTCACCACGGTGAGCCGGTCGCGGTCGTCGCCGCCGACCATCCGGAGACCGCGCGCCGCGCCGCCGCCAAGATCAGGGTCGAGTACCGCGAGCTGCCGGTCATCACCGACGAGGCCTCCGCGACCGCCCCGGACGCGATCCTCGTCCACGAGAACCGCACCGACCACCACGTCGGCCACGTCTCCCACCCGAACATCGTGCACCGCCAGCCGATCATCCGCGGCGACGTCGCCGCGGCCCGGGAGCGCGCGGACGTGATCGTCGAGGGCGAGTACACCTTCGGCATGCAGGACCAGGCCTTCCTCGGCCCCGAGTCCGGCCTCGCCGTGCCGGAGGAGGACGGCGGCGTCCACCTCTACATCGCCACCCAGTGGCTCCACAGCGACCTGCGGCAGATCGCCCCGGTGCTCGGCCTCCCGCCGGAGAAGGTGCGGATGACGCTGGCCGGCGTCGGCGGCGCGTTCGGCGGCCGCGAGGACCTGTCGATGCAGATCCACGCCTGCCTGCTGGCCCTGCGCACCGGCAAGCCCGTGAAGATCGTCTACAACCGCTTCGAGTCCTTCTTCGGCCACGTCCACCGCCACCCCGCGAAGCTGTACTACGAGCACGGGGCGACGAGGGACGGCAAGCTCACCCACGTGAAGTGCCGGATCGTCCTGGACGGCGGCGCGTACGCCTCCGCCAGCCCGGCCGTGGTCGGCAACGCCTCCTCGCTCGGCGTCGGCCCGTACGTCGTCGACGACGTCGAGATCGAGGCCATCGCTCTCTACACCAACAACCCGCCCTGCGGCGCCATGCGCGGCTTCGGCGCGGTCCAGGCGTGCTTCGCGTACGAGGCGCAGATGGACAAGGTGGCGAAGGAACTCGGCATGGGCCCGGTGGAGTTCCGGCGGCTCAACGCCATGGAACAGGGCACCCTTCTGCCGACCGGGCAGCCGGTCGACTCCCCGGCGCCGGTCGCCGAACTCCTGCGCCGTGTCAAGGCGATGCCGATGCCGCCGGAGCGTCAGTGGGAGAGCAGCGAGGGCGCGGACGTACGGCAGCTGCCCGGCGGTCTGTCCAACACCACGCACGGCGAAGGCGTCGTACGCGGGGTGGGCTACGCGGTCGGCATCAAGAACGTGGGCTTCTCCGAGGGCTTCGACGACTACTCCACCGCGCGCGTGCGGATGGAGGTCGTCGGCGGGGAGGCTGTGGCCACGGTGCACACGGCCATGGCGGAGGTCGGTCAGGGCGGCGTCACCGTGCACGCGCAGATCGCCCGCACCGAGCTGGGCGTCGGCCAGGTGACGATCCACCCGGCCAACACGCAGGTGGGGTCGGCGGGTTCGACCTCGGCCTCCCGCCAGACGTACGTCACCGGCGGTGCCGTGAAGAACGCCTGTGAGATCGTCCGCGAGAAGGTCCTGGAGATCGGGCGCCGCAGGTTCGGCTCCTACCACCCGGCCTGGGCCACCGCCGAGCTGCTCCTGGAGGGCGGCAAGGTCGTCACCGACGGCGGCGAGGTGCTCGCCGACCTGGTGGACGTCCTCGGTGAGGAGGCCGTGGAGGTCGAGGAGGAGTGGCGGCACCGGCCGACCGAGCCCTTCGACCTGCGCACCGGCCAGGGCAACGGCCATGTCCAGTACTCCTTCGCCGCGCACCGCGCCGTCGTCGAGGTGGACACCGAGCTCGGCCTGGTGAAGGTCATCGAGCTGGCCTGCGCCCAGGACGTCGGCAAGGCGCTCAACCCGCTGTCCGTGCTCGGCCAGATCCAGGGCGGTACGACCCAGGGGCTGGGTGTGGCGGTCATGGAGGAGATCGTCGTCGACCCGAAGACCGCGAAGGTGAAGAACCCGTCCTTCACGGACTACCTCATCCCCACCATCCTCGACACGCCGACCATCCCTGTCGACGTCCTCGAACTCGCCGACGACCACGCCCCCTACGGTCTTCGCGGCATCGGCGAGGCCCCGACGCTGTCCTCGACTCCAGCCGTCCTCGCGGCGATCCGCAACGCGACGGGCCTGGAGCTGAACAGAACGCCGGTACGCCCGGAACACCTCACCGGTACGGCGTAGCACCTCAACCCGGATCGTTCGTCTCGGGCCGTCCCCCGGGTCGTGCACATCCCAACCCCCTGTGAAACTTGGGAGACGGCACCATGACCCAGCAGTCACTGCAGCCCAGGAGCACACCGGAGGACGCGGGCGAAGGCACCCGCGTCCCGGCCGGCCGGTCCTGGCTCGACCGCTACTTCCACATATCCCGGCGAGGGTCCACGGTCGCACGCGAAGTGCGCGGCGGCGTCACCACCTTCATGGCGATGGCGTACATCCTCCTGCTCAATCCCCTGATCCTGTCCGGCCAGGACGCCGCGGGAGACACCCTCGGCCGGCAGGCCCTGATCACCGCGACCGCCTTCGCCGCCGCGCTCACGACGCTGCTGATGGGCTTCCTCGGCAAGGTCCCGCTCGCCCTCGCCGCCGGCCTGTCCGTCTCGGGCGTGCTGTCCTCGCAGGTCGCCCCGCAGATGACCTGGCCGCAGGCGATGGGCATGTGCGTGATCTACGGCGTTGTCATCATGCTGCTCGTCGTCACCGGCCTGCGCGAGATGATCATGAACGCGATCCCGCTCGCGCTCAAGCACGCCATCACCATGGGCATCGGCCTGTTCATCGCCCTGATCGGCTTCTACAAGGCCGGCTTCGTGCACCAGGGCAAGGCGACCCCGGTCACCCTCGGCCCGGCCGGTGAACTCGCCGGCTGGCCGGTGCTGTTGTTCGCGGCGACGCTGGTGGCGATCTTCATGCTGCAGGCCCGCGGCGTCCCCGGCGCGATCCTGATCGGCATCGTCGGCGGCACCGTACTGGCGGTCGTTCTCAACGCACTTGACGTCATCGACCCGAAGCAGTGGGCGAGCGGAGCCCCCGAACTGCACGGCAGCGCGGTGTCGATGCCGGACTTCTCGCTCTTCGGCCACGTCGAGTTCGGCGGCTGGGGCGAGGTCGGCGCGATGACGGTCGGCATGATCGTGTTCACGCTCGTGCTCGCCGGGTTCTTCGACGCGATGGCCACCATCATCGGCGTCGGCACCGAGGCCGAACTGGCCGACGAGCAGGGCCGGATGCCGGGCCTGTCCAAGGCGCTGTTCATCGACGGCGCGGGCGGCGCGATCGGCGGCGTCTCCGGCGCCTCGGGCCAGACGGTGTTCGTGGAGTCGGCGACGGGCGTCGGCGAGGGAGCCCGTACGGGCCTCTCCTCCGTCGTCACCGGGCTCTTCTTCGCGGCCTGTCTGTTCTTCACCCCGCTGACGGCGATCGTGCCGGGCGAGGTGGCCGCCGCGGCGCTGGTGGTGATCGGCGCGATGATGATGATGAACGCGCGGCACGTGGACTGGGCCGACCGGGCCACCGCGATCCCCGTCTTCCTGACGGTCGTGATCATGCCGTTCACGTACTCGATCACGGCGGGCGTCGCGGCGGGTGTCGTCTCGTACGTCGCGATCAAGGCCGCCCAGGGCAGGGCGAGGGAGATCGGGGCGTTCATGTGGGCCCTGACAGGCATCTTCCTGGTCTATTTCGCCCTCAGTCCCATTGAGGGCTGGCTGGGCGTGCACTAGCCACCCGCCGAACCGCCTTCCACGCAACCGCTGTCAAGGAGACCGAGAGATGCTGGACATCGCCGAAGAACTGCACCGGTGGGTCGAGCAGGGCCGTGACTTCGCCGTCGCCACCGTGGTGGCCGTCGGCGGCAGCGCGCCCCGCAGGCCCGGCGCCGCCCTCGCGGTGGACGCGGACGGCACGGCGATCGGCTCGGTCTCCGGCGGTTGCGTGGAGGGCGCGGTCTACGACCTGTGCCAGCAGGCCCTGGCGGACGGGAAGTCGGTCCTGGAGCGGTTCGGCTACAGCGACGACGACGCCTTCGCCGTCGGCCTGACCTGCGGCGGCGTCATCGACATCCTGGTCACCCCGGTCCGGGCCTGCGACCCGGTCCGCCCGGTGGTCGTCGCCGCGCTGTCCGCCGCCGCGCGCGGTGGGACGGCGGCGGTGGCGCGGATCGTGACGGGCCCGGCGGAACTCACCGGGCGGGCGTTGCTGGTCTGCTCCGACGGCTCCTACGACGGCGGCTTCGGCGCCCACCCCGAACTGGACCGCACGGTCGCCGCCGAGGCGGGCGCCTTCCTGGACGCCGGCCGCACCGGCACCCTGGAGATCGGCGAGCAGGGTTCGCGGTGCGGAGCCCCGCTCACGGTGCTGGTCGAGTCCTCCGTCCCGCCGCCCCGGATGATCGTCTTCGGCGCGATCGACTTCGCGTCGGCGCTCGTCCGCATCGGCAAGTTCCTCGACTACCGCGTGACGGTGTGCGACGCCCGCCCGGTGTTCGCGACGAAGGCCCGCTTCCCGGAGGCCGACGAGATCGTCGTCGAGTGGCCGCACACATATCTGGAGCGCACGCAGGTGGACGCCCGCACGGTCCTGTGCGTCCTCACCCACGACGCCAAGTTCGACGTCCCCCTGCTGAAGATCGCGCTGCGCCTGCCGGTGGCGTACGTCGGCGCCATGGGCTCCCGCCGCACCCACCTCGACCGCAACGCCAGGCTGCGCGAAGTCGGCGTCACCGAGCTGGAGTTGGCCCGCCTGCGATCGCCCATCGGCCTCGACCTCGGCGCCCGCACCCCGCAGGAGACGGCCCTGTCGATCGCGTCGGAGATCGTCGCCAACCGGCGTGGCGGCAGCGGTGTTTCCCTCACCGGCGCACACACCCCGATCCACCACGACACGGAGACCGGGCCGGTGGGGCGGATCGGGTCGGTGGCCTGAGCGGCGCCCCGAGACGACTCCGTCACCGCGCCCCGGCGAAGTGCTCCCCCATCAGCCCCCGCACCACGTCCAACTCCCCGGCGCCCAAGGCCTCCAGCAGGGCCATGTGCTCCGCCGCGTCCGCCACCAGGTCGGCGCGCCCCCGTGTCACCGGCCCGCCCACCAGGGGCCACTGGGCCCGCCGGTGCAGGTCCTCCGCGATGCGCACCAACTGCTCGTTGCCCGAAAGGGCCAGCACCGCACAGTGGAAGGCCCGGTCGGACTCCGCGTACGTGGCCCGGCAGCCGGAGGAGGCCGCGCGGATGGTGGCCTCGGCGAGCGGGCGCAGTTCGGCCCAGCGCTCCCCCGGCACCGTGCGCGCCAGCCGCAGCATCACCGGCACCTCGATCAGCGCGCGTACCTCCGCCAGCTCCGCCAGCTCCCGCATCCCGCGCTCGACCACCCGGAAGCCCCGATTGGGGACGACCTCGACGGCGCCTTCCAGCGCGAGCTGCTGCATCGCCTCGCGCACGGGCGTCGCGGAGACCCCGAAGCGTTCGCCCAGCACCGGTGCCGAGTACACCTCGCCGGGCTTGAGGTCCCCGCCGACCAGCGCGGAGCGCAGCGCGTCGAGGATCTGGCCGCGCACGGAGGAGCGCTGCACGACAGGGGGACGAGGGCGCGGCAGGGGCGGCTCGCTGTGCGTGTGCTCGCCCCGGACGGCGCCACCCACGTCCCGGCGCCCGCCCCCGGCGTCCGCGGCGGTGGCCTGCGCGGGCACCCGCGCCGCCCACACCTCGCCCGTCCCTGATCCCCCCACACCGGCGGAGCCCTGCGCACCCTGCTTCACGGGCCCTCCTCCGGGGTTGTCAGCACTTGGGGTCATTACGGGCGGTTGTTACTCACCCGTCAAGCACCTTAGGCGTATCGAGCGCCAGTTCAAATCTCGAACATCCCGGGTAAGGTAAGCCTTGCCTTCTGTCAGCCATGACGTCACCCTCTGAATTCGGTGGTCCCGTATGCCTGTGCCCGCTTCGGCCCTCACGGACGCGTACGCACGCCTCACCAGGGCGTATCCAGGACTGACCGTCACCGAGCCGGGCCCGCGCGATCCGGACCCGCGCGGCGGCGGCTGGGTCGACGCCGCCGAGCTCGCGCGGGGCGGGGCCGCCCTGGAAGCGTTCCTGGCCTGGGACGATGCCCAGGTCCTGCGGGACTACGGGCAGAAGGCCCGCCCGGACGTCGTCGCCAGTTTTGGACTGCACCGGTACGCCTGGCCGGCCTGCCTGCTGATCACCGTCCCGTGGTTCACACTCCGCCGGGTCCCCCGCTTCCCCGTGACGCATGTCTCGTACGACCGGAGCACCCCGGGAGAGATGCGCCTGGCCGTACGGGCCACCACCTTCGCCTGCCTGCCGGACGATCCGGCGGCCGCGCTGCCCGGCGCCCGGGTGGTCCCGGACGAGGAGGCGCTGCGGGCGGAGGTGCGGGCGGCGGTGGCCGAGCACCTGGAACCGGTCCTCGCCGGGTTCGGGCCCCGGATGCGGCGGCGCGGCCGGGCGCTGTGGGGCATGGCCACCGACGAGGTCGTGGAGGGGCTCTGGTACGTCGCCCACCTCCTCGGCGAGGAGGCGCGGGCCCAGCGCGAGCTGGAGCTGCTGCTGCCGGGCGCGACCAAGCCCTACGTCGGCTCGGCGTCCTTCCGCGAGCTGACCGGGCCGGACGGCGAGTCGCTGCCCACCCGGGACCGGGCGAGCTGCTGCATGTTCTACACGGTGCGCCCGAAGGACACCTGCGCCACCTGCCCCCGCACCTGCGACGCGGAGAGGGTCACCAGGCTGCTGGCCGCCGCCAGTTGAGGACCCCTCAGGCAGGATCACCCGGACGGCCCCGTAGGATCACCCGCGAGTGGGACACCCCGCGGGTTACGGGCGATTCACAACTTCCTCACTTGTCACGGGAACTTTCCGTGGAACCACCCGTGCGGGTAGTCTTATTCGAACGCAACTCCCGCACCTCAAGCGGCAGTTCGAGCAGAACGTCGCCCTGGGCATTCCCTTGCACTTCCTTGGCGGCCTCTTGCCCCGAAAACCCCTGAGGGCCGACGGGATTGGGCCACTATGGCGGGCGTTATGCCCTATCCCAATGCAAGGGACCCCAGATGAGACTGACCGACATATCGCTGAACTGGCTGCTTCCCGGCGCCGTACTGTTCCTGGGCATGCTGGCGGCGGTAGCGGTGCTCGCGCGCGGAAAGCGCACCTCGGGGAAGGACACGAGCGCGGACGACTCGTGGGAGCGCAGCGAGGAGCGCCGCAGGCGCAAGGAGGCCATCTACGCCACCGCCTCCTACGTCCTCCTCTTCTGCTGTGCCGCCGTCGCCGCCGCACTCTCCTTCCACGGCCTGGTCGGCTTCGGCGAGCAGAACCTCGGCCTCACCGGTGGCTGGCAGTACCTGGTCCCGTTCGGCCTGGACGGCGCGGCGATGTTCTGCTCCGTACTCGCCGTGCGCGAGGCCAGCCACGGTGACGCGGCGCTCGGCTCCCGGATACTGGTGTGGACGTTCGCGTTCGCCGCCGCCTGGTTCAACTGGGTGCACGCGCCCCGCGGCGCGAGCCACGCCGGTGCCCCGCACTTCTTCGCCGGCATGTCGCTCTCCGCGGCCGTGCTCTTCGACCGGGCACTGAAGCAGACCCGCCGGGCCGCCCTGCGCGAGCAGGGCCTGGTGCCCAGGCCGCTGCCGCAGATCCGCATCGTCCGCTGGCTGCGGGCCCCGCGTGAGACGTACGGCGCCTGGTCGCTGATGCTCCTGGAAGGTGTCCGCAGCCTCGACGAGGCGGTCGAGGAGGTCCGCGAGGACAAGCGCCAGAAGGAGGAGACCCGGCAGCGTCGGCGCGGCCAGCAGCGGGTCGAGCGGGCGCAGCTCAAGGCCATCAGCCGGGGCCACCGCGGCTTCGCCGGCCGCGGCACCGGACGCCAGGTCGAGGCCGCCGCCCTGGAGCGCGCCTCCACTTCGGTCTCCGCGGAGCCTGCCATATCCGGCGCGGAGGAGCTGCCCGTACGCGCCAGGCCCTCGTTGGAGCCCGTCCGCCACGGCTCTGACGCGCTCACCGTCGACCTCACCGCGGAGGACGACACCATGGCCCTGCCGCGGCTCGACTCCCTCGAGCGCAAGCTCAAGGACCTGGAGCAGCAGTTCGGCTGACCGAGCGAACGAGCACAACGGGAAGGGGCGTGACCCGCGGGGTCACGCCCCTTCCCGTTGCCGTCCGTCTTGTTGGTCGTCGAACTCGTTCACGCCGCCTCGGCGTCCAGGTCGAACCACACCGCCTTGCCCACGCCGTGCGCCCGTACGCCCCACGCGTCGGCGAGGGACTGCACCAGGACCAGGCCCCTCCCGTGGGTGCGTTCGTCGGCGATCGGTACGCACAACCGGGGTCTGCGCCCCACGAAGTCCCGTACCTCCACATGGAGGCCACGGGGCCCGACGGTCGCCGTCAGGACAGCGTCGTGGTCGGTGTGGACGAGCGCGTTGGTGACGAGCTCGCTGGTGAGCAGTTCCGCGATGTCGGACCGTCCGGGCTTCCCCCACTGCCGCAGCAGCTCGCGCAGTGCCCGGCGTGCCTCGGGCACCTCCCGCAGGTCCGCCCGCCCGAGTCTGCGCCTGAGTTGAGGCGGCTGCGCCTGGTCCCCGGCGCCCTCGGTCTCGTCCTCCGCCGTCTCCGTCTTCGCCGAGGTGTTCGCGATCGCCATGGAACCGCTGCCCCGTGCCTGCCTCTTCATGACCCCCGCCCGCGTGCCGATGTCGGTTCCCCTCCTGCTCGAACACGTTCACGGGGATCCTTGCCCGATGGGCACGCGGCCAGTCATGTCCAAGCGTTAACGACCGGGTGTTCGGCCATACCGGCGACGTCCCCCGCATGTCCGGCAGGTGTCCGGATCGGTCCCGGGTCGGGTGGAAGACCTCCTGACACCGCTTTCCGAGCCGCCGAGAAGTAAGCGGTGCATGCCTGCGAGACCGAAGGAGTCCGGCTGGCGGACTCCTTCGGCTGCACCGCCGACTTCCCGCGGCCGGCGAAGTTGGCCGGAATCCGTAGGTCCCTCACCCAGGAACTCAGCTGGAGCGAGTCCGACGGTGTGGCTGCGGCGGGTGTGGGTGCGGGTGTGGTTTACGAGGAGCCCTCGATGCCCTTGGTGCCGATGTGGATGATCCGGTGACTGCGGCTCATGTCGACGACCAGCTTGGTCGTGGAGCCGTCGCCCCAGGTCAGCGTGATGCCGGCCTCGGTGTAGTTCGCGGTGCCGTTGTCGGTGACCTTCCACTGGACCGGCACGTTCTGGGCGTGCAGGACGCCGTCGACGCCGTTCTTCGCCTCCCAGGCCGTCAGCTTCTTCAGGTAGGCGGCGTTGACGTAGTACTTCCGCAGTTCCTCCGCCAGCCTGCCGCCGTGGTCCGGGTCGCTCTTGGCGTCGATGTAGGCGCCGTAGAAGTCGGCGATGCGGGTGACCGAGTCGGACGGCTTGCCGCTCACCGAGCGGGGTGCGCCGGCGGACGCCTGGGCCGAAAGACCGACGCCGAGGGCCAGGGCGAGACCGGCGGCCAGGGCGGCGCGGCGCGTGGCGTTCTTGCTGTACATGTGTGGTGTTCCTCGTTTCTGATTCTGAGTCTGCTTGTTTCGGCTTCGGCTTCGGCTTCTGCCTCTGCCTCTGCTTCGGCTTCTGCTTCTGTTGCTGCTTCTGCTGCTGCTTCCGCTGCTGCTTCTGCCGCTGCTGCTTCTGCCGCTGCTGCTTCTGCCGTGGGCAGTGGTCGGGCGAGGAGCCGCCGCCCTCCCGACCCCCGTGGCGGGAGGGCGGCGGCCCGGCTTTCGTGTGCCGTCGGTCAGTGGAGCTTGTTGACGGCTGTGGTGGTGGTCTTCTTGAACGCCTTCACCGGAGCGTCGGCGAAGTCGCCCATCTGGCCCCAGTCCACGACCGTCACGGTCGTGCCGTCCCGCCCGACCGAGAGGAGGCGGATGTCGGTCGCGCCCCAGGAGGTCTCGGTGTGCAGGCCGTAGACGTGGGCGCCCTCCTCGACGGGCAGCGTGCCGTAGTCCTTGAGCGTGACCTCGATCTCCGGGTCGGCCTCCTCGATCCACGCCGGGCAGGAATTGATGTCCTGGTTCAGCCGCGAGAAGCGGCCCTTCGCCGCGCTGACGCTCGACAGTTCGACGCTGACCTGGCGGGCGGTCGTGTCCAGGTCGGTGCGGAAGTCGCGGTACCAGGTGTCCTGGCCGCCGCCGAGCGCCATGCTCAGGCAGGTGTCCACTTCCACTTCCTCCGGTACGCCGGTGGTGACCGGGCCAGCCGTCCAGGACGAGGTGGAGTGCGGCGGGAGGTCCTTGGCCGAGAGGAATCCGGGCGCCTGTGTGGCGGCCCCCGCCGGTGCGGCGAGCGCGGTGCCGAGGACGAGGCCTGCGGCAGCGAGTGCGGTGAGCACGCCTGCTCGGGTGCGCTTGGGCATGGTTGTCCCCCGTGAGTGCGATGAGTGCGGTGAGTGCGTGGGTGTGGATGGTCGCCGCGACGCCGGTGTGGTCGGTCCGGCCCTGGTCGGTGCGACACCAGAAGCATCAGCGGTCACGGTGGCCGGGTGCAACGGTTCTCGCCCGATCTGCCGCCCTGGAACCATCCCATCCCTTCTGACGTGCAGGTATAGGAGAGCCTGGGATGCCGTCCCGGGTCGGAGGGACGCGAGGGAACGGTGTCGAGCGTGAGCGGTGACGACGTCGCGGAGTTCGCGGCGCTGCTGACGGAACTGAAGGCGCGCACGGACCGCAGCTACGGTTCCCTCGCACGCCGGCTCAACATGAACACCTCCACGCTGCACCGGTACTGCGCCGGAGAGGCGGTACCCCAGGACTTCGCCCCCGTGGAGCGACTGGCCGTCTTCTGCGGGGCGTCGGCGGAGGAACGCCTGGAACTCCACCGCCGCTGGCTGCTGGCGGTGGCGGCACGACAGCGGCCTCGGGTCGGGGGCGCGCCGGAGGCGCCTGCGGAGACGTCGGCGGAGACGTCGGCGGAGGACGCGTTACGGCCCGCCGGGGATGACCTTGAGGGTCCGGTCGCGTCGCCGGCACCCACCAACCCGACGGCCGGCCCCGCCACGAACAGCAACAACCCCCTCGCAAGCGGCCCTCGGCCCGCCCCGGCCCCCCGCCCGTGGTACCGCCGTCGGCGGGTCGCCGTCAGCGCGGCCGTCGCCTGTGCGCTGCTCGCCACCTTGGGCAGCCTGTCCGCCCTGCCGTCCGACCGTCCCTCCGCGTCCGACACCTTGCGGTCCCCGGGCGCGTCCAGCGCACAGCCCACCCCCACGGCCTCGCAGCACCACCACTCGGCCACACCGAGCCCGTCCCCCTCCCCCGCCGCCTCCGCCTCCGCCTCCACGAGCACCACCCCCACACCCGGCACCCGGCACAAGCCCTCCGCCTCACTCACCCCGAGCACGGGCCCCACCAAGAGTGCGAAGGCGCCGACGGCCGTGCCGCTCGCGTGGACCGCCGACTCCCAGGTGTGGCAGCTCGGTTGCGGCCACGACTACGTCATCGACAAGTCACCCGCCCAGGTCCCTCCGCCTCCCGCCGCGCAGGACGCCGGTACCTGGGCGGCGACGCAGGGCGCGGTGCACGGTCGGGATACGAACGTGAAGATCTCGGTGCAGGGGCGCAGTTCCACGGCCGTCGTCCTGGAGGCGCTCCGGGTCCGGGTCGTCGGGCGTGCGCAGCCCGCCCCCGGCAACTCCTACGCCATGGACCAGGGTTGCGGCGGCTCGATCAGCCCCCGCTACTTCGCGGTGGACCTGGACGCCGACCGCCCCGTCGCCCGCTCGATGGCCGGCAGCGACGAGGGCACGCCGATCCCGGCGGTGGAGCTGCCGTACCGCGTCTCCGCCGAGGATCCCGAGGTGCTGCTGGTCACCGCCCGGACGGAAGGCTGCGACTGCAGTTGGTACCTGGAGCTCGACTGGTCCTCCCAGGGCCGCACCGGCACGGTCCGCATCGACGACCACGGCCGCCCGTTCCGCACGAGCGGCATCGAGGGCCTGCCCCGGTACGTGTACGACACCTCGGAACGCCACTGGCGCCCCTACAGCTAGTGCCCCGGCAGGCAACGTTTGCCCGTCAAGGAGCGGCGTCGTGGGGGTCCCTCCCGCTCGAGCGAAGCCGAGAGTGGGGGAGC
This sequence comes from Streptomyces sp. NPDC002888, assembly GCF_042888465.1. Taxonomy (NCBI): domain Bacteria; kingdom Bacillati; phylum Actinomycetota; class Actinomycetes; order Kitasatosporales; family Streptomycetaceae; genus Streptomyces; species Streptomyces sp. NPDC002888. The sequence continues at coordinate 287,319 of NZ_JBIAPU010000008.1, read as the reverse complement.
GTGCTCTCGGCGTGCCGGCCGGAAGCCCTCGTACTGGATGTACTTGGGTTTTCGGCCGGTGCGGCGAGAGGGCGTGCCGGGCGTCGCGACGGGGCGAACGTTGCCTGTCGGGGCACTAGGGAAGAACTCACGCTCCACGCATTCCCGGGGAACGCCGTCAGGCCTCCCAAACGGCCGCGGCCGTACGGTCGTCCGCGTACCCCTTGACCCTGACCCCCGCGTCGGCGAGGAACGTGGCGAGTCCCGGTGCGGTGGGCCCCGACCACCGTCGGGTGAGGTACGCCGACAGCTCCGGCTCGCCGCGCAGCGGGTCGGCCAGGCCGGCGGTGCACATCAGCAGGGTGTCGCCCGGGTGGGCGACGGAGGCGCGGAAGCGGAAGGGGTCCCGCGGCGGTCCGGGGTCCTCCTCGTAGGGGCCGGCGGGTGTGGTGATGCCCAGGTCCATGGTGAGCCGGTCGCCCTCGGGTGTCTCGGAGGGCAGTGAGCCGAAGCCGACCACGGGCTCGCCGGTGGCGTCGGTGACCCCGGGCTCCATGTCCTGCCATTCGGCGTCCCGGAGGCGGAACAGTCCGCCCGTTCCGACGCCGAAGAAGACGCGCGTACGGCACTCGGGGTCGGCGGGCAGCAGGAGGCAGCGCAGGGTGGCCGCGTACTCGTCCGGTTCGACGCCCTGTTCGACGGCGCTGGCGCGGAGCTTGCCGAGGCTGCGGTCGGTGAGGCGGTGCAGTCCCGATTTCAGGTCGCCGCGCCGGCCGGCCCGGATGTCCTCGGCGAGCCGTATGTGGCTGCGGCCCACGGCCCGCCCGATCCACTGGCAGGCCTCGGCGGCCGCCCGGTGCGCGCCGGCGGTGGCGCGGGCACCGGTGGCCATCGCGACCAGGAGCAGCGCGTGTTCGCCGCTGCCGAACCGGGCGGTGAGGAGCGAGTCACGACGCAGCTCACCCCGGTACCGGGCGGAGTCCCCGCGCACGGAGACGGCTCGCAGCGTGCAGGCGCCGTAGCGGGCACCGTCGAGGACGGTGTCCGGGACCAGGTCGTCCAGGTCGTCGGGGTCGGCGGGCGGCAGCGCGGTGGGCTCTGCGTCGTAGGTGGGCGGACCGGAGCCGACGTAGTCCTTGGAGACCGGGACCGGGACGGGGAGGTCGAGCGCGGTGGCGGTGCGGGCGTCCGGCGAGGTGGGTGGGGGGCCGTCCGGGTCGGCGGCTCCTGGAGGGAACGCGGGGGGCGCCGGGGTCGGGGAGGCGGGGGCTGGGGCCGGGTCCGCGGCGACGGGGGGTGGCCCCTTGGACGTACGACCACTGGTCGGGGCAGAGTCGGGGGCGCGCGGGGCGGCTGTGGGGCCGGGCGCCCCCGTCGGCGTATGGCCGGCGGGCCGGGGCGGAGTGGGCTCGTGGGGTGGTCGCTCGTCGAAGCCCGGGGGGAGGGGGCCGGGTGGGAAGGTCGCGGGGCCCGTGGGCGGGTCGGGCGGGGGCTCCCAGGGGGCGCGTCGGCGCGGGGGTGTGCCGGCGCTCGGAGCGGGGCCGGTCTCGGCGGTGGTCCGGGATCGTGGCGCGGGGACCCGGGGTTCCGCGGGCGGCGGTGGCGGCGGTTGCGCAGGCCGTGGCGGAGTGTCCGGGGCGGGCCGGCCGTCCGGCGGAACCGTGTCGTCCGCGCCCCGCCCCTCGACGGCCAGCGTCCCCGCCGCGGAGGCGAACCGGTCGTCCAGCGAGTCGGCCCCGACCGTGGGGCCCGTGTCCTCGGTGGAGTCGTCGTACAACAGCCCCCACCAGTCGTCCTCGTGACCGGTGGGCCTTCCCCCCTGCTGACTCATGCCCCCAATTGTCCACCGCACGGCCCGGATGGAAACGGGGCATCGGGAAAATCCGGCGCGGCTCGACACATCGAACGGTGATGCGAAGGGTGAGGGGGCGGATGCTCACGTGAGGTGCTGCTGCGACGACGTCTTGGCAGAGTGACAGGTTGCACGTCCATGATGTGCCCAAACGGGTTCACCGGGGAGGGACGTCACAGCCGATGCAGGGAGCGAGAGGTCTGCACGACCCGCACGAGCCGGCGTACCGGGCTGCGGCGACGGCCGAGACGGTGACCGGCACGGCGGCGGTCGCGCACCGCTTCCGGCAGGTCCGGCTGGGGGCGGGTGAGGAGCTCTGCGCACTGGTCGCGGACGGCCCGGTCGCGGTGTCCGGCGTGGCGAACGAAGCGGAGGTACGGTCGGCCGACCGTGCCGGGGTCCGCCACCGGGTGGTGATCGAGCGGGCGGCGCTGGGTCGGCCGCACGGCATGACCGAGGCGATCACCGCGCTCGGGCGGGGCGCGCAGATACGGGTCGTGGACAGGGTGCCGACGGAGCTGATGATCGCCGACCGCACGCTCGCGCTGGTGCCGCTCGCCGGCCGTGGCGTGGAGCCCGCCGCGCTCGTGGTGCACGCCGGTGGGCTGCTGGAGTTGCTGTCGGCACTGTTCGAGTCCGTGTGGCGGGAGGCCGCACCCCTGCCCTTGCCGTTGCCGTTGCCGTTGCCGTTGCCGTTGCCGTCCGGAACGGTCGGCGTCGAGGAAGCGGCCCCCGCCGCCCCCGACCCCATCGACCTGGACATCCTCTCCCTGCTCCTCGCCGGCCTCACCGACGCGAGCGTCGCCAAGCAGCTCGACCTGGGCCTGCGGACCGTACAGCGCCGGGTGAAGCGGCTCATGGAGCTGGCCGGGGTGACGACGCGGCTCCAGCTGGGCTGGCACGCGTACGAGCGTGGGTGGGTGACACGGGGGCGGTAGCGCGGGTACGGGGGCTTGACCTGCGAGGTCTCCCTCACTCGGGCAGGCTGAACAGATGGGAGTGTGGGAACTCCTGCTGGTCGGTCTGGTCATCCTGCTCGGCCTGTGCGGAGTGCTGGTGCCCGGCGTGCCGGGGTCCTGGCTGGTGTGGTCCGCGGTCCTGTGGTGGGCGTTGGAGGATGCGCAGCCGGTCGCCTGGGGCGTCCTGGTGGGGGCCACCGTCGCCCTGCTCCTCTCCCAGGTGGTCCGCTGGGCCCTGCCGCCCCGACGACTGCGCCCGGGCGATCTCACCCCGCGGATGACGGTGTACGCCGCGGCCGGAGCGTTCCTCGGCTTCTTCCTGGTCCCCGTGCTGGGCGCGATCCCCGGCTTCGTGGGCGGCCTCTACCTCGCCGAGCGGCTCCGCCTGGGCCGCCACGGCGCGGCACGTGCGGCCCTGCGCACGGTGATGCGCGCGGGCGGCTGGAGCATCCTGGCGGAGCTGTTCACCTGCCAGCTGATCGCGGCGGCGTGGCTGGCGGTGGTGGTGTGGGGGTGACCGGGACGACAGGAACGACGGCGTCGTCCGACAGTCGGCTGATCGGGGGCCGGCCTGCGAGCGCTGTGTGCCGGCTTCGAGTGTTGTGGACGCTGCTGCAGGTCAGCGGCCCGTACCTCGTGCACCAGTACTGGATGCCATGAACCAGACCGCGCCGGTACGCGGGAGCGTCAACCGCCAGGCCGCGCAGCGCCTGACGCATCCGTACGGCCGCGCAGCCCCCTCTCGGCACTGGTCGGCAAGGACCGGGACGTGTATGCCGGTCTTCCCCAGCGTGCCCGACATCGCGCCGTGGGCCACGGCACGCACTCACCGGCCGGTGAACCCGCCGTTGTGCCGGGGGTCGGGCGGGAATCGCGGACACTGGGCAGCAGGAGAGGGGAGGCCGATCGTGCTGACCACTGTTGACCGCGCTGTATGGGCGGGTGGCTTGAGCGGACGGTGCCATGAGGGCTGTGTGCTCTACCGGCCCAGGACAGCGGCCCGGTCGGCGTGACCACCGGCACCCAACAGGCCTGTGGGGCGCAATGGCTCCTCGCTCTCCAGACGGGGCAGTTCATGCCGAGATCGACGGAGTACGAGAGGCGGGATCGCTGCTCGGGTCACCTGGGTCAGGCGCAGCCATGCGGGGACGTACACGGCGGTACGCCGCTGCTCCACGGCGCGTGTCAAGCGGGCGGCGACGGCCTCGGCCGAGTGGATGCGCCGGGCGGGAGGCGGCATGTGGGCGCGCAGCTCCCGCAGGGCCGCGTATCGGTCGGCGTCGCGGATCATGTCCGTGTCGGTCCAGCCGAGGTAGGCGATGCCCACGGCCACACCGTGGTGTGCCACCTCGGCGCGCAGGGTGTGCGTGAAGGCTTCCACGCCGGATTTGGAGGCGCAGTAGGCACTCATCATGGGGGCGGCGCCGATCGATGCCAGCGAAGCGATCTGAAGGTGATAGCCGGCGGTCCGCATCAGGTCCGGCAGGAACGCCCGAGCCGTCTGGGCGCTGCCGATCAGGTTGACGTCGATCACACGGCGCCAGGTCGCGGGGTCTGACAGGGCGAAGGGGCCGCCTTCGGCGATTCCCGCGTTCGCCACGACGACCGACGGCCGGCCCAGACGCCTGCGGATCTCCTGGGCGGCAACGTGCAAAGCGGTGTCGTCGGTGACATCGACCCGGATGGCCAGCGCCGCGCCGGGCAGCGCGGCGGCCGTCGTTTCCAGCGCCGGTCCGTCGTGGTCGAGCAGGGCCAGCCGCGCACCTCGCCGGGCGAGCGCGTGCGCCAGCGCCGCTCCCACGCCGCGTGCGGCTCCCGTGACCACGACGGTGCGGTCCTTGACAGGGCTGTCATCCACGGCTGGTCCCTTCTGGTTTCCCGGCAGTGGTTCGGCCGGGTCGTCTCCCGGTGGACGGCCGCCCGGACGGTACTCATTCCAGGTGTTGGGGGCCGCCGGGCGGGTGGGCGGTGTGGTCGGGATGACTGGTGGTGCGACGTGCCTCTTTCATCTCCGCCTCGTAGAGGTGGTCGCGGCCCCCAGCCAGTTGATTCACGGCCTCACGGTTCAAAAGCGTGAACGGCTGGTGGTAGGTGGTGTCGTATGCCTCGACGATCTGGAAGGTCCAGTGCCCCGGGATGACGTTTCGGCCCAGAATCTCGGACTGCAGCTTGTCGGCCCACTCGGGGTGGCCGGCTCGGCGCAGCAACTCGACCGCTCGGTCCAGTTGGAGGTCTGCGGTGCCGGTCATCTGGTGGAAGCTGTAGAGGTGGCCTCTGGCACGTTCGGTTGTTTCCAGCGCCTTGGACAGCGCCCCGAGCGCTTCCACGGTCTCGTCACTGACGCCCTTTGGGCGCCGGTGGGCCTGGTCTGGGCCGTTGTCATGCATGTCCATGATTCCGTCCGTCCCTCGTGTCAGGGCTTTGGGCCCTTTACGTGGCAGAGCTGCTGTTGTGCGGAGAAGTGGCAGGGGGCGTCAGCGGGTGAGCCGTGGTTTTCGTCCGGTGCGGTCGCGGTGGGCGAGGACGCGTTGGGCGCGGGTGAGGCCGGGGAGCCGGTGCCGGCGCAGTGCCGCGCGTGCGGCATTGGCTCCCGGGGCTCCGTGGACCCCGCCGCCCGGGTGGGCGGAGGCGGAGGCGAGATAGAGACCGCGTACGGGTGTCTCGGGACGGCCGGTGCCGGGCACGGGGCGGAAGACAAGCTGCTGGTGCAGGGATGCGGTGCCGCCGTTGATGGCGCCCCCGTGCAGATTGCTGTCGAGCGACTGGAGCGTGGGCGGGGCCAGGACGCGCCGGGCACGGATGAGGGAGCGGAAACCGGGCGCGAACCGCTCGACCTGGCGTTCGATCCGGTCGGCCATCACCTCCTGCTCCTTGGTGCTCCACGCGCCCGTCAGACCCTCGTCGCCCGCGTCGGACTTGATCACGTGCGGTACGTGTGTGTACGCCCATGCGGCCTCGGTGCCCTGGGGCGAGCGAGACGGGTCCGCCGTCGTCATCTGACCGAACAGGGCAAAGGGACGGTCAGGCACCTGTCCCATGGCGATCTGTGCTGCGAAACGGGTGAGCTCGTCCATCCCGTCGGCCAGATGGACGGTTCCGGCCTGCGCCGCCGCTTCGGCCTGCCAGGGCACCGGACCGTCGCACACCCAGTCGACCTTGAAAGTGGCGAAGTCCCACTGAAAGCGCTTCAGGTCGGTCACCAGCTGGGACGGGAGGTGCTCCGCCTCGACGAGCTCGCCGTACAGGGCCGATGCCGACACGTCTGCCAGAACGGCGCGACGTGCGGCCACCGTCCCACCGTCGGCGGTGAGAACACCCGCGGCTCGCCCGTCACGCACGATGATGCCGCAAACACGCTGCCCGCAGCGGAGAGTGCCGCCACGCGCGCGCAGTCGGCGGACGAGGGCCCCCGTCAGCGCCCCGGCACCACCGACCGGCACGGGGAAGCCGTAGGTCTGTCCGAGCATGGACATCAGCCATCCGAAGCCCCCGCTCCCCGCGGCGTCCGGCGCGAGGTCGGCATGCAGCGCGTTCCCGGCCAGCAGCAGTTTGCCGCCTTCCCCCTGAAATTCCTCGTCCCCCATGCGACGCACCGGCAGGATCAGAGTGCGGGCCATCCGCAAGCCGCCGGCTGCCTTCAGCCTTACGGCGAGGCGGGCCGTAGCGCGCAATGGCGGGAAGGGGGTGAACAGAGCGTCCAGAACATCGGGCCCAAGACGTTCCCACATCCCGTGCAGGCGTCTCCAGGCATCCCCGTCGTCCGGATGAAAGGCGTCGAGAGAGTCGGCGGTGTCGTCGAGGTCGCGGGCGAGCACCGCACACCTGCCGTCCATGAGGGGGTGCGCCAGCACGCGTGGCGCGTGATCCCAGCGCAGACCGTGATCCTCGAGACCAAGACGCGCCAGCACGGGTGACGCGGCGGCGAGGGGATAGAAGGAACTGAAGAGGTCACTGACGAAATCGGGGTCGATCTCCCTGTTGTGGCGCACCGCGCCACCGGGCTCGGGCTGCTCCTCGAGCACCTCAACGCTCCATCCCTCGTCGGCCAGCAGGTTGGCTGCCACCAGCCCGTTCGGGCCGGCTCCGATCACCACCGCGTCAGGCATGGCCGCCGCCGCCGTGAGCTGCTGCCTCGCGCCGTCCCTGAAGGTGTTCTGGCTGTTCGGCACGGGCCTGCGCCTCGCAGACCCGGGCGAGCCGGGCCAGCATCGCGCGATGTCGCAGTTGGATCAGCGCCTCCACCCCTACGTTGTGGAGCCGTCCGCTTGCTCCCTGCAGAGGGTGCTCGTCTGCGATGACCAGGCAGTGCCTTCCCCAAGGAAGCAGCCGGATGGCGATCCGTACCGTTCCCAGCACGCCTGCTCGCGCCTCCAGCCCCAGCTCGGAGCCCTCCTCGCAATGCCGGACAACCGTCTCGTTGGAAAGGCGCAGCGGGCCTACGCGAACTTCGTAGCCGATAGCCGAGTCCACCTGCGGCCACTGCCCCCGCACCGGCTTGGAGGCCGACGTTCCCACCACCCACTCCGCATATCGGCTGCCATCCGTGAGGACGGCCCACACGGTCTGCGGACTCACCTTGATCAGACGATGCCGTACCGCCACACCACACCTCCGCGAGTTCTGCCTCGGTGCACAGCCAAGTGCCCAGTTCAATGCGAATGAATCGGACATAACGCGCTCCCCGGGTTGGGGGAGCTGGGGCTTTCACCCTCAGCTGACAGGCGGACCGAGTCGGCTGCGGCCAGGCTCAGGAGGTGGCGGTGTCAGTGGGTGGTGAGCATGCCCTCTCGGAGCTGAGCCAGGGTGCGCGACAGCAGCCGGGAGACGTGCATCTGTGAGACGCCGAGCCGTTCGCCGATCTGGGCCTGGGTCAGTTCCTCGACGAACCTCCAGTGCAGGATCCTGCGCGCGCGCTCGTCGAGATCGGCGATCATCGGAGCGAGGGCGTGGAAGTCCTCCACCAGCTCCAGCGCGCCGTCATGGTTGCCGATGAAGTCGGCCAGGGCCGTCTCGCCGTCCTCGCTGTTGCCTATGGCGGCGTCCAGGGAGGAGGAGCGGTAGCCGTTGGAGGCCAGCCGCGCCTCGATGACCTCCTCCTCGTCAAGGTTCATCAGCTGGGCCAGCTCCGCCACGGTCGGCGTGCGGCCCAGGCGGCTGCTCAGCTCCTCGGTGGCGCGCGCCAGCTGGACGCGGGCCTCCTGCAGACGGCGCGGAACGTGCACGGCCCAGGTGGTGTCCCGGAAGAACCGCTTGATCTCTCCCACGATGTAGGGGATCGAGAAGGAGGTGAACTCCACCTCGCGGGAGAGCTCGAAACGGTCGATGGCCTTGATCAGTCCGATCACTCCGACCTGGACGATGTCCTCCATCTCCTCCGGGTCCCGGCTGCGGAAACGGGATGCCGCGTAGCGGACCAAGGAGATGTTCATCTCGATCAGCGTGTTGCGCGCGTACTGGTACTCCGGCGTGCCCTCCTCCAGCCCGGCGAGTTGCCGGAAGAACAGGGGGCTGAGCTCACGCGCGTCCTTCGGAGTGACCTTCAACGGTTTGGCCACCTCCGGCAGTTCAGCGCGTTGCGCATCCACCGTCACCGCTGCCGTGTCCGCAATCATGTGTCCCTCCCTGTCGGCCATGCCGACGCCGGCCCACCTCAACTCGCCACCGCCGCCTACCCCAGCCCCCCGCTTTCATACTGGTGACATGGTCGCTTGAAGGGCAGCGGGCCGCTGCGGGCCCGCCGCTGCAGGCGCCGCCGACGGCCTGGGCGCCGCACCGCTGCCGTTCTCGGCCGCCGACCGGACATGCCGTGGCGGCGCTTGCCGCGAAGGTCAGCATCGAGACCACCGAGAGCGGCCGGGTGAAGCTGAACGTCGACAAGTGGACCCGGACCGCATCAGAACGGCCCTGTTTTCCTACCCATGTCCAGCGTCCAATAGTGGGTCCATGGGCCACCCTTCCAGTAGCCGAAGCCGGCCTCGCGGATGTCGTCCGGCGTAAACCAGTCATCAAACAGGATGGCATTGCGATGTCCCCAGCCCCACCTCTCATCATCTTGCATCCAGAAGCGCACGACTTTCTCTGCGGTGTCGAATCCCATGGCTACGTTTTCCGACCGCCAGGTGTGGTAACCCGCCTGATGCATCGGCTGTCCAGCCGCCCAAACCAGTGTTCCGTCAGGTCCACGGTGCATGTTTTGATCTTCAGTAACCCAGACCTTGTCCTGGTCTTTCAAGAAGTTACTGTGGGCGCGCGCTATCTGGGTCAGCGCTCCCGAAAGCATGAAGTCCGGGACCCCAGGCGGCATGACAGCGCCTGCGTCATTACCGTGAGGCGGATATTTCTCCGGATGTGTGCGTGCGTCTGTGACGAAGCGCCGTAGTTCCCTTTCCTCAGCAGACAAGGTGTCCCGCGTGAGGTCCCACCCAGGGTGCCAAGGCTGAATGTCCACGTTGCGTGGTGTCATCGCGATTCCTCTTCCATGCGCAGGGTGCACAGGCATGGCCTGGCTAGCTAGGCGCAGGCTTCGTGACTGGGGCTGGACGGCTTCGTCACGGGCCCGCGAGGCGGCTCCTTAATGCAGACCGCCAGTACTACGACCGTTTCGTTATGACTCCTCAAGGCCTCCCTCTTCCAGGACATCACCACCCCAATACCTTCGCAAATTCCGCGAGAAGAGGAGTTCGGAGAAACTGGTGGCCGCGTGGTGGGCGCGGGCGATCAGGATGTATCCCTCGGGCTTCCGGGACGCGGGCGAGGACGTACGGACCACGCTGCTGGCCGCGCTGTTTGCGACCCGGCAGGCCGAGATCACCGACGCTCTGGTGGAGTTGCTCGTGCTCTGGTCCACAAGATCAACGCCCGTGCCGAGCGTCGGGTGGAGCGGGAGTTGACGGCGGAGCTGAAGAAGTTGCGGGGCAGGAGGGCATCCTCTTCCGGCTCGCGTTCAAGGCCAAGTCTGCACCACGCTGCGCTCGTCGTACGCCTCGTAATACCGGCAGATGCTGCAGCCGCTGCTACGGACGCTGGGCTGCGGGCGGGCGCCGGCCGAAGCTCACGGCGGACCAGGCCGCGCTCGCCCGGCAGCTCTACGACGCCCGGGAGAAGACCGTCCAGCAGATCGCCGAGCTGTTCGCCCTGTCACCAACGTCCCCGCGCAGCACATTTAGGGCGTCTCCCCCGCCGCGCGCAAATGGTGCAGGGCGTATGTGCGCCAAGGGCGCCAGCTGTCGGGGGCCTTCACGTTCGGTGGGGCGACGTCGGGGTCGCCGAGGCCGCGGGCGCGGATGAGCGCGACCGTGGCGGCGTCCAGGCCGGGCAGCGTGAGCAGCGCCTGTTGCGCGTCGTCGCGGTCGGCGCCCGCGTCCAGGCGCACGGTGCCGTCGGCGAGGGCGGCGGCGAGCGTGCCGAGGGTGCCGTGCGGTTCGGCCTCGGCGAGGACGGCGGGCTCGGGGAAGACGTGGCTGAGGGTGCCGCAGGGGGCGTCCAGCGCCTTGCCGTAGGCGCACACCAGCCGAGCGGCCCGCGCCGGGCCCACCAGCGCCCGTACCGCCAGTTCCTCCGGGTCGGCGGCGCCCGGTGACCGCAGGCCGGGCCGTACGGCAACCAGCGGGGCGAGCCGTGGGTCGGCGCCGAGCCGCTCGTCGACGGCGTACGGGTCGGCGTCGAGGTCGAACAGCCGCCGCAGCCGCTGCACGGCGGTGGTGAGGTCGCGTGGATCGGTGAGGTGCAGCCGGGCGTCGAGCCAGCCGCCGGGGTGGGCGGCGAGCCCCTCCTTCGCCGCGCCCGGCCGCTCGTCGACGGCGACGATGCCGGTGCCGTACGGCAGCCGGAGCGTACGGCGGTACGTACGGTCCCCCGGCGCGCCGCTCACCTCCTCGACGCCGGTGACGGCCTCCCGCTGGAGGAGGTCGAAGACCGCGCCGGCGTGGTACGGGCCCCGGTGGGCGAGCCGCAGCGGGATCCCCGCGGTCGGCGTGGCCGCGCGGCGGACCGTACGGCCGCCCCGGGGCGCGGCGGACCGCAGCGCGCTCGGCGTCAGGGCGTACACCGCGCGGATCGTGTCGTTGAACTGCCGCACGCTGGCGAACCCGGACGCGAAGGCGATCTCCGTGACCGGCAGGTCCGTCGTCCGGAGCAGCACCCGAGCGGTGTGTGCCCGCTGCGCCCGGGCGAGGGCGACGGGTCCGGCGCCCAGTTCGGCGGTGAGCTGCCGCTGCACCTGCCGGGCGCTGTATCCCAGCCGTACGGCGAGGCCGGCGACGCCCTCCCGGTCGACGACGCCGTCCCCGATGAGCCGCATGGCCCGGCCCACGACATCGGCGCGCACGTTCCACTCCGCGGAGCCGGGCGCGGCGTCCGGACGGCACCGCCGGCAGGCCCGGAACCCCGAGCCCTGCGCGGCGGCGGCCGTCGCGAAGAACCGCACGTTGCACCGCTTCGGCGTCACCGCAGGGCAGCTGGGCCGACAGTAGATCCCGGTCGTCTCGACGGCGAAGAAGAACTCCCCGTCGAACCGGGCGTCCCGGCTCCGCACGGCTTCGTACCTGGTGTCTTCGTCCGTCATGCCTTCCAGTGTGGGTGAGGGGCGGGGGTTGGGGCTGGCGGGAATCGGACATGGCGGTGTTCCCGTGCGCAGCGGCACCGGCCGCCGCCGGTGAGCTCGCCCCTTCCCGCCCAGCCCCGGCCTATGGCTCCTCTACTGCCAACGCCCCCGCTTCGCCTCCATCGCCGCCTTCCCCTCCGCCCCCTTCCGCTTCCAGTCCCGTCGGATCTCCGCCCTGACCCTCGCGTCCGTCTTGGCGACGATGCGCTGGTTCTCCCGCATGAGCTTGCGGTAGCTGTCCAGCCGTCGTTCGGGCAGTTCGCCGGTGTCGATGGCGGCGAGGACCGCGCAGCCGGGCTCGGACTCGTGGGCGCAGTCGTGGAAGCGGCAGCGGGCGGCCAGTTCCTCGATCTCCGAGAACACCTGGCCGACGCCGCTCTCGGCGTCCCAGAGTCCGACACCGCGCAGCCCGGGGGTGTCGATCAGCACGCCGCCGCCGGGCAGCGCGAGCAGGTTGCGGGTGGTCGTCGTGTGGCGTCCCTTGCCGTCCACGTCACGGGCGGCCTGCACAACCATCACGTCCTCGCCGACCAGCGCGTTGGCGAGCGTCGACTTGCCCGCGCCGGACTGCCCGAGCAGCACGGACGTCCCTCCGCCGACCACGGCCGCGAGGACGTCGAGGCCGTCCCCGGCCGCCGCGCTGACGGCCAGCACCGTGACCCCGGGCGCGCTGGTCTCCACGTCCTGGACGAGGTGGGCGAGGGTGACCGCGTCCGGGACCAGGTCGGCCTTGGTGAGCACGACCACGGGTTGTGCCCCGGACTCCCAGGCGAGCGCCAGGAACCGTTCGACGCGGGCGAGGTCGAGTTCGACGGCCAGCGACACGGCGACGATCGCGTGGTCGACGTTGGCCGCGAGGATCTGCCCCTCGGACCGCTTGGAGGAGGTGGAGCGCACGAAGGCGGTACGGCGCGGCAGGCAAGTCCGTACGTAGCGCGGGTTCCCGGAGGCTTCGAGGGCGACCCAGTCGCCGGTGCAGACGACCCGCAGCGGGTCGTGCGGCGTGACGAACGCGGTGTCGGCCCGCACGGTTCCGTCGGCGGTGACCACGTCGCACTGCCCGCGGTCGACCCGCACCACGCGCCCGGGCAGCAGCCCTTCGGCGTCGTACGGGGTGAACGCGTCGGCCCAGTCCTGGTCCCAGCCGTAGAGCGCCAACGCGGAGAAAGCAGAAGAGAAAGCGGAGGAGGGGGCAGAGTGGGAAGTCAAGGGTGACCCTTCACAGGGGCGGCCCCGGCGAGCGCGCTGTTCGGCGCGCGAAGGAGTGTGAGGTCAGCCGGTGGCCACGGAGGTGGACTTGATGAACTCCTGGATGCGGGCAGCGCCCATCTCAGTGACAGCCATCGGTCGACACCTCCTCGTCCTCATTCGTTCGGCGACGGCGGCGCGAGGCCGCTGTCGAAGTCGTCGTAACTCTAGCCGGACCCCATGGTGCCGGGTCAACGCATTTAAAGAACCCCTCAGGCCCCGCAGTCGCGCCCGTTCAGCGTGAAGTCGACCGGTGCCGAGTTCTTCCCGTGCCACGACGCGAGGAAGCCGAGGGAGACGGAGCCGTCGGCGGGGACCGTCTTGTTGTAGTCGGCGGCGGTGGCGGTGACGCGGGAGCCGTTCTGGGAGGCGCTCGCGTCCCACATCTGGCCGACCTGCTGGCCGTCGCGGAAGGTCCAGGCGAGGCGCCAGGTGTCGAGGGGCTCCTTGGTGGTGACGGTGACGGTGGCCTGGAAGCCGTCGGGCCACTCGTTGACGAGGTCGTACGCGACCCGGCAGGTCACCGGCTCGTGGTCCGCGGGCGGAGGGGCCGCGGGGCTGTCCTCGCCGTGAGCGGTGGAGGACGAGGTGCCCTGGGGCTGCGGCTGGGATTGCTTGTCGTCGGACTTGGTCGTGGCGCCGCCGCTCGGCGTGCGGCTCGGGCTCGCGGAGGGGGACGCCGCCGACGGGGTCGCCGACGGGGGCGTCTTGGCCAGGGACAGCGAGGGGCCAGGGTCGGCGACGGGCTGGCGGTCGGCGTCGGTGCCGCCCGCGACGTCGTCGCCGGTGCTGCCGAAGGGCATCATCGACACGGCCAGGGCCAGCAGGGACACCAGGACGGCGGCGACGAGGAGTCCGTTGCGCGCGACCCGTGCCTTGGCCGCCGCGTCCGTCGTCGCCTCGCCTTCCGGGTCCGGCCGGTCGGGGCGGCCGACGCCCAGGCGTACCTCGGCGGCCCGGCGGCGGCGCTCCAGGTAGGCGAGGCCGCCCCAGCCGATGACCCCGCCGGCGAGGGCGGAGGGCAGTCCGCCGCCGTGCAGCCGCAGACAGGCGGCGGCCTCCGCGCACTCCACGCAGGTGGCGAGGTGCCGGGAGAGGTCCTCGGGGGTGTCGGCGCCGGGCGAGCGGGTCACGGCGTCGAGCAGCCGGACGTAGCCGCGGCACTCCGCGTCGAGCGGTGTGTCGAGGTGGTGGCGGTGGCAGCGGGCCCGGAACAGGTCGCGCACCTGGTCGAGTTCGTCGGACGCGGCGGCCGGGTCGAGGCCGAGCCGGCGGGCCACCCCGGACAGCGGCAGCGCCTCCACCTCGGCCAGCCAGAGCAGGGCCGCGTCGGGCTCCTGCATGTCGCGCAGGCCGCGCAGGGCGATGGGGCGGTGCAGGGGCGGCCCGGTGTAGCGGGCGGCCCTCTCGGAGTTGAGCCACAGGCGCAGGTCGGGGTCGAGTTTGTGCCCCTGGCCCTCGGCCTCCCAGGCGGCCGCCGTGGCGCGTACGGCGGTCAGCAGCAGGGGGACGCGGGGCAGGACGGGGGACCGGCGGCCGGCGCTCCTGCGGGTCCCGGCCTCGGCCTCGCGGGCCTCTCGTGTGCCGAGCGCGAACGCCTCGCGGGCCAGCTGCTGGGCGGCGGTCGAGCCGGAGGTGCAGAGGTCCGCATAGGAGAGGACGGCGTCCCAGCACTCGGAGAACAGCGCGGCCTCGGTGTCGTCCTGAGGAGTCGGCAGGTCTGGCATGAGTCTCCTGCATCCACGAGCGAGGTCAACTCGCCATATCGGCAATGGAGTTGGGGGGAACCTCGCGGCAGGGCCAGAGCCTTTCACGTCTCCGACACAACTGACAAGCGGAGTCTGCGAATCCCGCGGTCGGTGACCGTGGGGCAGCCGGGCCGCGCGGACCCGGCCGCCGTGCTTGTCCTGCCGGTGTGTCAGTCCAGGGGTCGGAGTGTACGACCGCCACCACCACTCCGACACCCTTCTGTGCCCTACGGAGCGGAACGGATCACGCCTCGGCCGTCACCTCGGCCGGCTCCTGTGCCGGCCCCTGTGCCGGGAGGCTGTCCATGAAGGAGCTGACGGAGAAGACGGCGCGGCCGGGGCCGGGCGGGCCGTAGCCGGGCGGGGAGGACAGGCCGAAGTCGTCCATGGTGGCCCGGTAGGCCTCCAGGAGGCGGATGTGGTACTCCAGCGGCGCGCCCTGCGGGTTGGCCTTGCCGAGCGGGGTCGTCGGCTCGGGGCACCAGGTGGTGAAGCGGGGTGTGATGCCCTGCGACATGAAGAAGCGCAGGCCCTCGGTCGTCGACGCGATCGCCTCGTCGACCGTGGTGAAGCCGAACGGCTCGGCCATCTCCACGCCGGCCACGAAGTTGGGGATGACGTTGCGGGCGCCGAAGATCTCCGCGGAGTCGAGGATGCGCTTGTGCCACTCGTCGCGGCCGACGTAGCGCTCCTTGCCCGGGCAGTACAGCTCGAACAGGCGGCGGTCCCACACCTCGTAGTTGGGGTGGTAGATCTGCACGCCGTAGTCCTTGAAGCGCTGCACGTCGTCGCGCGGCAGCGCCTGGGCGACGACCTTGCCGATCCACCGGCCGGGGAAGCGCTCCTCGATGGCCTTGGCGTAGTGGCCGTAGAAGTCGGCCTCGTCGCGCCCGGCGACCGTCTTGGTGATGGCGCCGCCGGTGAGGGTGTAGGCGGTGGAGGCCTTGGCCGTGTCGTAGCGGTCGATGATCTCCAGGGCCTCCAGCACCTCCTCGACGTCCTTGACACCCGTGTACGGCCGCCCGGCCGCCTTGTGCTGGCGCCAGTTGTGGTTGATGTCGCAGTACTGGCACTCCTCCTTGGCGCCGAAGTACTGGCACACCCGGAAGACGGTCAGGTAGATCAGGTAGCCCCACTGGATGGTCGGGGCCACCTCCATGACGGACTTTCCGTTGGAGAGGGTGTGCCGGTAGTACTCGGGCATGGGCGGCACGCCCACGTCGGCGATGCGGGCGCCGTCGAGGTAGAGCCCGAGGAGCCCTTCGCCGTCCGCGGCCACCCGGTACGGCGAGGACGGATTCACGCGCACGGAGACGACGGTGCGCCGCAGGTCGTACGGGCCGCCGGTGAGGATGATCTCCTCCGGCGGGCGCCTGAGGGCGGCCTCGCCGAGCTCGGGCAGGGTGCCGTGGTCGAAGGAGAAGATGAAGTACGACTTCGGCTTCACCTCACCGCTCTCGTTGTCGCTCAGCGCCGACGCGTCGAAAGCGACACCGCCGCGCAGCAGGTCCTCCTTGAAGACGGCTTCCCGCGGTACGTGCGGAAAGCGCTCCATCAGATCCTCGACCAGCTCGGTGCGGCTGCCCATCCGTCTCTCCTCCCGGCGTCAGGCGTACGACCCTCCCGGCGTCAGGCGTACGACTCCTCACGGTATGCCCCCGGGTGCGCGGGCGTGGGGGCGGGGCCCGGCGTGGCGGCGGGGCGGCACTCGTGTCACACCTCTTACGCACACGTTCGCGGATACGCCCCGGCGTGCACCCGGTCGCCGCGTGTCGCGCGTTTGTGCAGGTGAGGGGCTGGGCCAGAACACTGCTGGCAGGTCACTGGACACCAGCCCGAAAGCCAGGAGATCACTCACATCCAGGGAGCCCGTGGAATGCGGAATGCAAGCGGCGCCGAAGTGTTCACCACCATTGTTCTCGGCATCGTCGGCGAGGCCGACCAAGTGATCAAAGAGGTGGAGGAGTTCCAGTCGGTCACCACCTGGCGCTGGTACCAGGGCACCCAGGCGACGGCGATGACCGTCGGCTCGGCGGCCCTCGGCCCGGTGGGCGTCGGCACGGTCCTCCTCGACGTCGGCTTCTCCTACCGGAAGATGGCCCACACCGCCTGGGGCATCGGCCACCTCATGGGCAGCGAGGTCGACCCGCTCGACGACCTCTTCGCGGTGACCGGGCTGTGGGCGGGGGTCATCGGCGGCGAAATGGCCTCGACGATGTCGGGGACCCTGCAGGTCCTTGAGACGGCCGCCAAGCCGATGTCCGCACTCGCCGCCCTCGCCGCCGCCTTTCCGGAAGTCGCGGAAGCCGTGAGCGCGAAGGTGCTCTCGGAAGCGGGCAAACGGACCGCGAACCGCTTCGTCCCGCTCATCGGCCCCCTGGTGGGCGGGGCCCTCACAGTCCACTCCCTGCACCGGTTCGGGGACTGCGCGATCGACTACTACGCACGGAAGGGAGACTCGGGAGTGAGGGCCCTGCTGCCGACGGGATAGGTTCCGGCGAGAAAGCTGGATGCTGATCCCTGGGAGGGCGACCGCATGGCCGATACCGTGACGAACTGGGCGGGCAACATCACGTTCGCGGCCAGGGAACTGCTCCGGCCGCACTCCCTCGACGCGCTGCGCTCGCTCGTGGCGGCGAGCGGGCGGGTGCGGGTGCTGGGCAGCGGGCACTCGTTCAACGAGCTCGCCGAGCCGGGCGCCGACGGGGCGCTGCTGTCGCTGGACGCCCTGCCTGCCGAGGCCGACGTCGACACGGCGGCCCGTACGGTACGGGTCGGCGGCGGCGTCCGGTACGCGGAGCTGGCCCGGCGGGTGCACGAGCAGGGGCTGGCCCTGCCCAACATGGCGTCGCTGCCACACATCTCGGTGGCCGGTTCGGTGGCGACCGGCACGCACGGGTCGGGCGTCGGCAACGGGCCGCTCGCGGCTTCCGTGCGCGAGGTCGAGATCGTCACGGCGGACGGCTCGACGGTCGTCGTCGGCCGGGGCGAGACGCGCTTCGGCGGGGCCGTCACCTCCCTGGGCGCCCTCGGGGTCGTCACGGCGCTCACCCTCGACCTGGAGCCCGCCTTCGAGGTCGAGCAGCACCTGTTCACCGAACTCCCCCTGGACGGGCTGGACTTCGAGACCGTCGCGGCAGCGGCGTACAGCGTGAGCCTGTTCACCGACTGGCGTGCGCCGGGCTTCCGGCAGGTCTGGCTGAAGCGGCGCACCGACCAGCCGCTGCACGCCTTCCCGTGGGCCGCGCCCGCGACCGTGGCGCTGCACCCGGTGCCGGGGATGCCCGCGGTCAACTGCACGGAACAGTTCGGGGCGCCGGGGCCGTGGCACGAGCGGCTGCCGCACTTCCGGGCGGAGTTCACCCCGAGCAGCGGCGCCGAGCTCCAGTCGGAGTACCTGCTGCCGCGCCGGTACGCCGTCGACGCACTGGATGCGATCGACGGTATCCGGGAGACGGTCGCCCCCGTACTGCAGACCTGTGAGGTGCGTACCGTCGCCGCCGACGAGCAGTGGCTCAGCCCCTCCTACGGACGGGACACCGTGGCGCTGCACTTCACCTGGGTGGAGGACACCGCGAGGGTGCTGCCCGTGGTGCGGCGACTGGAGGAGGCCCTGGACGCCTTCGAGGCGCGGCCGCACTGGGGGAAGGTGTTCACCGTCCCCGCCGAGACGCTGCGGGGACGCTATCCGCGGCTCGCCGACTTCGCGGCGCTGGTACGGGAACTGGATCCGGCCGGTAAGTTCACCAACACGTTCGTGGCGAACGTCCTCGGCCACTGACGCGTAAGACTTTATAAACCCCCTTTCCTAACCCCTTGTCGAAAGTCCTCGCAGCCCCATAGCCTTGCCGCGCGCCGGTGCCGTCATAGCCCCGGCCCGGCATGGAAGGGATGGGGCAACCCCGGTGAAGCGCACATCACGCGACATCCGCACCGCGAACCGCTATGAGGTGCTGCGCCAGATCATCGCCACGTCCCCCACCTCCCGGCAGGAGCTGGCGGCCGCCACCGGCCTCAGCCTCGCCACGGTCGCCACCCTCGTCGGTGAGCTGCTCGACCTGCGGATGATCACGGAGGTCGGGTTCGAGGACTCGGCGGGCGGCCGCCCCCGGGGCCTCGTGGCCGTCAACGCGTCGGGGGGCGCCTTGATCGGCGTCGACATCGCGGAGACATACGTGCATGTCGAGCTGTTCGACCTGGGGCTGAACGTGCTGGCCCGGGCCGAGGAGGACATGCGGCCCGGCGAGAGCAGACCGGAGCAGGTCGTCGGCCATGTCGCCGCCGCCGTCGGCTCGGTGGTCGCGCAGGCCGGGGTCGAGGCGGCCCGGGTCCTCGGCGTCGGCGTGAGCGTGCCGGGCCAGGTCGACCGGACCACCGGCATCGCGGAGTACGCGCCCAACTGGGACTGGCACGACGTGCCGCTGCTCGACCTGCTCTCCGAGTACATCGCCTATCCCCTCTACCTGGACAACCCGCTGCGCGCCTGCGCGGTCGCCGAGCTGTGGTTCGGGGCCGCCCGCGGACACGGCGACGCCGTGGTGGTCAACCTCGGCACCGGCGTGGGCGCCGGACTCGTCCTGGGCAGCGGGCTGCACCGGGGCGTCAGCAACAGCGCCGGAGAGTGGGGCCACACCACGCTCGTGCTCGACGGGCGCCTGTGCCACTGCGGCAACCACGGCTGTGTCGAGACGTACGTCGGAGCGCCCGGGATCATGCTCAACCTGCGGGAGCTGAGCCCGCAGAGCCCGCTGCTGCATCCCGAGGACCAGACGGCCACCATCGACGCCCTGGCCCGCGGGGTCGCCGCGCACGACCCGGTGGCCGTCAAGGTGGTCCGCGACACCGCCCGCTACCTCGGCGCCGGCATCTCCGACCTGGTGAACCTGCTCAACCCCGAGGTGGTCGTGCTCAGCAGCTGGGTCGCCGGCCGGCTGGGCGAGCCCCTGCTGAACGAAGTGCGCGAGGCCGTCGCCCGGCACGCGCTGAAGCGGCCGCTGGCCGCCACCGAGATCGTCCTCTCCCCGATCCCCACCGACCCGGTGTGCCTCGGCGCGGCCACGTTCGCGCTGGAGGGCTCGCTGCAGTCCGTCGGGCAGAGGTCCGCGAAACGCACCCTCGCGAGGAGCCGCACCGGACCATCCTCATGACGCTGCGGCGGAGGCCCCGACGGGGCCTGGAGCTCCGCGCAGCGCCCCCTGACCGAGGGCCGCCGGCCCCTTGACCCGGCGGCCCTCATCCCCCACGCCACCGCCTGACGAACCCCGCGTTCGTCATGTCGAACCGGACACAACGTTTCGCGCAGACTTCGTCCAACCCCTTGCCGAAGCCTTAGCCGAAGGTTAACGTCCCGCACCGCAAAGCAATTTGAGCCACCGGCCGCTCGGCCGTGGAGCCGTGAGCCGTGAGCCGTACTCGAGACAAGGACGTCGCCATGTCGGCAATGAGCAACAGCAACTGGTCCCGCCGGTCCATCTTCCGGGCCGCCGCGGGCATGGCCGCCGCGGGCACCCTTGCCGCGTGTGGCGGCAACAACGGACGTGGTGGGGGGTCCGGGTCGGGCGACACCCTGACTCAGTACTTCCACGCGTACGGCGAGGCCGGTGTGGAGCAGGCCGTCAAGAAGTACGCGAAGGCCTACGACAAGGCCAACGTGACCACGCAGTGGATCACCGGCAACAACTTCGAGCAGAAGCTGTTCGCCGCGCTGCTCACCAAGAACGCGCCGGACGTGTTCGAGTTCCACCCGCAGATCCAGATGGTCAAGAGCGGCCAGGTGGCGGACCTGACCGACATCATCGACCCGGTCAAGGACGACTTCAACCCGGCCGACATCAAGTCGCACACGGTCGACGGCAAGATATACGGCGTCCGTATGATCGACGACCCGCAGTTCCTCTTCTACCGGCCCTCGCTGTTCGAGAAGGCGAAGATCGAGGTCCCGACCACGCTGGAAGAGCTGATCGAGGCCGCCGACAAGCTGACCACCAGCAAGGTCAAGGGCATCTTCCTCGGCAACGACCTGACCTCGATCGACCGCCCGCTGATCTGGTCGGCCGGCGCCGACACCCTCACCGCGGACAACAAGCCCGCCTTCAACACCGACGCCGTCGCCGAGGGCCTGAAGCAGATGCGCGGCCTCTTCACCAGTGGCAACCTGCTCCTCGACGCCCCCGCCGACTCGTGGGACCCCTCGGCCCTCATCCAGGGCCTGACCGCGATCCAGTGGTGCGGCATGTGGGCCATGCCGGCCATGCAGAAGGCGCTCGGCGACGACATCGGCATCTTCCCCTTCCCGAAGGTCGGTTCCGCCGGCAAGCAGTCGGTCTACAACGGCGGCTGGTCGATGTTCGTCAACGCCAAGGGCAAGAACGTCGAGGCGGCCAAGGAATACGTGAAGTGGCTGTGGATCGACCAGAAGGAGTACCAGGAGGACTTCGCCACCTCCTACGGCTTCCACATCCCGCCGCGCACCTCCCTCGCCGCGTCCGCGACCAAGCTGAAGTCCGGCCTGCCGGCCGAGGGCGTCAAGCTCTTCAACGAGTTCGGTCACTTCGACAACATCGGCTGGACCCAGGCCATGATCGCCGCGTTCTGGGACGTGATCGCCAACACCGTCCGCAAGGACGGCGACCCCAAGGCCCAGCTCGCCGCCTGTGAGAAGAAGGTCGACGCCGAGCTCAAGAAGCTCTTCGGCTAGACCACCGGACGGATCTCGACATGTCGACCACCACCACACCCGGGGTCGCCAAGAACCCCGCCCCGGCCGAGGTCTCCAAGGCCCGGCCGCGGCGGGGCGTCAAGGCGAACAGCACCTTCAACTTCTGGCTCTTCACCGGCCCCTTCCTGATCGGCCTGGTGATCTTCGTCTTCGTGCCCATCGGCTGGAGCATCTATCTCAGCTTCTTCGAGGCACGCTTCACCGTCACGCCGAGCGACTTCGTCGGCTTCGACAACTACAAGCAGATCCTGACGGACACGGACTTCCGGAACTCGCTCGTCACGTTCACCGTGTTCGCCGCGTTCATCGTGCCCGCCACCTGGGCCCTCTCACTGGGCCTGGCGCTGCTGGTCAACCGGCTGCGGTTCATGCGGGCGTTCTTCCGGTCGGTGTTCTTCCTGCCCACCGCGGTCAGCTACGTCGCCGCCGCCCTGATCTGGAAGATGTCCATCTTCAACGGCGTCCGCTTCGGCCTGATGAACACGATCATCGGCTGGTTCGGCATCGACAACGTCGCCTGGCTGGCGAACCCCGACCCGCCCTGGTACTGGCTGGTCATCGTGACCGTACGCCTGTGGCTCCAGTCGGGCTTCTACATGATCCTGTTCCTGGCGGCGCTGCAGAACATTCCGCGGGAACTGTACGAGGCCGCCTCCCTCGACGGCGCCAAGCCGGGCTGGCAGACCTTCCGGCACATCACACTGCCCCAGCTGCGGGCCACGTCCACCGCGGTGATCCTGCTCCTGCTGATCGCCGCCTACCAGGCCTTCGACGAGTTCTTCAACCTGCTCCCCAAGGCCACCTGGGGCCAGCCTCCGCTGGTCGAGCTCTACAAGATGGCCCTCGGCGAGAACCAGAACTACGGCGCGGGCAGCGCGGGCGCGGTCGTCCTGACCATGCTCATCTGCGTCGTCTCATTGCTCCAGGGCAAGATCATGGGCTTCGGAAGGGGTGAGGAGTCCAAGTGACCACCACGGCACCCGACCTGAAGAAGGTCACCAAGCCGGCCAAGGCCAAGCGCGGCGGCGGCGTCATGGGCAACACCGGTCTGTACATCGCGACCGGAGTCGCCGGCCTCCTCTTCCTGATCCCCTTCTACCTGATCATCCGCAACGCGCTGATGACGGACCCGGAGATCACGGGCGAGAACTGGAAGTGGTTCACCACCGACATCCAGTGGGGCAACATCACCGAGCCGTTCGACGACGTCACCGTCGACTTCGCCCGGTCCCTGTGGAACTCCGTGGTCGTGGCCGTCCTGCACACCTCGGGCATCCTGCTGATCTGCTCGATGGCCGGGTACGGCCTCGCCCGGATCCCGTACAGGCATGCCAACAAGGTGTTCTACGCGGTCCTGGCCACGCTGATGGTTCCCACGGCCGTCACCTTCGTGCCGAGCTTCGTGCTCGTCTCGTCCCTCGGCTGGGTGGACAGTTACCAGGGTCTCATCGTCCCGGGCCTGTTCAGTGGTTTCACGTGCTTCCTGTTCCGGCAGTACTTCCTCGGGTTCCCGAAGGAGCTGGAGGAGGCGGCGCGCGTGGACGGGCTCGGCTACTGGGGCGCGTACTGGCGTGTCGTCGTACCGAACTCGCTGAACTTCTTCGCGGCCATCGCCACGATCACCTTCATCAACGGCTGGAACGCCTTCCTGTGGCCCCTGGTCATCGGCCAGGACCCGAGCGCCTGGACGGTTCAGGTCGCGCTCTCGTCGTACATGACGAACCAGACCGTCAACTACCACCTGATCTTCATGGCCACGGCCATTTCCATCCTGCCCCTGGTGTTCGTGTTCCTCTTCCTCCAGCGCTGGCTGGTCCAGGGGATCGCGCAGACCGGTATCAAGGGCTGACGCCTCTCTTCACGACCTGGAGACCGATGTCTTTCCGCACACCCACGGCCACCGACTACGTCGAGGACGTCTCACCGGGCAGCGGGGCCCTCCCGCCCCGCGCCTGGTACGCGTCCTCGGACGCGAAGTCCCTGTCGCTGAACGGCAGCTGGCGCCTTCGCGTGTCGGCGACCATCGACGCCGAGGACGACTCGTTCGCCGAGCAGGGCTACGACGCCGGGGACTGGGCCGAGGTCACGGTTCCCGGGCACTGGGTCCTGCAGGGCGACGGGGCCTTCGGGTCGCCCATCTACACCAACCACCTTTACCCCTTCCCGGTGGACCCGCCGCACGTCCCGACGGAGAACCCCACCGGTGACCACCTGCGGGTCTTCGACCTGCCGGCGGACTGGCCCGGGGACGGCGCTGCCGTCATCCGCTTCGACGGCGTGGAGTCCTGCGCCCGGGTGTGGCTGAACGGCACGGACATCGGTGAGTTCAAGGGATCCCGGCTGCCGCACGAGTTCGCGGTCGGGCACCTGCTGAAGCCGTCCGGGAACGTCCTCGCGGTTCGGGTCCACCAGTGGTCCGCGGGCTCGTACCTGGAGGACCAGGACCAGTGGTGGCTGCCCGGCATCTTCCGTGACGTCACGCTGCTGCACCGCCCGGCGGGCAGCGTCCTCGACTACTTCGTGCACGCCTCCTACGACCACGTCGCCGGCGAGGGCACCCTGCGCGTCGACTCCGACGTGGACGGCCGGGTCACCGTGCCGGAGCTGGGGATCGACGTCGCCACCGGAGAGCCGGTGACGGTCGCCGTCCAGCCGTGGACGGCGGAGACGCCCCGCCTCTACGACGGGGTCCTCGCCACCGAGGGCGAGAGCGTGCCGCTGCGGATCGGCTTCCGCACGGTCGTCCTGGAGGACGGCCTGATCAAGGTCAACGGCAAGGCGGTCCTGTTCAAGGGCGTCAACCGGCACGAGTGGCACCCCGAGAAGGGGCGCGCCCTCGACCTGGAGACCATGCGCGAGGACGTGCTGCTGATGAAGCGGCACAACGTCAACGCCGTGCGCACCTCGCACTACCCGCCGCACCCGGCCTTCCTGGACCTGTGCGACGAGTACGGCCTGTGGGTCATCGACGAGTGCGACCTGGAGACCCACGGCTTCACCGAGCAGGCCTGGCGGGACAACCCCGTCGACGACGACCGCTGGACCCCGGCCCTGATCGACCGTGCCGCCCGCATGGTCGAGCGGGACAAGAACCACGCGTCGGTCGTCATCTGGTCCCTGGGCAACGAGGCCGGCACCGGCCGCGGTCTGACCGCGATGGCCGAGTGGATCCACGGCCGCGACGCCTCACGCCTCGTGCACTACGAGGGTGACATCGACTGCCGTGACACGGACATGTACTCCCGGATGTACGCCTCCCACGAGGAGGTCGAGCAGATCGGCCGGGGCCTGGACGGCGGCACCCACAAGAGGCGTGAGCTTCCCTTCATCCTCTGCGAGTACGCGCACGCCATGGGCAACGGTCCCGGCGGCCTCGCCGAGTACCAGCAGCTCTTCGAGACGTACGACCGGCTCCAGGGCGCCTTCGTCTGGGAGTGGATCGACCACGGCATCAAGCACGCCGAGCTGGGCTTCGCCTACGGCGGCGACTTCGGCGAGGAGCTGCACGACGGCAACTTCGTCTGCGACGGGCTGCTGTTCCCGGACCGCACGCCCTCCCCCGGTCTGGTCGAGTTCAAGAAGGTCATCGAGCCGGTCGGCTTTGAAGGCGACGGCTCGGACGGCACCGTGCGGGTGGTGAACAAGCAGGACTTCGCCGACCTGTCCGCGCTGGCCTTCGAGTGGTCGTACCAGGTCGACGGCGAGACCGTCGAGGCGGGCAGCCTGTCCGTGCCGGCGCTCGCGGCGGGCGAGTCCGTGGACGTGAAGCTGCCCGAGCCGCCCGCGAACGCGCGCAGTGGCGAGGCGTACTGGACGGTGCGGGCGGTCCTCGCGGAGGACACCGCGTGGGCGGCGAAGGACCACCCGGTGGCCTGGGGCCAGTTCGCGGCGGCCGCACGGCCGCTGCCCTCGGTCGCGCCGACCGACGGCCCCGCCCGCGGTGACGGTGTGATCACCCTCGGCCCGGCGTCCTTCGACGCCCGCACGGGCGCGCTGAGGACCATCGGCGGGGTCGACGTGAGCGCCCCGCGCCTGGACGTGTGGCGGGCGACCACCGACAACGACGACGGCGCGGCCTGGCAGACCGACATCCGCTACGGCCAGCTGTGGCGCAAGTTCGGCCTGCACCGCATGCGCCACCGCATCGACGCGGTGGAGCTCGGCGACGACGCCCTGACCGTGCGGACCCGGGTGGCGCCCGCCGCCTGGGAGTTCGGCCTGGCGACGACGTACCGCTGGACCTCCGACGGCGCCCGGCTGAAGCTGACGGTGTCCGTGGCGCCCGACGGCGACTGGACGGTGCCGCTGCCCCGCCTCGGCATCCGGCTGGGGCTTCCCGCGGCCGACCGGGTGCGCTGGTACGGCGGTGGTCCCGGCGAGGCCTACCCGGACACCAAGACGGCGGCTCAGCTGGGCCGTTGGGAGTCGACGGTCGACGACCTCCAGACGCCGTACGTCCGCCCGCAGGAGAACGGCGCCCGCGCCGACGTCCGCTGGGTGGAGCTCGGTGGCCTCAGGATCGAGGGCGACCCGGAGTTCTTCTTCAGCGCGCGCCGCTGGACGACCGAGCAGCTGGACGCGGCCACGCACCGCAGCGACCTCACGGCCGGCGACACAGTGTGGGTCAACCTCGACCACGGCCAGCACGGCATCGGCTCCCAGTCGTGCGGTCCGGGCCCGCTGCCGCAGTACTACCTGAACGCCGAGCACGCGGAGTTCTCGTTCGTGTTCTCGCAGATCGACGCGGAGACCACCCCGGAGACCAGTTGACTGACACGGTCCTGAGGACGGGCGCGGCCGGTCGGCTCTTCAGCCGGCCGGCCGCGGTCGCTTCCTGCGTCGGTTTCGTCCTCATCGGCATGCTCCAGGCGCTGTACGGCCCGGCCGTCCCGGGCCTGCGCGAGGAGTACGGCCTGTCCCCGTCCGCCGCCGGACTCGGCCTGAGCCTGCACTTCACGGGTGGCGTGGCCGGTGTCCTCGCCTTCAACGCCGTCCACTCCCGGATCAGCAACAGGACGCTGCTCGCGTCGAGTTACGCGCTGATGGCGGCGGGTGGCGCGGGCTTCGCGTTCGCCCCGAACTGGCCGCTGGCCCTCGCCGCCGCCTTCCTCGGCGGTCTCGGCTTCGGCGGCATCGACTACGGCCTCAACCAGCTGTTCGCGGCCGGTTTCGGCGAGAAGTCCACCGCCATGCTGAACATCCTCAACGCCCACTTCGGCATCGGCGCGGTGCTCGGACCCGCGCTCGTGGCGTGGGTCGGTCCCGACGGGTACGCGTACGCCTTCGGCGGCTGCGCGGCACTGGCTGCGGCGCTGGTGGTGCTGGGGTCGAGCGGCGTGCGGACACCGCGGCAGGAAGGGGTGTCGAGCGCCCCCGGACGCGGGCTCGGCCTCCCCCGCATCCTGATCGGCTTCCTCGCCCTGTACATCCTCAACGTCGCCGTCGAGGCGGGCGTCGGCGGCTGGGAGCCCACCCATCTGGAGACCGTCGGCTACAGCGCGACCGTGGCCGCGTCGGCGACCTCGGTGTACTGGCTGATGATGACGGCGGGCCGCTTCCTGGTCGTGCCGCTCACGCTGAAGTACTCCCCGGAGCGGATCCTGACGATCTGCGCGGCCGGGATGACGGCGTGCCTCCTTCTAGCCCTCGTAAAAGGTGTGGCGCCAGTGGCCTACGCGGGTGTTGGGTTGTTCATCGCACCGGTCTTCCCCACCGGCCTGCCGTGGCTCAACCGCGCCCTTCCGCAGGCGAGCCGGGCCGGTGCCTGGGTGATCGCCGCGTCGATGGTGGGCGGCGTCGCCGCCCCACCACTACTGGGCGTGGGCATCGAGGCCTCGGGCATCCAAGCGGTACCCCTGCTGCTCACGGGCCTCTCCGCGGCCTCCCTGGCAGCGACCGTCTGGCTGATCACACTGACCCGGAGGTACGCCGAGTGAGCGGCAGTAGCGCGAGTGAGCCGAAGGAGCGCGCCGGAGGCGAGGGTGCGAGCGCGCGGAGGCCCGAAGGGCTGAGCACGGTCGCACCCTCGACACCGGCTGGAGCGCCCCGGAGGCGGACCGCACAACAAATCGAAGTCCGCGGGCTGTGCCGCACCTTCCACACGACCGTCCGCCGCCCCGGATTCGCCGGCGCGCTCAGATCCCTCGTCAACCCGGAGAAGGTCGCCAAGGACGCCGTCTCCGACATCACCTTCGACGTGGCACAGGGCGAGCTCCTCGCCCTGCTCGGCCCGAACGGCGCCGGCAAGTCCACGACCATCAAGATGCTCACCGGCATCCTCACCCCCAGCTCCGGTACGGCGCGCGTCGCGGGCGTGGTGCCGTACGAGGAGCGGGAGCGCAACGCCCGCAACATCGGCGCGGTGTTCGGGCAGCGCACCCAGCTGTGGTGGGACCTGCCGGTGCGCGAGTCGTTCGCGATCCTCCGCGACATCTACGAGGTGCCGAAGGCCGAGCACACGGCCCGTCTCAAGGAGTTCGACGACCTCCTCGACCTGTCGTCCTTCTGGGACACCCGCGTCCGCCACCTCTCCCTCGGCCAGCGGGTCCGCTGCGACCTCGCGGCGGCGCTGCTGCACGACCCGCCGGTCGTCTTCCTCGACGAGCCGACCATCGGCATGGACGTGGTGGTCAAGGAGCAGGTCCGGGAGTTCCTGCGCCACCAGGTCACCGAGCGCGGCCGTACGGTGCTGCTGACCACGCACGACATGACCGAGGTCGAGCGGCTCGCCGAGCGGGTCGTCCTGATCAACCACGGCCGGCTCGTCCTCGACGGCCCCCTCGACGAGATCCGCCGCCGGTTCGGCTCGACCTGGCAGGTACGGGCGACGCTGGCCGATCCGCACGCCGAGGTCGTCCCGCTGCCGGGTGTCGCCGTGGTGCGGAGGGATGGCCCGCAGGTGGTGTTCGGCCCCGAGGGCCCGGGGCCGGACGCGCTCTCGGTCCACCAGGCGCTGAAGCTGGTCATCGAGCGGTACGAGCTGACGGGCATCGCCATCGACGAGGCGGACCTGGAGGACGTGATGCGGGCCGCGTACGCGCACGCGGAGGCGGTGTGATGGCCCTCCCGCACTCCTGGCGCGTCGGCCGGGTCACCCCGCTCGGCGAGCTGCACACCCCGCCCCGCATGACCGCCGCCCTGCTCCGGCTGACCGTGCAGATCGTCCTGGTGGCGTCCCTGTGGCACGGCCTGTACGCGGCGACCGGCACGACCGCGGGCCTCGACCGCGAGCAGGCGGTCACGTACGCCGTACTGGCCGTCCTCGCCTCCCGGCTGCGGGAGATCGACCAGTTCGCGGGCCGGGACACCGTGCTCCAGCACATGCACTTCGGCACGATCGTCTACTGGTACCTGCGCCCGCTGCCACCCCAGCGCTACTACGCGCTGCGCGCCCTGGGCGAGCAGTTGTACGGGCTCGCCTGGTCGCTCGCCGGATACGCGGTGTGCCTGGCGGCCGGGGTCGTGCAGCCGCCCCAGTCGGCGGCCGTGGCAGGGGTGTTCGCGCTGAGCCTGCTGCTCGGCCAGTGGGTCCTGTACTACGTCATGCTCGTCATCGACCAGCTGTGCTTCTGGACGATGCGCAACGGCGCCGCGATGCTCATCCTGATCTTCGCGCAGAACCTGCTGTCCGGGGTGTACGCGCCGCTCTGGTTCTTCCCGGACTGGTTCATCACCCTCAGCTCCTTCCTGCCCTTCCAGGCCACGCTGAGCGTGCCGCTGTCGCTGTACGTGGGCCGCATCCCGCTCTCGGACGCCGCCTTCCAGCTCTCCGTACAGGCCGGCTGGATCGTCCTGCTGGGCCTGTTCACCCGGTTCCTGTGGCGGCGGGCCGCCCGTCGTGTCATCTCCCAGGGAGGCTGAGGCCCGTGAACGCCGTCCGGATCGCGTGGCGCATCACGCGTCTCAACTTCCGCGCCCAGCTGGAATACCGCTCCGAGTTCCTGATGATGATCGCGATCGGCGCGATCTGGCAGGTGTCGGTGATCGTGTTCGCCACGGTGCTGCTGACCCGGTTCACCGGGATGGGCGGCTGGGACAGCTCGGACGTCCTGCTGATCCCGGCGACGCGGATGCTCGCGCACGGGCTGTTCGTGCTGGTGCTGGGCCGGGTGCACGCCCTCGGCCGGTTCATCCAGGAGGGCGTGATCGACACCTACCTGGTCCGCCCGATGCCGGTCCACCGCCAGGTCCAGCTGCAGTTCTTCCCCACCAACGCCATCGGCGACCTCACGGTGGCCGCCGGCCTGATGGTGGGCGCGGTCAGCCGCAGCGACCTGGACTGGACGGCCGGGCAGATCACGTACCTGATCGCCGCCGTCCTCGGCGGCATGCTCCTGGAGGCCGCTCTGTTCACGGTGGTGGCGTGCGCCTCCCTGCGCTTCCCGGCCGCCGACTACTGGGGCCGCTGGCTGGAGGAACTCCTCGGCACGTTCGGCAGCTACCCGCTGAACGTCCTGCCGAGAGCGGTGGGCGGCCTTCTGACCTACGGCCTTCCGCTCGCCTTCGTCGCCTACTTCCCGGCCGCCGTCCTCACCGGCCACGGCCACGACACCGGCGTCCCCTACTGGCTGGCCGCCGCCTCCCCCCTGCTGGGCCTGCTCGCCTACCTGGCGGCACGGCTGCTGTGGCAGTGGAGCCTGGGCCACTACACCGGGGTGAACGGCTGACGACCGCTCACGCTCGCCGGACCGGTCCGATGCCGATGCCGATGCCGTATGCGAAGGTCACCGCGGGGCCCCGGAAGGCCCCGCGGTGCCTTGTTGGAACGTCCTGACAAACCCATTGACACCGTCGGCGGGCGGTCCCATAGTTACGTGCCACTAGAGCGCACTAGTGAAGCGCTCCAGCGACAGGCCCCCGGCCTTGCCACACCCACCCTCACCAGCACAGCGAGGTGCTACGGACATGTACAGACATCGCCGAGCCGCCACCCTGACCGCCACGATCCTCGTCGGCGTCCTGTCCGCAGCCGGCTGCTCCAGCAGCTCCGGCGGCAAGAAGTCCGAGGAAGGCGGCGGCGCCGCCTCGGCGGGCAAGGCCACCACCCCACGCATGACCGTGGCCATGGTCACCCACGCCTCCCCCGGCGACACCTTCTGGGACCTCATCCGCAAGGGCGCCCAGGCCGCCGCGGCCAAGGACAACATCAAGCTCGTCTACTCGTCCGACCCGAACGCCGGCAACCAGGCCAACCTCGTGCAGAACGCCATCGACCAGAAGGTCGACGGCATCGCGCTCACCGCGGCCAAGCCCCAGGCGATGAAGGACGTGGTCGCCAAGGCCACGGCGGCCGGCGTCCCGGTCGTCGGCTTCAACTCCGGCGTGGCCGACTGGAAGAAGCTCGGCATGCTCGAGTACTTCGGCCAGGACGAGACCATCGCCGGCCAGGCGTTCGGGCAGCGCCTGAACCAGCTCGGCGCCAAGCACGCCCTGTGCGTCATCCAGGAGCAGGGGCAGGTCGCCCTGGAGGCCCGCTGCGCCGGCCTGAAGAAGGGCTTCAGCGGCAAGACCGACATCCTCTACGTCAACGGCACCGACATGCCCTCCGTGAAGTCGACGATCACCGCGAAGCTCAAGCAGGACTCCTCCATCGACCAGGTGGTCACCCTCGGCGCCCCCATCGCGATGACCGCCGTGCAGTCGCTGTCCGACGCGGGCACCAAGGCGAAGGTCGCGACCTTCGACCTCAACAAGGACCTGGTCAAGGCCGTCCAGAGCGGCGACGTCGAGTTCGCCGTCGACCAGCAGCCCTACCTCCAGGGCTACCTCGCCGTCGACGCGCTGTGGCTGTACAGGACCAACGGCAACTTCAGCGGGGGCAGCACCGCACCCGTTTTGACGGGCCCGGCCTTCATCACCAAGGACAACGTCGACGCGGTCGCCGAGTTCGCCGCGAAGGGAACGCGCTGACCGCTCTGGTCGGCTTCAGCGCCGCAGACGGCCGGCATCGCGACCGCGGTGCCGGCCCCGCTGTGTGGCCTCGGCGCACCGGGTCTCAGCCGACCGGCGGCGGCCCGCTGGTCCCCCGCACCACCAGCTTGGGGTCCAGGACCGCTTCCCGCGGCTCCAGTGCCGGGTTCTCCAGCCGCTCCACCGCGAACCGCACCGCGTGCTCCGCCAGGAGCACCGCGTCCTGGCGGACGGTGGTCAGACCGATCGGCATCAGGTGGGAGAGGTGACTGTCGTCGTAGCCGACGACGGACAGGTCGCCCGGGACGTCGACGCCGGCCCGGGTCAGGGACATCAGCAGACCCATCGCGCTGCGGTCGTTGCCCGCGAGGACCGCCGTCGGCAGCGGCTGTCCCTGGTCGTGCTCCGCCAGCAGGAGACGGCCGGTCTCGATGCCGGACTGCTCCGTGTGGTCGCCGGGGACGACCCGCATCTCGGACTCCAGCCCGTGGCGGCGCATCGCCGCCCGGTAGGCGCGCCGCCTCTCGGCCGAACCGGGGCCGCGGCCGCCGTCGATGTGCACGATCCGCCGGTGCCCGAGTTCGACGAGGTGGTCCATGGCCTGGCGTACGCCCTTGCCCTCGGCGGTGTGGACGAAGTCCACACGGGCACCGGGGGCACGGCGGCCGACCGAGACGGTCGCCGCGCGGTGTCCCAGCTCGTCGAGGTACGCCGGGTCCGCGTCCGGGGCCAGCAGGATCAGCCCCTCGCAGCGGTGGCTGAGCAGCGCCTCGATGGCCTTGCCCTCACTGCGGCCCAGGGTGGTGGCGGACAGCAGGACGTCGTAGCCGAGCTGCTCGGCCGCCGGATAGATCCCCGCGATGAGGTCCGTGTGGAAGGTCTGGTGCACGATGAACATCACGCCGAGCGTGCGACTGCGGCCGCGCGCGAGCAGCCGGGCCGCGCTGTCGGGGCGGTAGCCGATCTCGTCGGCGACCCGCAGCACCCGCTCCCGGGTCTCCTCGCTCGCCCCCGGCTGACGGCGGAAGACGATCGACACGAGCGCCCGGGAGACGCCGGCCTTCTGGGCGACGTCCGCCATCGTGGGCCGCTTGCCCGACGCATCCACCTGTCCACCCACCCTCCGACGCCGTCCACCTTAACCGCGATCTCGTGAAACTCCCGATCCCGGCGTACGGGGACACGTCAAGGTGCGGGCGAGCGGCGGATGGGGGTGAACTGGGCGGTGAGGGCGATCAGTACGCAGGAGGCGCCGGCGAGGAGGGCGATGGGGGCGGTGCCGTGGTGCTCGGCCGCCCAGGTGAGGACGGCCGCGCCGATCGGGGCCGCCGAGTACTGGAGGGTCCAGAACGCCGAGGTGACCCGCCCGAGCAGCGGCTCGGGAGTCACTTCCTGGCGCAGGGACATGGAGCAGGTGCCCGCCATGGCGACGCACGCCAGGAAGGCCGCGCTCAGGGCCGCAACGACGGGCACCTCACGCGCCCAGCCCAGCCCGGCGAAGGCCAGCCCGCACACCGCGGTCGAACCGCTCCAGGTCGTGCCGAAGCCGAGCCGACGGCGGATCCGGGCCACCAGCAGCGAGCCGGCGACGGTGCCGAGCGCGCCGGCCGCCATGACGGTGCCGACGGTGCCGTCGTCGTGGCCGAGGTCGTGCTTGAGGTGGTAGATGACCAGGTCGGTCAGGCCGAGGGTGAGAAAGCTGAAGAAGAACAGCAGGACGGTCAGCGTGCGCAGCACCGGATGCCCGTACAAGAACGTCACCCCGACCCGCAGGTCCCGCCACAGTCCGGTCCGCTCGGCAGGCCGCTTGTCGTCCGCGGGGCGCTCGTCGTCCGCGGGGCGTCGACGCAGCCGTACGGCGGCCAGGCAGGCCGCCGAGACGCCGAAGCTGGCCGCGTCCACGCCGATGGCCGCGGCCGGGCCCGTCCAGGCGGCGACCAGTCCCGCGCCCAGCGGTCCGAGGACGCCCGCCGCGGCGGCGGTCGCGTTGAGCCGCCCATTGGCCTCGGTGAGGCGTGCGGTGCCGACCAGGCCCCGTACGACGGTGACGTAGCCGACGGCGAACAGCATGCCGACGGCCTCGCCCAGCGGCAGGATCACGTACAGCAGCCAGACCCGCGGGCCGAAGAGCCACACCAGCGGGATCACCCCGTACAGCACCATGCGCACGAGATCGCAGCCGATGAGCAGCCTGCGCCGGTCGACCCGGTCCACCACGGCCCCGGCGAACACCGCCGCCACGACCGAGGCCGCTCCGCCGACGGCCGTGAGCAGGCCCATGCGCGCGAGCGAACCCGTGGCCTGGAGCACCAGCAGGGGAAGCGCGATCAGGGCGAAGGAGTCACCGAGGAAGGAGAGGGTCTGCGCGGCCCAGAAGACGCCGAAGTCCCTTTGTCGCCACAGGGGTTGGGGCGATGCGGGGTCGGTGCCCCGGGTACCATCGAGCGGCTCGTCCGCTTTGCTCGCCGCGTGCGTCACGCAGGCCCCTCCCCTCCCCGAAACCCCGGCAACCTTATGCCGCCCGGCGACGACACACGGCGGAAGCACCCGCACACCCACCCCTGCGAGGAATTGTCATGCCGCACGCACCAGCTACGCACCGCCGCCGCGGTCTCTTCCGCCCCCTTCCGCTCGCCGTCGCGGGCGCGCTGGTCGCCACGGCGGCCCTCGCGCTGCCCCACTTCACGCCGGACGCCTCGGCCGCGACGACCCTGCGCGGCTACGCCGACGGGCGCGGCGTGAAGATCGGCGCGGCGGTCGGTGACACCCCGCTGACGTCCGACGGGTCGTACACAGCCGCCCTGGACCGGGAGTTCAACTCGGTGACGGCGGAGAACGCGATGAAGTGGGACGCCCTGGAGCCGAGCCGTGGCAGCTACAACTGGGCGGCGGCGGACCGTCTCGTCTCCCACGCGGCCGCGCACAACCAGGGGGTACGCGGTCACACGCTCGTCTGGTACTCGCAGCTGCCCTCCTGGCTGAAGAACGGCAACTTCTCGGGGTCCCAGCTGAACACGATCCTCAAGAACCACATCGACACGACCGTCGGCCGCTACAAGGGGAAGATCTACGCCTGGGACGTGGTCAACGAGGCGTTCAACGACGACGGTTCGATGCGCGGTTCGCTGTGGCAGGACAAGCTCGGCACCGGCTACATCGCGAACGCCCTGCGCTGGGCGCACGCGGCGGATCCTTCGGCGAAGCTGTACATCAACGACTACAACATCGAGGCGGACAACGCCAAGAGCGACGCCCTGTACGCGCTGGCGAAGCAACTCCTCGCGCAGGGAGTGCCGTTGCACGGCATCGGCTTCCAGTCGCACTTCGTCGTCGGGCAGGTGCCGTCGTCGATGAAGGCGAACCTGAAGCGGTTCTCCGACCTCGGCCTGGAGGTCTCCGTCACCGAGCTCGACATCCGCATCCCGCTGCCCGCCTCCTCCGCCGAACTCGCCCAGCAGTCCACGGACTACAAGACGGCGAGCGAGAACTGCCTGGGTGTGCCGCGGTGCGCCGGGGTGACGGTGTGGGGGATCACCGACAAGTACTCGTGGGTGCCGGGGACGTTCAGCGGGTACGGGGCCGCGCTCCCCTACAACGAGAGCTATGCGGCGAAGCCGGCGTACACCGGGCTGTCGAACGGGCTCAACTCGAACGCGTGACCTAGCATCGGAGACACGGCACCTTCTCGACTCTCGACGAGGAGCCCCGATGAGCACAGCCGTCGTCGTCGGCAGCGGGCCCAACGGGCTCGCGGCGGCCGTCCGCCTCGCCCGCGCGGGTGTGGCGGTCACCGTCCTGGAGGCGGCCGCGACGATCGGTGGCGGCACCCGCACCAGCGAACTGACGCCGGGCCTGCGGCACGACCACTGCTCGGCCACGCACCCCATGGCGGTGGGCTCCCCGTTCCTGCGCACGCTGGACCTGGGCCGCCACGGGCTGCGCTGGTGCCTGCCGGAGATCGACTGCGTGCATCCCCTCGACTCGGGTGAGGCCGGGGTGCTGCGCCGGTCGGTGCGGGAGACGGCGGACGGCCTGGGCCCGGTCGACGGGCGGCGGTGGCGGCGGCTGTTCGGGCCGCTCGCCGAGGGGTTCGACGCGCTGGCGGAGGACTTCCTGGGCCCGCTCACACGCGTTCCGCACCACCCCCTCCTCATGGCGCGCTTCGGCACGGCGGCCCTGCTGCCCGCGACCGCCGTGGCCCGCGTATGGCGCTCGGACACCGCCCGGGCGCTCTACGGCGGGGCCGCCGCGCACGCCTTCCGGCCGCTGGACCGGCCGGTGACCGCCGCCATCGGGGTGTCGATCATCGCGGCGGGGCACCGTCACGGCTGGCCGGTCGCGGCGGGCGGCTCGCGGGCGATCACGGACGCGCTGGCGGCCCTGCTGGGTGAGCTCGGGGGCCGGATCGAGACCGGCGTACGCGTGCGGTCCCCGGCCCAGCTGCCCCCGGCGGACGTCGTCCTGTTCGACCTCGCGCCGGGCGCGGTCGCGGACATCCTCGGCGACCGGCTGCCGCCCCGGGTCGCCCGCGCCTACCGCCGGTACCGGCACGGGCCCGCCGCGTTCAAGGTGGATTTCGCCGTCGAGGGCGGTGTGCCGTGGACCAACGAGGCGGCCCGGCGGGCGGGCACCGTGCACCTCGGCGGCACCTTCGAGGAGGTCGCTGCCACCGAACGCGCGGTCCACGCCGGGCGCATGCCGGAGCGGCCGTTCATGCTGGTCGGCCAGCAGTACCTGGCCGACCCCGGCCGCTCGAACGGCGACGTGCACCCCGTGTGGACGTACGCGCACGTGCCGTACGGCTACGCCGGTGACGCGACCGGGGCGATCGTCCGCCAGATCGAGCGGTTCGCCCCCGGCTTCAGCGAGCGGGTCGTCGGCAGGGCGGTGCGCGGACCGGCCGCGCTCGAGGCGTACGACCCGAACTACGTCGGCGGCGACATCGTCACCGGCGCCAACACCGTCCGCCAGCTCCTGTCCCGCCCGCGCCTGGCCCTGGACCCGTACAGCACGGGTGTTGCGGGCATGTACCTCTGCTCCGCCGCCACACCGCCGGGCGCGGGCGCCCACGGCATGTGCGGAGCGCACGCGGCGGCGTCCGCGCTGCGGTATCTGCGGCGCGGCCGGGCACCCGCCTGAGGCCGCTCAGACATGCGGGAACGGCGGCACCTCGTCCATCGCCCGCAGGAGTCTCCGTGCGGGTTCGGCCTCCTCCGGCCGCACCGACGAGGCCAGCCCTTCGACGACCGGGCGGCCCGCCAGCACGGCCGCCCTGGCGGCTGCCTCCCAGCCGGGCTGCTCCCGGTAGCCCGCGCCGTGCCTGCCGCGTCTCGCCGCCGCGGCCGCGTGCCACTGCTCGGTGCGGCAGATGCTCTCCAGCAGGTCCAGCAGCTCGGCCTTGCACGGCACGTGCGGTGCCGCGAGCAGGTCGAGGAGGCGCGGGACCGTCGGGGCCGTAGTCTCGTTGACCACGAACCCCAACGCACAGATCGCGTCACCGAGTTCGTCGACGGCGAGCCGGGCGCTGTCCTCGTTCCCGTACGCGATCCGGGACAAGAGCGGCGCTATGCCGTCGGACCCGTGACCACCCATCAGTGGGTTCCCCCTTTCGCTGCCTTCCGCTGCCCAAAACTTGTGCCAGTACCCCTGTTTCGCGGTGCCATGCACGATTCTCCCCGTCTTCGTCGCCCTGGCTGACGACCTTCCCCCAAACTTGGTGACGGGTCCGGAAGGTGGGTTAGCCTGCGGCGTATTTTCTCATCGCGCAGATCCGTGAACTGCGAAAATGCATGCACGACTGCCGGGCCGCGGATCGGTCCGGAGGGGTTCCGAGTTCTCGACGGTGAGGACTCTTGGGGAGCGGAACGAGGGTGCGCATGACCAGCAACAGCACCGGAGTCGTCGACGCCGCCTGGGGTGATCAGGAGTTGCGCCAGCTCCTGGCGGGCCTGACGGCCGTCCGGGACGGCGACTTCGGCACCCGACTGCCGGACGACGCCGACGGCCTGATGGGCGACATCGCCAAGGTCTTCAACGGCATGGTGGACCAGTTGTCCGTGTTCACCTCCGAAGTCACCAGGGTGGCCCGCGAGGTCGGCACCGAGGGGACGCTCGGCGGTCAGGCGGAGGTGCCGGGCGTCTCGGGCACCTGGGCCGACCTGACGGACTCGGTCAACGCCATGGCGGGCAACCTGACCACCCAGGTCCGCGACATCGCCCAGGTGGCCACGGCGGTGGCCAAGGGCGACCTCTCCCAGAAGATCGACGTGCCGGCCCGCGGCGAGATCCTTCAGCTGAAGGAGACCGTCAACACGATGGTCGACCAGCTGTCGGCGTTCGCCGACGAGGTCACCCGCGTCGCCCGCGAGGTCGGCAGCGAGGGACGCCTCGGCGGACAGGCCCAGGTGCCGGGCGTGGCCGGCGTCTGGCGCGACCTCACCGACTCCGTGAACCACATGGCGGGCAACCTCACGAGCCAGGTCCGCTCCATCGCCCAGGTGACGACGGCGGTCGCGCAGGGCGACCTGTCGCAGAAGATCACCGTCGACGCGCGCGGCGAGATCCTCGAACTCAAGAGCACCATCAACACGATGGTCGACCAGCTCTCCGCCTTCGCCGACGAGGTCACCCGCGTCGCCCGCGAGGTCGGCACCGAGGGACGCCTCGGCGGACAGGCGGACGTCAAGGGCGTCAAGGGGACCTGGCGCGACCTCACCGACTCCGTGAACTTCATGGCGGGCAACCTCACCGGCCAGGTCCGCAACATCGCGCTGGTGGCGACCGCGGTGGCCAAGGGCGACCTCTCGCAGAAGATCACCGTCGACGCGCGCGGCGAGATCCTCGAACTGAAGAACACCATCAACACGATGGTCGACCAGCTCTCCGCCTTCGCCGACGAGGTCACCCGCGTCGCCCGCGAGGTCGGCACCGAGGGACGCCTCGGCGGCCAGGCCCAGGTGCGGGGCGTGTCGGGGACCTGGAAGGACCTCACCGACAACGTCAACGTGATGGCGTCGAACCTGACCGGCCAGGTCCGCTCCATCGCCCAGGTCGCCACCGCGGTGGCGCGCGGCGACCTGTCGCAGCGGATCACGGTCGAGGCGAAGGGCGAGGTCGCCGCGCTGGCGGACGTCATCAACACGATGGTGGACACGCTGTCGGCGTTCGCCGACGAGGTCACCCGTGTCGCCCGCGAGGTCGGCACCGAGGGACGCCTCGGCGGCCAGGCGCACGTGCCGAACGTCGCGGGCACCTGGAAGGACCTCACCGACAACGTCAACTCGATGGCCAACAACCTCACCGGTCAGGTGCGCAACATCGCGCTCGTGACGACCGCGGTGGCCAAGGGCGACCTGTCGAAGAAGATCGACGTGGACGCGCGCGGCGAGATCCTCGAACTCAAGACGACGATCAACACGATGGTCGACCAGCTCTCCGCCTTCGCCGACGAGGTCACCCGCGTCGCCCGCGAGGTCGGCACCGAGGGACGCCTCGGCGGCCAGGCCGAGGTGGAGGGCGTGTCGGGCACCTGGAAGCGCCTGACGGAGAACGTGAACGAGCTGGCGGGCAACCTGACCCGGCAGGTCCGCGCGATCGCCGAGGTGGCCAGCGCCGTCGCCGAGGGCGATCTGACGCGTTCGATCACCGTGGACGCGTCCGGCGAGGTCGCCGAGCTCAAGGACAACATCAACTCCATGGTGGAGTCCCTGCGCGAGACCACCCGCGCCAACCAGGAGCAGGACTGGCTCAAGACGAACCTCGCCCGGATCTCGGGCCTGATGCAGGGCCATCGTGACCTGCCCGTCGTCGCCGAGCTGATCATGGACGAGCTGGTGCCCCTGGTGTCGGCCCAGTACGGCGCCTTCTACCTGGCCGAGGAGGGCGACGGCGGGCCCGAGCTGCGGCTCGTCGGCTCCTACGGCTACCCCGACGACGACACCCGGCCCGCCCGGATCGCCTTCGGCCGCACCCTGGTCGGCCAGGCCGCACGCAGCCGGCGCACCATCACGGTGGACGAGCTGCCGCCCGACTACGTGACGATCTCCTCGGGGCTCGGCCAGGTGGTGCCGACCGCGCTGGTGTTGCTGCCCATCGTGGTCGAGGGCCAGGTCCTCGGTGTCATCGAGCTGGCGTCGGTCACCGCCTTCACACAGATCCACCAGGACTTCCTGGCCCAGTTGATGGAGACCATCGGCGTCAACGTCAACACCATCGTGGCCAACGCCCGCACCGACGAGCTGCTGGTCGAGTCGCAGCGTCTGACCGGTGAACTCCAGTCCCGTTCGGCCGAGTTGCAGGTGCAGCAGGAGGAGCTTCAGCGCTCCAACGCGGAACTGGAGGAGAAGGCCTCGCTGCTCGCGGACCAGAACCGGGACATCGAGGCGAAGAACCTGCAGATCGAGCAGGCGCGGCAGGAGCTGGAGACACGGGCCCAGCAGCTGTCGCTGGCCTCGAAGTACAAGTCGGAGTTCCTGGCGAACATGAGCCACGAGCTGCGCACCCCGCTCAACAGCCTGCTCATCCTGGCCCAGTTGCTGGCCCAGAACCCCTCCCGCAACCTCACCCAGAAGCAGGTCGAGTACGCGCAGATCATCCACTCCGCCGGCTCGGACCTGCTCCAGCTGATCAACGACATCCTCGACCTGTCGAAGGTCGAGGCCGGGAAGATGGACGTCGCGCCCGAGCGGGTGGCGCTGCGGCAGCTCATCGAGTACGTCGAGGCCACGTTCCGGCCGATGACGACGCAGAAGAGCCTCGACTTCACGGTGACGACCGCTCCCGGCGCGCCCGCCGACCTGCTCACGGACGACTCCCGGCTGCGCCAGGTGCTGCGCAACCTCCTGTCGAACGCCGTGAAGTTCACCGAGCGGGGCAGCGTGGAGCTGAGCATCGAGCCGGCGGCGGACGACGAGGTGCCCGAGGGCGTGATCCGGGGCGGTGCCGTGGTGGCCTTCCGGGTGAAGGACACCGGCATCGGCATCCCGG
Source organism: Streptomyces sp. NPDC002888 (assembly GCF_042888465.1). Classification (NCBI taxonomy): domain Bacteria; kingdom Bacillati; phylum Actinomycetota; class Actinomycetes; order Kitasatosporales; family Streptomycetaceae; genus Streptomyces; species Streptomyces sp. NPDC002888. The sequence continues at coordinate 247,319 of NZ_JBIAPU010000008.1, read as the reverse complement.
AGCAGCACCTGGAGACGATCTTCGGCGCGTTCCAGCAGGCGGACGGCACGACGAGCCGCAAGTACGGCGGCACGGGTCTCGGTCTGTCCATCACCCGGGAGATCGCCCATCTGCTCGGCGGTGCCGTCACGGTGGACAGCACACCCGGGCAGGGCAGCACGTTCACGCTCTTCCTGCCCGTGGCCCGTGCCGACTTCGAGGATCTGCTCGGCCAGGACAGGATCCCGGAGCGTTCCTCGGCCGAGATCCTCGCGGAGGGGTCGGCCCGGCCGGTGCCGGTCGCCCAGATCGGGCCGGGCCCGCGTCCCAGGCGCCTGCTGGTCGTGGAGGAGCGGCCGCGCGGGCTGCTGACGCTCGTCGCGGAGAGCGTCGTGACGGATCTGACGCACGGCCGTGAGGACGGCGGGCAGCGGCCCGCGGTCGACGTCATCACCGCCGTCGGGGCGCAGGAGGCGGCGGGCGCGCTCGCGGCCGAGCCGTGCCACTGCGTCGTGGTGGAGCTGGGCCTGCGGGACGGCGAGGCGTCGCGGTTCCTGCAGGCCCTGGAGGGTGACTCGGCGCTGGCGAGTGTTCCGGTGCTGGTGCACAGCGGTCACCCCACGGACGCGGCCCTGGAGGAGACGCTGCGGTCCCGCTCGGCGGGCGGGGCACTGGAGTTCCTGTCCAGTCTCGACGAACTGCGCGAGCGCATCGCCCTGCACCTGTCGGCGGAGGAGCCCGGCGAGGTGCTGTCCCTGGTCCGGCCCGAGGAACCGCGGAGTCCGGTGCCCGTCGACGAGCCGTCGGCCGGCCTCACCGTCCTCGTCGTCGACGACGACGCCCGCAACCTCTTCGCGCTCAGCGGGATCCTGGAGCTGCACGGATTCCGGGTGCTGCACGCGGAGAACGGGCGCAAGGGCATCGAGGCGCTGGTGGACAACCCGGACGTCGCGCTCGTACTGATGGACGTGATGATGCCGGAGATGGACGGCTACACCGCGACGGCCGAGATCCGCAGGATGCCGCAGTACGCCGAGCTGCCCATCATCGCCGTGACGGCGAAGGCCATGCCCGGCGACCGAGAGAAGAGCCTCGCCTCGGGCGCCAGCGACTACGTCACCAAGCCCGTCGACACACGCGACCTCATCGCCTGCGTCCGCCGCTGGTTGCCCGCGTGAACACACCGACTCCCCTCCCGCGCCCCGTCTGCCCGGACGCCCCGCGTCGCCTCCCGTACGGCAAACCGCCGCGACCGGGCGTCACGCAACGCGTGCCGTCCTCCCGCCCACCGGCGAAACCGGGCACTCCCCGGCGCCCGCCGTCTCGGGCATCCGCGGGGCCAGGCGCCGCGCAGCGCATCCCGTCCCGCACACCGGCGGGAACAGGCGCTGCCCAGCGCCCGCCGACTCCCGCATCCGCAGGGTCAGGCGCCACGCGGCGTATCCCGCCCCGCACACCGGCCGAACCGGGCACTCCCCAGCGCCCGCCGACCCCCGCATCAGCAGGGCCTGGTGCCACGCGGCGCATCCCGCCCCGTGCGTCCGCGGGGTCGGGCGCCGCGCAGTGTCTCCCGTTCCGCGCCGCCCGGCGCTCAAGCCGAGGAGCCTCAACATCGTGAGCATGTCCGAGCAACCGGCTGAACCGGGTCGGGGCGGTGAGCCGACACTCGAGTCCGCCACTGCCTCGGGGGCGTCCTCCCGGTCGGTGGGCGCCGACGGGCCGCCCGCGGGCTTCGGTGGCGCCGCGGCCGCCTCACCGGTGGGCCGGCTGGCGGCCACCGTGGAACGGCTCAGCCGGGAGGTGCGGGCCGCCCAGGCGGAGGCCGAGGGGCGTGCCCTGATCGAACTCGCCAAGGGCATCCTGGTCGAACGGCTGGGGTGCGGGCCCGCCCAGGCGGCCCGGCAGCTCACCGAACTGGCCGAACAGGCCCAGCTCACTTCCCTGGAATTCGCGGTCGACGTCATCAACCAGGCCGCCCGGGACCGGATGTCGGAGGTGGCGGACGCGTTCCTCGCCGCCACCAGGGCCGCCGACGACACGGAGTCCGACTCGGCCGCCGTACGCCTGCGCGCGGCCGAGAGCGGCGCGCTGGCCGCGGACGACACGCAGGCGGTCGCCGACGCCCTGCTGGAGCAGGCGCTGCGCCCGCTCGGCGCGGTGGCCGTGGCGATCTGGGCCGCGGGTTCCGACGGTTCGCTCACCCTGGCGGGCAGCGCCGGGTTCTCCCCGGCCGAGGCCACGCGCTGGCGTTACGTCCCCCCGGACGTGGCGACGGTGGCGCGGTGCGGCCTCACCGAACGCGCGGGCCAGTGGATCGCGTCCCTCGCGGAGACCGGACTGCCCAGCATCGGCCTGCACCACCATCCGGACGGCGGCAGAGCGGCCGTACCCGCCGGGGTCGGAGGGCGTATCCACGGTGTGCTGGAGATCGCCTGGCCGACGCCCCTGCCCCCGCAGCCGCCGCAGATCGTTCGCCAGGTGGAGGCGCTGGCCGAACTGTGCGCCCACACGCTGGAGACGTACACGCTGCCGCTCGGTCCCACCCAGGAGCCGCGCCTCCTGCCCGACGCCGCGGAACTGATCGACCTGGCCGATGGTTTGCACGACCCCGCCCTCGTCCTGGTTCCGCACCTCGACGGCGCGGGCCACCTGGTGGACTTCCGCATCCAGCACGTGAACAACCGCTTCCTGGATCCGGCGGGCCGGCCGCGTGCCGTCGTCAGCGGGGCGCTGCTGCTCGAGGCCTACCCGATGGCCGCCGGGGACAGCGAGCTGTTCCAGCGCATCGAGCGCGTGTACGCCACCGGTGAGCCCTTCAGGGCGCGCCGGATGAACCTCACCGCCCTCGTCGACCAGGTCCCGCTCGCGGCGGTCGCGGACATCAGCGTCAGCCGGCACGGCACCGCCGTCCTGTTCATCTGGCGCATCGAGGACGAGACGGCTCGACTGGCGAGCCTGCTCCAGCACGCCCAGCGCCTGGGCCGCATCGGCGGCTTCGAGCAGCACGTGCTGACCGGCGAGATCACCTGGAACGGGCAGCTGTTCGACCTCTTCGGGCGCCCGCAGTCGAGTACGCCGGTGGCCCTGGAGGAGCTGCCGGCCCACGCCCACCCGGACGACGGCACGTCCATCCGCCACTTCCTGCGTACGCTGCTGCACCACCGGCGGCCGGCGTCCGCGGCCTTCCGGCTCCAGCGGCCGGACGGGGTGACCCGCCACATCCGGGTCGTCGCCGAACCGGTCCTCGACACCGACAGCCGGCTCCTCCTCGTCCGCGGCGCCTGCCAGGACATCTCGGCCCAGCACTGGACCGAGGTGGCGCTCGCCGCCACCCGCGACCAACTGGCGCACACCGAACAGCAGGCCACCGAACGCAACCGGCTGACCCTCCAGTTGCAGCACGCCATCATGCCGCCCACCCAGGCACCGTTGCGGGTGCCCGACCTCCAGGTGGCCGTCCGCTACCGGCCTGCGGAGACCGAGCAGTTGGTGGGCGGCGACTGGTACGACGCCGTCGTGCTGCCGTCCCGGATGGTGCTGCTGTGCGTGGGCGACGTGGCCGGACACGGCATCGAGGCCGCGACCAGCATGGTGGTCCTGCGCAACGCGCTGCGCGGCCTGGCGGTGACCGGCGCCGGGCCGGGCCAGCTGCTGTCGTGGCTCAACATCGTGGCGCACAACCTGACCGGGGGCATCACCGCGACGGCGGTGTGCGGTCTGTACGACCCGGCCCGGCGCACGCTCCGCTGGGCCAGGGCGGGCCACCTGCCGCCCGTGCTCGTCCGGGGCACCGAGGCGACTCCCCTGCCCCTGCTCAAGGGGATGCTCCTCGGAGTGCTTCCCGAGGTGGCGTACGAGGAGGACGAGATCCAACTGAACGCCGAGGACACCCTGTTGATGTACACGGACGGTCTGATCGAGCGCCGCGACCGTTCCGTGGAGGAGTCCCTGACCCACCTCCTCACCACCGCCCGCACCGCCCGCACCGACCCCAGCACGCTCGACCAGCAACTCGACCGCCTGCTGACCTACAGCAGGTCGGACACCGACGACGACACGTGCATCGTGGGGATCCGCGTGGGGTGAGGAGCGTCCGGCAGGGCGAGCGGCTCACCGTCGGCCACTGTTTTCCCAACAGCCCTTGTATGTCACGCCAGTTGCCGGGGACCCTGGGGGGATCGCCGCTCGTCCCCCCGTTCCTTTGACCGGAGACTCCCCCACCATGAGAAGACTCCTCGGCACCGTCGTGGCCGGCACGCTGACGCTGGCCGGCCTCACCGCCGCGACCACCGCCACGGCCGCCACCGCCACCACCGCCGCTTCGGCGCAGGCGGCCGCCGCCCCCGCGTCCGGCACCTTCAACGTCCTGACGTACAACGTCGCGGGCCTGCCGGAGGGCCTGAGCTCCGGCCATCCGGCGACCAACACCCCGCTGATCTCACCGAGGTTGGCGCCGTACGACATCGTGAACGTCCAGGAGGACTTCAACTACCACGCGGCGCTGTACGCGGGCGACGACCACCCGTACCGCACGGCGACCAGCGGCGGGGTGCCCTTCGGCGACGGCCTCAACACCCTCTCCGACCTGCCGTTCGAGGACTTCGAGCGAGTCAAGTGGAAGACCTGCACGGGTACCAACTGCCTGACCCCCAAGGGCTTCACCCTCGCCCGGGTCCGCCTCGCCGAGGGCGTGTTCGTCGACCTCTACAACGTCCACACCAACGCGGACGACACGGACGACGCCCTCGCCGCCCGCCGCGCCAACGTCGAGCAGCTGTCGGACTTCATCCAGGCGAACTCCGCGGGCAACGCGGTGATCGTGATGGGCGACACGAACACGCGGTACACGCGGACCGGCGACAACATCCGCACCCTCGTCGACGAGAACGGTCTCACGGACGCCTGGGTGAAGCTGGCGAAGGGCGGCACACCGCCGCCGTCGGGCGCCGACCCGCTCCTGTGCCCCACGTCGGCCCCGACCAACGGCTGCGAGGTCGTCGACAAGATTCTCTACCGCGGCAGCACACTGCTCTCCCTGACGGCGACCAGCTACAACAACGAGTGGGCGTCCTTCCTGGACTCCGCGGGCGGCAACCTCTCCGACCACTTCCCGCACACGACCGGCTTCTCCTACACCCTCAACCCGGCCCTCCGGGCGAGCGACTTCTTCGGCGGCCCCCATGGCACGGCCTTCACCGACGCGGACGACCTGCCGTCGAGCGTGTCCCCCCGCACCCTCACCCTCCGAGGCGGCTCCCGCCTCGACGCGGTGTCGCTCACGCACGACGGCGGTACGGCAGTGCCGCACGGCGGCACGGGCGGCACGGCGACGTCACTGACCCTGGCCACCGGCGAACACCTGACCTCGCTGAAACTGACGCAGGGCCAGAAGGACGGCCGTACCCGCCTCTTCTCCGCCACGTTCGCCACGGACAAGGGCCGCACTCTTTCCACCGGGACGGCGACGTCCGACACGAAGACCTTCGCGGCCCCCACGGGTTGGCAGATCGTCGGCTTCACGGGCCGCGCGGGTGACGAGCTCGACAAGCTGGGCGTGCTGTACGCGCCGATCAGCTGACACAACCCCGTCTCCGTCGAACAATGCGGCGGACGTGAACGTATGACCCTTCAGCGCGCCGAGTCGGGGAAGCGGCTCGGCGCGCGCCCCTCCACCTCGAGGTCCCGCCGACGGACCGGCTAGGCTATTTCCTAGAGCCCCTAGGTTTCAGTGCACGCAGGGTGGTGACTCCATGCCCAGAGCCGGCCTCACGACCGACCGGGTCGTCGCGGCGGCCGCCGATCTCGCCGACGAGGTCGGCTTCGAGAACGTCACGGTGTCCGCGCTGGCGCGCCGCTTCGGCGTGAAGGACGCGAGCCTGTACTCGCACGTCAGGAATCTCAACGACCTCCGTACCCGCATGGCGTTCCTCGCCGGCGGCGAGATGATCGACCGGATCGCCACCGCCGTCGCCGGACGGGCCGGCAAGGACGCGCTGGCGGCGTTCGCGGGCGCGTACCGCGCGTACGCACTCGAGCACCCCGGCCGTTACGCGGCGACCCAGATCCGCGTCGACCAGGCCCTCGTCGCCGAGTCCCCCGCCCTGCGCCGCACCGCCGAGATCACCTACGGCATGCTCCGCGCCTACGGCCTCACCGAACCCGACCTCACCGACGCCGTCCGCCTGCTGCGCAGCACCTTCCACGGCTACTGCGCCCTGGAGGCCACCGGCGGCTTCGGCGCCCCCCGCGACGTACGCAGATCCTGGGACCGGGCCATCGAGGCCCTGCACGTGGCGCTCACCCACTGGCCGCACGAGGAGAAGAACGATGGCTGAGCCCGCCGATCACTACGACGTACGCGGCAGCGGCCCCGTGCTCCTGATCATCCCCGGCGGCGCAGGCCACCCCATGGGCCTCGACCCCCTGACGGACGCCCTCGCCGACCGCTTCACCGTCGTCACCCACGACCCCCTCGGCCTCGCCCACGGCCGCCTCGGCGAGCCGGTCGCCGACCAGCGCGTCGAGGACTGGAGCGAGGGTGCGCACCGCGTCCTGAACGCCGTACTCGCCGACGACGACTCCGCCTTCGTCCTCGGCACCAGCTCCGGCGCCATCGCCGCCCTCGACCTCCTCGCCCGCCACCCGAAACGGCTCCGACCTTGCTCCGAGCCGCGTTCCCGCCCTTCAGCGGCGAGGACTTCGCCCTCTACCTGGACCGCATCCCCGGCACGTTCACCTTCCTCGGCGTCCGTGCTCCCAGCGCCCCCATCACCACCAGCTACCCGCACTACTCCGACTTCGCCCCGGACGAGCGAGCCATCGGCCTCGGTGTACGGGCGATGGCAGGCTGGTCGCGGAGCGGACCCGCTGGTCCGGCGATCAGGGAGCAGGAACAGGCACTCATCTTGCCTTTTGACCTCGGCAGGGTCCCGTGACACCTTCTGCCACCGAAGTTCGACCGGCCCGATCGGGACGATGTCACCGTCAGCCGACCGGCATCCCACAAGATCAGCCAGATCCCGTGACAAGCTGCTGAACCTCGTCGTATGTCGGCGTCGTGCCCCGAGGTGCTCGCCCCGCCCGGATGTCGGCGACCGCCTCCAGTGCCGCGCCCAGGGCCCGCCGGTACAGCAGCGAGCCGAGGCTGACGCGTCGTACGCCGAGGTCGGTGAGGTGGGTGAGGGTGGGGCCGGTGGGTGAGTGGAGGATGTTGAGCGGGGTGCCGTCGAGGTGCTCGACCAGGATGGCGATCCGGCGCGGGTCGGTGAGGCCGGGGACGAACACACCGTCGGCGCCCGCCTGTTGGTAGGCGTCCAGGCGGGTCCGGGTTTCCTTTTCCTCGGCTTCGCCCAACCAGTACGTGTCCGTACGGGCGTTGACGAAGAGGCCGGGTGCCGCGGACTTCACCGCGGCGATCTTCGCGGCGTGGCGCTCGGTGGGGCCGAGAGCATCCTCCAGGTTGATGCCGACGGCCCCGGCTGCCCACAGCTCGCGCGCCAACTCGCCCACCTCGTCGGGGTCTTCGCTGAAGCCGCCCTCGGCGTCGACGGAGAGCAGGAAGGGCGCCGTACCGAGAGCGAGGGCCAGCCTCAGGGTCTCGTCGCGGGCCGCGGACGCCCCGTCGGGCAGGCCCGCGGCCGCCGCGACACCGAGGCTCGTCGTGCCGACCGCCCGGAAGCCCTGCCCCGCCAGGGCCAGCGCGGAGGCGTGGTCCCAGGCGTTGGGCAGGAGGAGGGGCTCGGCGGCGTGATGGAGGGCGGCGAAGGGGGTCATGAGAGGTCTCCCACGGCGTCGGCGTAGTACGTCGACTCCTTGAGGTGCAGGGCCAGTTCACGGAAGCTCCAGCCCTCGCCGGGCGAGGCGTCGAGCTGTTCGTCGGTCAGCGCGTCCAGGCGGTTCACCCAGATGCGGGCAAGCCGGGCGAGGCGGCTGCGGGCCTCGTCGAGGTCCTCCCCGGTGAAGGGTGCGAGGTCAGCCTCACTCGTCACGGCGGACGCGTGCCAGTGGTCCGGTTGTGGCTCCTCCCCCACCAGCCGGTCCTCCAACTCCGCCAAGTGGTCGACCAGATGATCGGCGACCCGGCGGATCGCCTTGTGCGGGGTGTACACACGGTCGTCCACGTGCGCGGGCTTGCCGTCCCAGGCGGTCCAGGTGGCGGCGAGAGCGAGGACGTGGTCCACCATGCCGGTGACGGCCTGAGCGGGGGTCTCCTGCGGGTGCTCGGTCATACCGGCACGCTATGGCCCACTCGTTTCGGCGCCGGCCGAAGTGTGCGAGCGGCCGGAAGGCTCAGGCCCCGCCTTCTCGCTCTCCCGCACTGCGCTCCACGCAGAACTCGTTCCCCTCCGGATCCGCGAGCGTCACCCAGCCCGTGCCGTCCGGCCTGCGATGGTCGGAGAACAGGGTCGCGCCGAGGGCGAGGAGGCGGGTGACCTCCTCGTCGCGGGTGCGGTCCTGGGGCTGGAGGTCGACGTGGATGCGGTTCTTGATGGTCTTGGGCTCCGGCACGGTGACGAAGAGCAGGCCGGCACCCTCGATGAGCGCCTCCTCGTCGCCCGGCTCGTCGTCGTCGGACAGGGGCATGCCCAGGACCTGGGACCAGAACGTGGCAAGGGCATAGGCGTCGGCGCTGTCGATCGTCATGTGACGGATGGCGGAAGTCATGCGCGGATTCTTGTGCACGAGTGATCATCGGGCAACGGGAAGCAACTCTTCCGGCCAAGGGAGGCAACCTTTCCGGCCTTGGCGGCCACTACAGGCCATGACCTCACGCACCACAAGCGACACGGGCACCACAAGACATCGCCGTGTACGGGGAGCTCGCAAGCCCCTCATCGCCGGCCTCGCCGCCACCGCCGCCCTGGTCGGCGCGTGGTACGCGACCGCGGGTGCCGCACCGGCCCCCGCCGGCGGCCTCACGGTCAGCACCACCGCCGTCAGCCTGACCGCCAAGTTCCCGTACCTCTCGGCGGGTTACAACAACACCCGCGAGTGGACGCGCACCACGACCGCCGTCGCCCCCAACGGCACGCTGCGCGTGGCCTGGCCCGCCTCCGACGGCATCCACGTCACCCCGCTCACCGCCGCCGGCAAGCGCTCCGGCGCGGACACCGTCGTCAAGGGCGCCAAGGAGGTCGGCGGCCTGGTCGCGCACAACGACGGCTTCGCGCTGCTCACCCGCGTCTCCGACACGAACAAGTGGAAGGAGACGGCGGCCGCGATCGTCCGCTACACGGGCGGCAAGCAGACCTGGCGGACCAAGCTCACCGGCACCTCCTCCCACGACACCGCCCCGCTGCTGGACGGCCAGCTCACCTGGAACGGCAGCAAGTACGGCGCCTACTTCGTCGTCCACGGCGCGGGCGGGTTCGCCGACGGCCACTACGGCGACAAGCTGTCGTACGTCAGCGCCAAGGGCGCGGGGCTCAGCGGCGGCTGGAGCTGGGGGTGCAGCCACAACGAGGGCATCGCCCTGCACCCCGAGAAGACCGGTGCCTTCACCTCCCTCTGCTTCGACGACTGGCGCTCGGGCCTCTTCGTCTCCACCGGGATCGGGGCCCCGGACAACGCCCCGGTCGTGCAGCGCGAGCAGTGCTGGGCAGGGTACTGCGGCGGTACCTTCCCCGGCCGTACCGGCGACCTGGTGAAGTCGGCGAGCGGCCGTTACGCCACCGCCTTCGCCTCGCGCGGCGCCGCCTCCGCGAAGAAGAACCCGGACGACTCCAGCGGACGCGGCTGGACCGTCAAGCCACAGACGGGCACCCACCAGGTGGCCGTCGCCTTCCTCAAGAACCGCAACTCCGGCCCGGGGAAGGCGATCCGCCTCTCCAACACGCCGGGCACGGAACACGTCAACGTCCACCTCGCCCCGTACGGCAAGGACCGGCTCCTGCTGTCCTGGGAGTCCCTGAAGAACGCCAAGTGCGCCAACGGCACCTGCACCGGCACCTTCACGGGCACCCACCTGCGTCTCATCGACTGGAGCGGCAAGTTCCAGAGCGCGGACAAGGTGGTCAACGCCCGTGTCGGCGGTGACATCGCGGTCCTCAAGGACGGCACCCTGACCTGGGCGTACGCGCCCGTCACGCCGTCCTACGGCACTCCCCTCACGGGAGCCTCCCCGACCACGACGACTCTGCGGATCGCCCGCCTCACACCCTGACGTTCACCCCGCCGCCGTACAACCACATGCCCCCGTCCGCGCTTCTCATTTTCTGCGGTGCGCGCTGACGGGGGGGGGGGAGTCGGTCGATGTCCGGCGAGGAGAAGCACGGCGTAGGGGGAAGCATGCGGCGGTTGTTCGGGATCCCGCCGGGAACGCCACGCAGCGCCTCCCCGCCCGTGCCGATGCTTCGGGTCTGGCTGTTCGGCCTGGCCGTGGGGGCCGGCGCCACCGCCCTCGGCTGGGAGGAGGCGCCTACCGTGATCCTGCTCGTGGCCATCTGGTCCATGCTCGACGACGTGACCAACGGCGTACGGCACCGCTGGCCGGCCTTCGTCGGGTCCCTGGCGCTCCTCTATGCCCTGCTGTGGCTCGCCCCGGACATCGCACCCGGCCCCAACGAGGCCTGGAACTCGTACGCCCTCTTCGCCGTCGTGACCCTGGTGGCCCTGACGACGTTCGTCGCGGTCACCCGGCTGCCTCCGCGCGGGGAACGCTGACCGGTACGAGGTCCGCGGACGCGACCGCTCCGTCCGTCAGCCGGGCCCGCACCTCGGGCCCGCCGTTCCAGCGGACGTGGAGCTCGCCCGTCCCCTCCACCCGCACGGACACCGACTCCTCCAGGGGTACGGGGTCCGGCTCGGCGGTGAGGCGGGCGAGGGCGACGAAGAGCGTGGCGTCCTCGGACGTGACTCCGGTGAGCTCGTCGGTGAGACCGACGGCGGGCCGCAGTTCGGCCCGGGCGCCCTCCGGCGCCGCCCAGCCGGTCACGCGCACCGGGGTCCCGGGCGCCGCTCCCGCCACGAGATGGGCTCGCACCTCCACGGCCCCGCGCGCGAGCACGAGGCTGGTCACCCGCGCTCCGCCGCAGGCCGTGTGACGGGACGCGACCCACCCCTCGCCCACGCCCAGCGGCTCGATGTCCGTCCGGCGCGGATCCCCGCCGACGATCACACTGTTGTCGTACGACACGTCGTGCGCAGTGGAGGGCGCCGTCACCGTCGAGTATGCGAGCCGCGTGTAGTACGGGTCGTAGCGGACGTCCTCGCTGCCGTGGTTGTGGAGGCGGACCAGGCCGTCCGAACTCGTCGACTGGAGCAGCCAGTTGGGCGGGCCGACCGGCCGCACCTCGTCCTCCCGCTCCACCGGGCCGGCTTCCTCCCTCGCCGTCCACACCTCGTGGTCCGGCGGCAGGAGCAGGCCGAGGAAGGCCTTGCTCGCCCAGTAGGGGGACGCCGGGCCCGAGTAGCCCTGGAGCACGGACTCGTCGGGGCCGTGCCAGCCCAGCGTGAGCAGGCCGTGATCGTCCACGGCGCCCCGGTCCAGGAAGTACTTCAGCGCGCCCGACGCCAGCCGGCGGGTCTGCCCCGGCGACAGCGGCGTACGGCCGGTCAGCGCGCCGAGCCACAGCGGGGAGGTCGTCGCGAAGCGGTACGTCAGGGAGCGGCCCTGGTGCATGGGGGCGCCGTCGCCTCCGAACAGGCGGGCGTAGTCCGCGAGATGGGCCTCCAGGCGGCCGCCGTACAGGTCGAGGAGGCGGGCGTCGTCCGCGAGCCAGGCGTGCAGCACCGGGTAGAGGTGCATGGCCCAGCCGTTGTAGTAGTCGAACTTGCGGCCGTCGCCGTCCGTGTACCAGCCGTCGCCGACGTACCACTGCTCGATGCGTTCCAGGTGGTGGTCGACCGCCTTGCCGGACGCCTCGGTCTCGTAGCCGATCTCCTGGAGGAAGCCGCCGACCGTGACGGGGAACAACTCCCAGTTGCAGGGCCAGGGTTCGGCGGTGAGGGCGTCGCCGAGCCAGGCGGCGGCGCGCTGCCGTACGGCGTCGTCCAGGCGGTCCCAGAGGAGGGGCCGGGTCAGCCGCAGCGCGAGGGCGATCGACGCGGCCTCGACCAGGGGCTGGCTCCGGTCCTCGATGCGGGGCCAGACGCCCGCGACGCCCGCCGCGAGGCCGTCGGCGTAGCGCTCCAGGGCGGTCTCGTCGCGGCGGAACGCTGCGAGCAGCAGCGTCCGGGCGTAGCCTTCCAGGCCGTCGGAGAGGCGGCCCGACCAGCTCTGGTGGTCACCGGGGAAGTGATAGAGGGCGCGGTCGGCGGTGGCGTACGGCTCGGTCGCGGCGAGCAGGGCGTCGGCGGCGGCCTCCCAGTGGGCGCGGGTGTAGCCGGTGCGCGGGCTGAGGGTGCGGTCTTCGGGAGGCAGCTGCATGGTTCTCTTTCCCTGCTCGGAACGCTCAGAGAGCGCGGTACGCCCGGAACGCTTCGTTCGCCCTCGGGTGAGAGCCCTGGGACGCCCCGGTTCCGGTCGAGGCGCCCCAGGAGTTCATCCCACCCGGACCTGGCCCTCCGGCACCAGATGCAGGGCGAGGAGTTCGTCGCGGACCAGGCCCGCGTAGGCGGTGGCGCCGTGGACGGAGGTGTGGGTGTTGTCGCGCTTCTCGTTGTACAGGTAGAGCGCCTTGGAGCCCTCGACGCCCAGGGACTCCACCAGTGCCTTCGTCTTCGCGGTGAGGTCGATCAGGGGCACGTTCTCGGCGGCGGCGACCGAGCGGATGACGGCCGGGTGGTCGACGCCGAGGCCGTTGACGAGGAGCGCGGTGTTGTTGTTCAGGGTGCCGTCGGCGTTGAACCAGCGCCGCACGATGGGGGTGACGAGGACGGGCCTGCCGCCCTTGTCCCGCACGCCCGCCACCAGCGCCTCCAGGTTCGCCCGGTAGGTCGCCTCGTCGGTGGTCTTGTCATTGTGGGCCAGCTGGATCAGGACCAGGTCACCGCGGTGGATCTGCGGCTGGACGGTGGCCCAGAGCTGCGGGTTCGACAGGTAGGTGACCGTGCTCTCGCCGGAGTCGGCGTAGTTCGCGACGGAGACGCCCTTGCGCAGGTACTGGGGCAGCTGCTGGCCCCAGCCGGAGTACGGGTCGCCGGGCTGGTCGCAGACCGTGGAGTCGCCGACGAGGAAGATCTGACGGGCGCGCCGGGCGGGGCTGACGCGGATGTCCGCGAGCGCGGGCGCCGAGCCGCCGAGGACGAGGTCCAGACCGGGAGTGCCGTCGGGGCCGGTGGGCTCGCCCTCGGGGGTGCGAACGTTCACGGTGAAGCTGCGGGCGACCCTCCCCCACTCTCGACTTCGCTCGAGCGGGGGGACCCCCATCCCGGCCACGGCGGCCGTCTCGGGGAGCAGGGAGCGCCGGGTCTCGCCGGAGACGCTCGTGCTGGACGCGGCGTCGCCGCCGAGGAGGACCTTCACGTCGTACGTGCCGGGCGGGACGTCGAAGTGGCAGGCGGTGGCGGTGCAGTTCTCGAGGCCGAGGGGCCGCTGGCCCCCGTGTGCCTGGGCCGGTACGGCGGTCAGGCCGGTGCTCAGCGTCACCGCCGCCAGTACGGCGAGGTTGAAACGTCTCATTCGCGGCTCCTCGGGCAGGGGGCAAGACCTGGCGGCTGGACCGTACCGCTGTTGGCAAGCGCTTTCTAGACCCTGGAGTGATTTCACAAGATTGCCAACCCCTTGCTCGCGAAAGCCCTTTCGCGAAATCGATTCAACTGCCACTCTGACCAACCACCCGCACCCCCCACCCTCCCGAAGGAGGCACCCCCACATGTCCGGATCCGTGAACAGACCGGTCCGACGCCGCACCTTCGTCCTCGGCTCCGCGGCCGCCGTCGGCTCCGCCGCGCTCGCGGGCCCCCACGCCACCGCCGCGTCCGCCGCGGGCTTCGGCTACAGCGACGACGGCACCAACTACGTCGTCGACACCGGCGCCAGTCTGGTTTTCAAGGTCAACAAGTCCAACGGCGACCTGTCCTCGCTGGTGTACAAGGGCACGGAGTACCAGGGCTACGGCGGCATGAACTCGCACATCGAGTCCGGCCTCGGCTCCTCCACCGTGTCGATCAAGCAGTCCGGCTCGACGATCCTGATCTCCGTCACGCACGGCACCCTGAAGCACTACTACGCGGCCCGCAGCGGCGAGAACAACGTCTACTTGTGGACCAACAAGGCCGACACGTCCGTCTCCGCCACCCGCTACATCGTCCGCGTGAAGAAGGGCCTCTTCCTCAACGACGAGCCGGACTCCTACACGTACACGACCTCCACCATCGAGGCCTCGGACGTGTTCGCGAAGTCCGACGGCCAGACCCGCTCCAAGCACTTCTCCAAGAGACGCGTGATCGACTACGACTACCTCGGCTGGAGCGCCGGCGGCGTCGGTCTGTGGATCGTGCGCAGCAACCACGAGAAGGCCTCGGGCGGCCCCTTCTACCGCTCCCTGCTGCGCCACCAGAGCGCCGACGGCGGCGGCCTGTACGAGATCCTCTACTACGGCCAGAACCAGACCGAGGACCAGCGCTTCGGCCTCCAGGGCCCCTACGTCATCGCCTTCACGGACGGCGGCGCGCCCTCCTCGTCGCTGTTCCCGGGCACGCTGACCACCTCGTGGGCGGACTCCCTCGGCATCTCCGGGTACGTCGGCGCGAGCGGCCGGGGCCGCGTCGCGGGCGTCGGGATCACCGGGCGCAACACGGCGCACGCGTACACGGTGGGGCTCGCCAACTCGGCCGCGCAGTACTGGGGTTCGGCACGGTCCTCGGACGGCTACTACTCGATCGCGGGTGTCCTTCCGGGGACGTACACGCTGACCGTGTTCAAGAGCGAGCTGGCGGTGTACAGCACACAGGTGACCGTGTCCGCCGGGTCGGCCACGACCCTCAACTCGATCGCGATCCCGTCCTCCAACGACCCGGGCAACGCGAGCGCGATCTGGCGGATCGGCGACTGGACCGGCACGCCGAGCGGCTTCAAGAACGCCGACCTGATGACGTACGCGCATCCGTCGGACTCCCGGGCCGCCGCCTGGACCGGCAACGTGGTGATCGGCAGTGGCAGCGAGACCTCGGCGTTCCCCTGCTACATCTGGAAGGACGTCAACAGCGGTCTGCTCGTGTACTTCAAGCTGACCGCGGCCCAGGCCGCCGCCGCGCACACCCTGCGCATCGGCGTGACGACGGCCTACGCCAACGGCCGGCCGCAGATCGCGGTCAACGACTGGACGTCGGCCATCCCCTCCCCGCCCACCCAGCCGAGCACCCGGTCCCTGACCAACGGGTCCTACCGGGGCAACAACCACACGTTCACCTACAGCGTCCCGGCGAGTGCCTGGTTGACGGACACCGGCCAGTACAACGTGCTGAAGATCAACGTGGTGAGCGGTTCGGGGACGACCTCCTACCTCAGCGCGGGCACCTCGATCGACGCGATCGACCTGCTCGCCTGACCTGACGTCAGGTTCCGCGCGTCCACTGCTGGTTGGCCCCTCCGTTGCACGTGTACGTGATGATCGCGGCGGCGTTGGCGGTGGACGCGCCGTTCACGTCCAGGCACTCACCGCTCGCACGGGACTTGACGTTCACGTAGGAGCCCGTGGTGGTCAGCGACCACTGCTGGCTGGTCGCCGAGCCGTTGCAGTTCTCCTGCGTGACCGTGTTCGTGTTCTCCTGCACGCACAACGAGCTGTTGCGGACCACCAGTTGGTAGTAGCCGCTGCCGACGGACTTGAACCAGTACTTCTGGTTGTTGCCGCCGTTGCAGTCGTACTGCTTGAGCTGCGCCCCCTGCCACAGCGACTGACTGGTGACGTCGGCGCACTTGGAGGAGTGCCGGGCGATCAGCGTGTTGTACGTGGCGCTCGTGCCGCCGATCGTGCCGGCTGCCGCGTCGATGGTGACCTCCGGGGACCAGGACATGGACATCGTGGTCGAACTCGGGAAGGTCAACGGCAGCCACACGTAACGCGAGTCGTTCACCGTGCCGCTGAAGGAGTTGCCCCAGCGGTCGCCCATGTAGAGGTACGAGGTGCCCGAAGTGCCCTGCACGGGAAGGACGTACGCGGTCTGCGAGCCGTACGCCGTCGAGTCGCCGACGTCGGTCATCGACGACCAGGGGCCGGACAGGGAGGTCGCCGTCGCGTACTGCTGCTGGTTGGGGTTCCAGCCGGTCGCGCCCGAGGTGAGCATGAAGTAGACGTTGCCCCGCTTGAACAGCGCCGGCGCCTCGCGGTGGCCGCCCGGCCAGGGGTTGGCGACCAGGCTCGCGATGCCGGTGTAGTCGGCGGTGAGCCGGTAGATCTGCAGGTCGTAGTTCTCGCGGGCGGCGGAGATCATGTAGCCGGTGCCGTCGGTGTCGACGAACGTGGTGATGTCCCGGGACATGTGCTGGCCGAGCGGGCGGAAGCTGCCCTGGTAGGTGTAGTTCCCGTCGACCGTGCTGGAGACGGCGACGGCCGCGCGGGCCTCGCTGTAGTCGGTGCCGTTCTCCTTGTGCATCCACATCACGAACTTGCCGGTGGACGCGTTGTAGATGACCTTGGGCCGCTCGATGTAGGCGGTGTTCAGCTCGGCGGCGCTGGACTGGGTCAGGACGCGGTTCCTGAACTCCCAGTTCTTCAGGTCGGTGGAGCGGTAGACGTCCACGGAGCGGAAGGTGTTGTCGGCGTTGCGGTCCTCGCCGAACCAGTAGTAGTAGCTGCCGACCTTGATGACACCGCCGCCGTGGGCGTGCAGGGCGGCGCCGGAGGTGTCGGTGAACTGTATGCCGTTGGCGACGGTCTGCGGGGCCGCCTGGGCGGGGCCGGCCGTCACGAGCGCTCCGGCCACCGCCATACAGACGGCGAGGAGGATCGCGTACGCACGTCTCATCTCGGTCACTCTCCCTGGACGCCGCGAGTGGGGGTGTCGGCGACGGGGATGCCGAAGTCCGGCGTTCCGTCGGCCTTCCAGCCCAGCCGCTGGATGCGGGTGTGGCGGTTGGGATCGTTCAGCGGGTCGCCGACGATCTCCTTGTACTGGCGGGCGTGGTACACGAGGACGTCGGTGCGGCCGTCCTCGGCGACCGTGAAGCAGTTGTGGCCGGGGCCGTACTGCTTGGTGGTGTCGTTGCTGGTGAAGACCGGCGTCGGCGACTTGGTCCAGTTCGCCGGGTCCATGAGGTCGGCGTCGGCGTCGACGGAGAGCAGCCCGAGGCAGTAGTGGTAGTCGGTCGCGCTGGCCGAATACGACATGAACAGGCGGCCGCCCCGCTTGATGACCGAGGGGCCCTCGTTGACCTTGAAGCCGATGGTCTCCCAGTCGTACTCCGGTGTGGTGAGCCGTACTTGAGGACCCGTCAGAGTCACCGGGTCGGCCATCTTCGACAGCCAGACCGCGGTGTTGTTGTCCATGCCGGGCTCGTGCTGCGCCCAGGCGAGGTAGCGGCTGCCGCGGTGGGTGAAGGTGGTGGCGTCCAGGGAGAAGGTCTCCCAGGCCGTCTTCAGCTGCCCGCGCTCGACCCACGTGCCCTTGAACGGGTCGGGGTGGGAGTTCTCCAGGACCCAGATGCGGATCGCCCAGATGTCCTCGGCGGGCGCGGAGGCGAAGTAGACGTACCACTTGCCGTCGATGTGGTGGATCTCCGGTGCCCAGATGTGGGCGCCCATGGCACCGGTCGCGTGCTTGCGCCAGATGACGGCCTCGTCGGCGGTCGCGAGTCCACGCAGGGTGCGGGAGCGGCGCAGGATGATCCGGTCGTACTCGGGGGCCGTGGCCGTGAAGTAGTAACGGCGGTCGGTGTGGCGGTGGATGTGGGGGTCGGCACGGTTGCGGACCAGCGGGTTGGCGTACGGGGCGGCCGCGCCCGCGCCCGCCGGGGAGCTCGCGGCCTGCGCCACGCCCGGCATCGCGGTGAGGGCGCCGGCGGCCAGGGCGCCCTTCAGCAGCAGTCTTCGGTTCGGGGATTCGTCGCGGCTCATGCGCACTGCCTCTCGGAGTGGGGGGACACAGGAAACACAAAAGAGAACAGAAATGTTCGGCATATCGCACAACTTCTGTCATTCCGAACGCCGAAAAGGTAAGGGCGCGTTACGGCCAGGTCAACGGGTCGGGCGAGACGAAGGGGAAAGCCCTTTCAGAACCCTGCCCGGAGCCAACTTTCTGTTATCGTCCGGGCCCCGCCCCGTCTCCACCGGTGTGCGCAGCCATACCCACACCACAGCAGCGGCCGTCGGCGCCCTCGCGGCGGTCGCCGCCCTCCTGACCACGGCTCCCCCGGCCGTGGCCGCGGGCTCGCGGGACGTCACCTCCGACGTGCTCGCGGACCGGGACGTGACCCTCACCGGCGACACCGTGGTCACCGTGCCGTCGGGGACGACGACGTACGACGGTGTCCTGCGCGGCGAGGGCACGCTGACCGTGCGCGGCAGCGGGACGCTGGTCCTGACCAAGGACAGCGACTTCACGCTGCCGAAGTCCCGGCAGCGGCAGGTGGTGCGCACCCAGGGCGGCCACCACCCGTACACCACGGTCACCCGGCCCGACCCGCCGGCGATCACCGTCGAGCGCGGGGCGACCCTGCAGTACGGCACGGGCGGCGGAACGGGGCTGATCGGGCACTTCCCGTACAACACGCCCGGATATCAGCTCAACCAGCTCAACATCCGCGTCGACGGCACTCTCAGGCTCTCCCTGACCCGCACCTTCAACATCGGCACCATCAGCGGCTTCGGCCTGGTCACCCAGCCCCGCAACATGTGGGGCACCCTCGACCTGGCCGGCACCCACCCCTTCTCCGGGGTCATCGACAACGGCACGGGGATGGCCGTCGGCCGCCCCGAGTACCCGGTCGCCCTGCCCGACGTCCGCGCGATCCTCAACCAGGGATCCTGGATCATCGACACCCCGCTGTACCAGACGATCACACTGCGGCAGGACTTCTACCAGCGCGAGTACGGCAGCGACGTCAACGTCCACACGCGGCCCGGCAGCAAGGTGGTGCTCACGGGGCAGTACAGCTACAGCGACCGCGGTGGCGACACCAACCCGTCACTGAGCGACGCCGGAATCAACTGGCGTGCGATCCCTCACCAGTTGAACAAGCGGGGCACCAACATCGAGGGTGCGGACGTGCAGTGGGGTGACGGAAGCACGCACCGGATCTTCATGCCGGGTACGGCGGACACCGTGTACATCAACCTGCACGAGAAGAGCGGGCGACGGTCCAGGCTGACCTTCGACTACAACGGGCCGGTCACCCTGGGCGCGCCGATCGGCGGCGGCAGGTACCACGACACGCTGGCCGCGCCCGGCGCCGGGGACGTCGTCATCGCCGGGACCCGGGGCAACGACGTGACCTTCGCGGCCGGGCAGCACTACGACGGGTCGACCACCGTCGAGCAGGGGGCGGTCCTGCGGCTGGGGTCGGCGCAGGGGGACGGCTCGCTGCTGACGGGCAGCGCGCGGCGCTCGGTCGTGAACGACGGGACGCTCGTCGTGCAGAACGGGAAGACCGCGATCTCCCTGTCCCGCGTCAGCGGCCGCGGCTCCCTCGTCCAGTCCGGCGCCGCGACGACCACGCTGACCGGGAGCGGGGTGACGTACACCGGCACGACGACCGTCTCCAAGGGCACGCTGGCCCTGCGGGACGGGGCGACCCTCGCGAGGAGCAAGGCGATCCGGCTCACCTCGGCGGGGGCGCGACTGGACGCCGGGTCTTCCGCGCTGCTCGTGACCGGGGCGCTCACCGGCAAGGGCACGGTGAAGGGGGCGGTGTCGAACGAGGGCGTGGTCGCGGGCGGTGTCACGGTCACGGGCGACTTCACCCAGCGCGGGAAGGGCGAACTGGTCCTGCGGGACAAGCCGCTGAAGGTGGGCGGTGCGGTGCGGCTGGCCGGGGAGCTCGACCTGTCGGCGGCCGGGACCGCGCCCGCGCGGGAGATCCGCGTCCTCGACCACACGGGATCCGCGAAGACCACAGGGATGTTCAGCGGGTTGCGCGAGGGCGGTGAGGTGAAGCTCGCGGACATGGTCTACCGGATCAGTTACCGGGGTGGCGACGGGAATGACGTCGTCCTCACCGCCGTCGCCGGGAGTCCGACACCGTCGGCGCGGGGCAAGGCGACTGCCGGCCCGGTGGCGGCCGAGACGACGCGTACGGCGAACACCGCGAGCAGTGGGCTGGGTTGGTGGCCCTATGCGCTCGCGGTGGGGCTGCTGATCGGGCTGGTCCTGCCGGTGACGAAGCGGCGGGGCGGGGGACGGCGCGGGGGCGGGCGGCACGCGGCGCGCGGGTAGCCTCGGTTTCTTCGGTCTGCCGACCGTGGTCAACTCGCCCACGGCGCAGACCGTGACGTTCACCGCGACGGCGACGGCCACGGTGACCGCGCCCGCCCCGAGCCCGTCCGGTACCGCCGACGACCTCGGCGAAGCCGTCGAGCCCAGCACCGCTGCCGTCGGGCACTGTGCCGCTGACCAACCTGTCGCCCCTCGATGGCGGCGACGTGATCAGCCTCAGGTCGGTGACCATGGGGGCGAAGTCCTACGAGCAGGCCATGGTGTTGGCCGACCCCTGTGATGGGCCGGTCGTCAGATACAGCATCACGAGCGCTACAAGTCGCTCGCCTTCACCCTCGGGCTGGACGACAACGGCACAGCCGACCTGATCAAGGCGAAGGTCGAGGGAGACGGCCAGAACGGGGTGACCGTGGGAGCGGAGATCAACCGGCCGCAGTCCGTGACCGTGGACGTGACAAGTGTCGTCAAGCTCGTCATCTCGTCCGAGGGCGAGTGCAACAGCGACGGGATCATCCTCGCGCCGGCCAACGCCACGCTCCACTCGTGATCCGAACGGCACCTCCTGACATCAATGACTGTTTCTGAGCCCGTGAGTCAAACAGACCCTGGGCCGGGTCAGTATCCGATGGTCTCTCGGAGAAGCAGCACGGTGCCGCGCCCTGGGCGGGGTTCCGCGTTGAGGATGAGCAGGCGGTTGACTGCGCTGGGCATCCCGTACACGGCCTGGGCGCGGGCGTTCTCCAGCGGGAGGGCGTGCTCCTCGACGCGGCGCAGCGCTGTGCTCAGGTCAGGCACCACCTTCTGCGCGCCGACGATCCAGACCGCGTGGGCGGCGCCGCCCGCGTTGGCAGGGAGTTGGCTGCCGCTGCCCGAGGCAAGGACGAGCGAGCCGGTCTCGGTGACCGCGGCGACGCTGTTGACGACGAATTCGGGGACTGCGACCAGCCTTCGGATCTCGTCGGCGCCGGTGGCACGGTCGATGGCCAGGACGCGCGGCCTGATGGCGTCGTACCGGCCGCCGGTGTTGATGTCCTCGTCGATGCCGGACAGTCGGAGGGTCTCGCTGGCTCCGGTGAGCACGCTGGCGCCCTCGGGGAGCAGGTCCTTGATGCGGGCGCGCGCGGCCGCGGCGTCGTCGAGGATCTCGGCGGCGAAGCCGCCCGCACGCAGCGCTGCGGCTGCCCGCTCCAGTCGTTCGTCCGATGCCGGGTGGGCGAAGGACGCGGCCGGAGCCGGGGTGGCCGTGGCGTCTGCCGGGTTGGTCCCGGAGCCCTGCGCCGCGCGGGGCGCCGTGCCCGCAAGCGGGGAGGTGTCGAGATACCTGACCTCGTAGACCCGCTCGGCGAACTTCCAGCCCTCCGCGGTGCGCTGGTAGCGGTCGTGGTAGACGGCGTAGTTCAGACCCTGGCGTCCGTCGAGGGTGCGTGCGAGTTCCTGGATGTAGGCGCGGCCGGTCGCGGTGTCGCCGTCGAGCATGATCGTGCCGGGGTGTGTGTTCTGTACGAAGAAGTCCCACTGGCTCTGCAGCCGCTCGCCCCCGGCACGGATCTCCTCGCGGCCGACCTGCTCGACGGGGATGTTGGGCATGCGCAGGGCACCGTCCGGTGTGAACAGCGACGCCAGGCGGGGTCGGTCGCGCATCATCGCCGCGTCGGTGAACTCCCCCCGCAGTGCCTCGATCTCGACGCGGTCCGCAATGGCCTGGAAGTCATTCATGGGACTCCCCTCTCCGTCTCGTTGTCGTCCTCACCAGTACGACAACGCAGCCCTTCGGAATGTGAGGCGGCGCGTCGGCGTCACATTCCGGTGCGCTGTCTTGTCGTAACGGGCAGAGGCACAGAAGCGAGCGAGGGAGACGCCTGACCATGACCACCAGAGCCGAGCCCGGCAACGATCAGAGCGATCCGGGCGTCAGCGCGATCATGAGCGAGCGGCGCCAACTGCTCAACCTCGGCTATCGACTCCTCGGGTCCCTTGCCGACGCCGAGGACGTCGTGCAGGAGACCTACGCCCGCTGGTACGCCATGTCCGCACGGGAGCAGCAGGCCATCGAGTCGCCCGGCGCCTGGCTGATGACGGTCGCCGGCCGCATCTGCCTGAACCTGCTCGGCTCGGCGCGGGCCAGGCGGGAGACGTACGTGGGCGAATGGATCCCGGAACCGCTGCCCGAGCCCACGGAGTGGATCACCGGGCGCTCCGGCGCCGACGGGACCGACCCGGCCGACCGTGTCACCCTCGACGAGTCGGTGACGATGGCCTTCCTGGTCGTCCTCGATTCGATGACCCCGGCCGAGCGCGTCGCGTTCGTCCTGCACGACGTCTTCCGCTACCCCTTCGGCGAGGTCGCCGAGATCGTCGGCCGCACTCCGGCGGCGTGCCGCCAACTGGCCTCGTCCGCCCGCCGTCGCATCCGCACCGCGCAGACCCCGGCGGGCCCGGGTGCCGGACAGGCCGGCATCGTCAGGCAGTTCAGAACGGCGTGGGAGGCCAAGGACATCGACGCCCTGATCAGCCTGCTCGACCCCGACGCCACCGCGACCGCCGACGGCGGCGGGCTGGCCGCCACCCACCTGCACCCGATCGTGGGCGGTCAGCGGATCGCACATGCCTACGCCGAGATCGCCCGTCTGTGGGACGGCCGCACGACGTTTCTGGAGTGCACGGTCAACGGCCTGCCCGGCTTGGTGGCGCGGCAGGACGGCACCATCGTGACCGTGTTCGCGTTCGAGATCGCGGGCGACCGGATCAGGCATATCTGGGCGGTGCGAAACCCCGAGAAGCTCCGTCCCTGGCGGATCAGCTGAGGAGCGGTCCGAAAACACCGCAGCGATCGGATCGTGACCAGCACCAACCACAGCACACCTAGGTCCCTGTCCGCCCGCTCGGTGCCGCCGGGAACCCCAGCCGTGGAGCCAGTTCGCGTGCCTTCGAAGCCCACTCCGCCAGGAAGGCCAGCGTCAACCCTCGCTCGCGGTAACGGAGTTCGGCGGAGACCGTGCGGGCGCCGCCGTAGTCGAGTTGTTCCTCGCTCGCGCGGGCCAGCATCAGGGCGGTGAGCCAGTCGTACTTGACGGCCGAGGCGCAGACCGCGAGACGTACGAACTGTTCGTCGCCGCGCCAGCCGGTGCTCCGCAGGCCGTGGAGGTAGGCGTCGTAGGCCCTGTCCGCGTACTCGGGCAGGCGGGCGGCCGGGAGGAACAGGTCGAAGACGGAGTCGGGGAGGTGGTTGCCGAGGTCCTCGCCGAGCGCGCCGTCGCCGGCGAACGCCCAGTCGAGGGCGACGGAGTCGGGGCCGTCGGAGCGGACGTTCGCGGGCCACATGTCGAGGTGGCAGAAGGCGCGAGGCAGGGTCTCCATCACCTGGAGGAACCACTCGCGGTCGTGGTGGAGCCGGACCATGTCCCGTCGCAGGCCGGGCGGGAAGTGGTCACGGACGAGGGGCTGTTGCCACGCTTCGTCGTCGTCGAGGAGCTCCTGACCGAGGAGGTTGGTGCCGACGTACTCGCGCAGGAAGCGGTGGCTGAGCCACGGCCGGTCCACCTCGCCGACGGCCGCCTGCGCCGCGCCGACGGGCGTGCTCGACGTGCCGGTCGAGCGTCCACTCCGTCGCGGGCTCCCCCGGCACGTCCTCCAGCCACAACGCCACGTCCCCGTCGGCCCGTTCGGCACAGGCCAGCAGCCGGGGCGCGCGGATGCCGTACGGCTGCCAGAGCCGGGCGAGCCCGGACTCGTAGACGTGCGCCTCGCGCCGCCAGTGGTTCCAGTGCCGCGGGTCGTCCGAGGCCGCCCAGCGCTCGTCGGTCTCCTTGGTGCGGGTGAGCACCTTCAGCACGGCGGACCGGTCCCCGGCGCGGGCCCTCCACACCCCGCGCGTGACGCCGTTCCTGGGGTTGTGGGTGAGCAGCTCGAAGCGGGCCGGCCCGCTGAACGGGCCGAGCACTTCCTTGACTTCGGCGTACGCGACATCGGTGTCAGGCAGCATTCCCCAAGGCTAGGGCCCCGGCAGGCAACGTTTGCCCGTCAAGGAGCGGCGTCGTGGGGGTCCCTCCCGCTCGAGCGAAGCCGAGAGTGGGGGAGCGTGCTCTCGGCGTGCCGGCCGGAAGCCCTCGTACTGGATGTACTTGGGTTTTCGGCCGGTGCGGCGAGAGGGCGTGCCGGGCGTCGCGACGGGGCGAACGTTGCCTGTCGGGGCACTAGGGCCGCCGACCGCGGGTCCTGCGCTGCCCGGTGAGGTCGTGATCTACGGCCGGGAAACGTACGATGAGCATGGTGGTCGCTTTCGGCGCGTTGGGCCGAAGGAGGTGCGTGATGACGCACGACGGCGAGCTGAGACTGCACCTGCGGCGCGTCCTGGACGCATTGTGCCCGGTCGTGTTCCGCGAGCTGACCGACCCGCGGGAACTGGCCCGCTGGTGGGGCCCGGACGGGTTCACCGTCCCGAGTGTGGAAAGCGACCTGAGGCCAGGTGGTGGCTACCGGATCGCGATGCAGCCGCCGGAAGGCGAGTTGTTCTACCTGGTGGGCGAATTCCTCGAGGTCGAGCCCCCAGTACGCCTGTCGTACACCTTCCGCTGGGAGGATCCCGACCCCGAGGACCGGGAGACGGTGGTGACGCTGTCGCTTCGCGACATCGACGACACACGGGCCGAGTTGATCGTCGACCAGGGTGACTTCGCCACGGAGCGGCGGCGGGCTCTCCACGAGGAGGGCTGGACTCAGGGTCTCGGCAAGCTCGGGGAGCTGCTCGCGTCGATATTGGATTGACCACGATCCACGCCTGGCCGGCGTTGCCCGCCATGACGACGACTCCGGGCGGCGACGAGGCGGGCGGGCGGGCGCCAACCGTCCAAGTGCGGTCGGCTGGTGGGCGAGGACTTGGTCCACGGACCGTCAACGGCGGCGTGCGGTCAGCAACCAGGCCAGATCGATCACCGTGATCGCCCCCCAGATCCAGCAGGTGACGGCGCTTTCGTCCGGCGCCAACGCTGTGGCGAGGGCACCCGACCCGACCGTGCCCAGCACTACCGCGGCGCTGCGCCTCGATGTCAGTGATGCGCGCAGTGGCCCCGGCGCGGCCAGCCTGTCGGCCAGGTAGGCGTCGAACGCCTCCGCGACCTGATCGTCGATCTCGTCCCGCATCTGCGCATCCAGTGATTCAGACATGGACGGCCACCCGCTGCACCGCAGTCGCCCGAACGGAAGCCACCGCCGGCGGCCGCAGCGCGACGACAGCGCACAATGCCGCCAGGGGCAGTTCCAGCGCGCAGGCCAGAGCCAGCGAGATGACGACGTCGTGTCCAGCCGTCATGACATCGAACCAGGCGTCGACCAGTAACAACACGGCTGTCGCGATCGACGCCAGCGGCGCCCGGCGGTCACTGCGCCGGACCAGGACCGCCGACGTCAGCAGACCGGCGATCTCCAACGCATCGAAGCCGACCCAGGCGGCCCGCCAGTGCCGCGCTGGATAGATGTCCGGCAGTGTCGTCCACAGCACCGCAAGCCATGGCACCAGCGCCAGCCCCGCAGCTAGTAACAGCCTACTGACCAGGTTCTTTCGCATCTCGACCCCCGAGCGTCCCGGCGCCCGCCGGCGCCTCCCGCACCAAAGTAGCGATTGCAGAGCTATTCTGCAAACAATCTCTGCAATAACTGCAGAGAGTCTCTGCAGTACGCTGGTCGGCATGGTCGAGCGCCCCGAGAAGAGAGTGCTCACCGGCCCGGACCTCAAAGCCTTCTACAAGGCACTGTCCAACCCGGTGCGCCGCGACATCCTGAGCTACCTCGGCGAGCACGGCGAGGCGAACTCCACCAGCGTCGCCAAGGCCCTCGGAGAAAGCACCGGCACCACCAGCTACCACCTGCGCAAACTCGCCGACCTCAAGCTGATTGCCGAGATCGAGGAGCGGTCCACCGGCCGGGAACGCTGGTGGAAGTCACTCATGACGGACATCTTCACGCCGCCGGGCCTGGAGTTGACGGCCGACGAACGCGAGGCCGCGGTGAAGATCGGCGCCCTCAAGATGACCCATGACCTGAACCTGGTCGTGAGCGCATACGCCGGGTACGACTCCTCCGCAGGCTGGAACCAGATCTACCGCGCCGGATTGCGGATGACGAAGGAGCAGGTCGCCACGTTCGTCGAGGAGTACCAGGCGCTTCTACGCAAATACCTGACGGAGCCCGGTGACCACCCACCCGACTCACGGCACATGGCCGTACGCCTGGTAGTTGTGCCCGACGAGGGCCCCCGGCCCGCCCTGCCGACTGAGCCGGACGACGACTAGCGGCCCACCAGACGACAGAGTCCTGGCATCGAGGTCAGCAGGCGTTCTGGCTCCCGCGTTCTCTCCACATGGTCAGCGCCCTGGCCGCCGCCGGGTTCGTACGACGGCGACGGCGACGGCCGGGCTTCAGGCCGATGTCTGAGCCGGTTCCGCACGCCCGCGCAGCCACACGTACACCGGAATGCCCGCGAACAGGAACAGCACGCCCTGGTACACGGCCGCGTAGCCGGCGCCCGCGATCAGCCAGAAGGAGAAGGCGAAGGAGAGGGCGGCGACGATCAGGTCGCGGACGAGACCGGCGGGGCGGACCTGCTCCCGCGTGCCCTTGGCCAGCCAGTACAACTGGGCCGCCGCCGACAGGAGGTACGGCACGCAGCCGGTGAACGTGGTGATGAGGACGAGGACGCGGAACGTGGTGTCCGGGCCCGCCGTGTAGTTGAGGCCGATGAGGGCCGTGCCGAGGAGCGCGACGGCCCACACGCCGAAGCTTGGCACCCCGCCCTTGTTCACCTTGGCGAAGGGCGCCGGGAAGAGTCCGTCGCGGGCGGCGGCGTACGGCATCTGCGCGGCGAGCAGGATCCAGCCGTTGAGGCAGCCGGTGATGGAGGCCACGGCGACCAGCGCGATGGCGGTGCCGCCCCAGGAGCCACCGGTGATCGCGTTGACCGCGTCGGCGAAGGGCGCGCCGGAGTCGACCAGCTTGTCGTGCGGGACGAGACCGAAGACGGCGACGGTGCCGAGGAGGTAGACGAGGGCGGAGGCCAGCGTGCCGAGGACGCTCGCGCGGCCCACCGTGCGCTCGGGGTCCTCGACCTCACCCGCGCTGACCGCGGCCGACTCGACACCCAGGAAGCTGTACAGGAGCAGCGCGGCGGAGGCCGCGAGGGCGCCGGGGACGCTGTCGCCGGTGGCGTTGAACGGGCCGAAGTTGTCGGTGTCGACGAAGAACAGGCCGACGGTGGCGACCAGCAGCAGGGGGACGAACTTCAGCACCGTGGAGACGATCTGCACCGTGCCGACCCAGCGGGTGCCCGCGAAGTTCGCGACGGCCGGCAGCCACAGCGCGCCGAGCGCGACGACCGCTTCGAGGGCGTGGTTGCCGTGCAGCGGTATGAGGACGTCGACGTAGCCGACGACCGCGACGGCGAGCGCGGCGATGCTGACCCAGCACATCGTCCAGTACGACCACGCCGACAGGAAGCCGGCGAACGGGCCGAACGCGTCGCGGGGGTAGACGTACAGGCCGCCGGTCACAGGACTGCGTCGGGCGAGGGTGCCGAAGAGCAGGGCGAGCAGTACGGCGGCGACCGAGAGGACGCCGAAGGCGAGCAGGCTGAGCGTGCCGTACGGGGCGACGGCGGCGGGCAGCGCGAAGATGCCGCCGCCGATGATGTTGCCCATGACGAGGGCGGTGGCGGCGGCCAGACCGAAGGTGCGGCGACGCGTGGGGAGCGGCTTCGCCTCGGGGTCCGCCGGTTCCGACGGTTCCGTGGCTTCGGTGGGGCTGGGGGCTGTCATGGCGGTTCCTGGCGGTCCGGGGGAGGTTTCTTCGGGGGGTGGCGGGGAGGGCGTGATCGTAACCCGGCATCCCACATCGTGGGCGATCTGTTCATGTACTGGACACATCCGACCTGCCGCCGGGCCGTTCGACTAGCGTCGTGACATGACCAGCCAGACCCCTTCCTCCGCACCCCGGCCCGCCTCACCGTCCCTCGCCGAAGCGCTCGCCGCCGGGGCCGTCGTCCTCGACGGCGGCATGTCCAACCAGCTCGAGTCCGCCGGGCACGACCTGAGCGACGCGCTGTGGTCCGCGCGGCTGCTCGCCGAGCGGCCCGAGGCGATCACCGAGGCGCACCTCGCCTACTTCGAGGCGGGCGCGAACGTGGCGATCACCTCCAGCTACCAGGCCACCTTCGAGGGCTTCGCACAGCGCGGCATCGAACACCAGGAGGCGGTCCGGCTGCTCGGGCTGAGCGTGGAGCTGGCCCGCGAGGCGGCCGAGCAGGCCCGGGCCAAGGGCGTGGCGCGTCCGCTGTGGGTGGCCGCGTCGGTCGGCCCGTACGGGGCGATGCTGGCCGACGGCTCCGAGTACCGGGGGCGCTACGGGAGAAGCGTCGACGAGCTGGAGCGCTTCCACCGGCCCCGCCTGGAAGTACTGGCCGACGCGGGTCCCGACGTGCTGGCCCTGGAGACGGTCCCCGACGCCGACGAGGCGCGGGCGCTGCTGCGGGCGGCGCGCGGTCTCGGGGTGCCGGCCTGGCTGTCGTACACGGTGTCCGGCGACCGTACGCGGGCCGGGCAGCCGCTGGAGGAGGCCTTCGCCCTGGCCGCCGACGCCGACGAGGTGATCGCGGTCGGCGTGAACTGCTGCGCCCCCGAGGACGTGGACGGCGCCGCCGCGATCGCCGCGCGGGTGACCGGGAAGCCGGTGGTGGTCTATCCGAACAGCGGCGAGGCCTGGGACGCCGAGACCCGCGCCTGGAACGGCCGCTCCACGTTCACGGCCGAGCAGGTCCGGGGCTGGCAGGCGGCCGGGGCGCGGCTGATCGGCGGCTGCTGCCGGGTGGGGCCGGAGGCGATCGGGGCGATCGCACGGACGCTGACACCGGCGCCCTCGGCCTGATGCGGACGCCGACACCGGCCCCGTCGGCCTGATGCGGACCCCGCCGTGACGCTGACACCCACACCCACACCCACACCGACGCAACACATGCCGCTTCCCGCCCCCCACTGCTAGCCTCCGCAGCGGGAACCGGTTGCCCTGGCGCGGCCGTTGTTCCCACGGGGAGAGGGGCCGGGGGGAATGACCAGGAAGAACGGGGACGCGGGGCGCAGCACCATCCGGGACGTGGCCGCCCGGGCGGGCGTGTCGGCGTCGACGGTGTCACGGGTGCTCGGCGGGGCGTATCCGGTGAGTTCGGCGGCCCGGACGCGTGTGATGCGGGCGGTGCGGGAGCTGGACTACGTCGCCGACGCACGCGCCAAGGCGATAGCGGGCGTGGGGACGCCGACGCTCGCGTTCGTCCTGGAGGACATCACCGGTCCGTCGTTCGCGCACATGGCGCACGGCGTGGAGCGGGAGGCGAGCCGGCTCGGCCATCTGTGCCTGGTGTGCGGCACGGAGGGCGACGTCCGGCACGAACTGGAGTTCGTCGAGATGATGCGGGCCCAGCGGGCCGCCGCCGTGATCCTGGTCGGCGGCGCCGCCGACACCCCGGAGTACCGCGACCGCACGCGCCGCATCGCCGACTCGCTCGCGGCGGTCGGCTCCCGCCTGGTGCTGTGCGGCCGTCCGCCGCTGGGCCCCGGGGCGCCGGTGACGGTCATCGAGTACGACAACGAGGGCGGCGCGTACGCCCTCGTCGCCCATGTCCTGGCCCAGGGTCACCGGCGGATCCTGTTCCTGGGCGGCAGGGCGGACCACACCACGGCGCAGGGCCGCGAGCGCGGCTACCTGGCCGCCCACCGTGCCCGCGGTCTGGAGCCCGACCCGGCCCTGCTGCTGCACGGCGACTTCACCCGGGACGCGGGCCACCGTCTGATGCGCCACGCCCTGCGGGAGGGGCTGGAGTTCACGGCGGTCGTCGCCGCCACCGACATGGTCGCCGCGGGCGCGCTCACCGCCCTGCACGAGGCGGGCCTGAACGTGCCGGGCGACGTGTCGTTGGCGGGCTACGACGACATCCCGTTCGCGCGCGACCTGCACCCCGCGCTCACCACGGTCCACGTCCCCTACGAGGAGTTGGGCCGCCTCGCCGTCCGCACGGCCCTGGGCAGGAGCGCGGACGCGCCGGCCGAACACCTGCTGCTGGGCACGCATGTGGTGGTGCGGAACTCGGTGGCGGCCGTGGGTGACGCCGGGCGTTGAGCGTCGCGGGGTCATGGTCGCAGGCCGCGTGCGGCTGGGTGGGTGGGTGGCTGGTCGCGCGGCCCCCTCACCCCCGGGACGGTCCACTACGGCGCCAGTACTCCGTGATCGCGAGCCGGGGCCGAGCCACCGCGCGCCCGCAACCGACCCGTTCGGGATCTTGCCCCACCTCACGACGCGTTCCTATCCTCGACCAGGACAGCAACCGGTTTCTACGCGTCCGTGCCGGCGCGCGCACGTCCGCACGGCAGACAGGGAAGTGCGCCCCATGACCTCCGGCCCGATCCGTCCCACCCGCCGCGCCCACACCGCCCTGCGCCCCGCGACCGACGCGCGCGTCACCGGCGGGTTCTGGGCGGGGCGGCGGCGGACCAACGCCGAGGTGAGTGTCCCTCAGGGCCCCGGGAGACTGGAGCAGGCCGGCAACCTGGCCAACCTGCGGGCCGCCGCGGGCGGTGACGGTGCCTACAACGGTGACTTCCCGTTCCAGGACTCCGACGTGCACAAGTGGCTGGAGGCGGCGTCCTGGCAGCTCGCGGAGGCACCGGATCGAGCGGAACTGGCCGCGCAAGTGGACGAGTTGACGGCCCTCCTCGCCGCCGCGCAGCGACCGGACGGCTATCTCCAGACCTACTACCAGGTCGCCCACCCCGACCGGCGCTGGCAGGAACTGGCCTGGGGGCACGAGTTGTACTGCGCGGGCCATCTGATCCAGGCCGCCGTGGCGCACCACCGGGCGACCGGACGGCCCGAACTCCTCACGGTCGCCGTGCGGTTCGCGGAACACGTCGACGCGACGTTCGGCGCGGGCAGGATGGTCGACGGGGTGTGCGGCCACCCCGAGATCGAGACCGCGCTGGTGGAGTTGTACCGGGAGACCGACGAGCGCCGCTGGCTCGACCTCTCCGCGTACTTCGTCGACCGGCGCGGCCAGGGCCTCCTCGACGCCGACGCCAACCCCCACCTGGGGCAGGCCTATTGGCAGGACCACACCCCGGTGCGCGCGGCCACGACGGTGGCCGGTCACGCCGTACGGCAGCTGTACCTGCTGGCCGGCGTGGCCGATCTGGCCGCCGAGACGGGGGACTTGGAACTGCGTGCCGTCTCCGAGCGGCTGTGGGACGCGATGGTGTCCACGAAGACGTACCTCACCGGCGGTGTCGGCGCCCGGCACGAGGGCGAGTCCTTCGGGGAGGCGTACGAGCTGCCGCCGGACCGGGCGTACGCGGAGACCTGCGCGGCGATCGCCTCCGTCCAGTGGTCGTGGCGGATGGCGCTGCTGACCGGCGAGGCGAAGTACTCCGACCTGGTCGAACGTACCCTCTACAACGGCTTCCTGTCCGGTGTCGGCCTGGACGGCGACAGCTGGCTGTACGTCAACCCGCTCCAGGTGCGGGAAGAGTACGAGGGGGCCAACGAGGACGACAAGGCGGCCCGCCGCACCCCGTGGTTCCGCTGCGCCTGCTGCCCGCCGAACGTGATGCGGCTGCTCGCCTCGCTCCCCCACTATCTGGCGAGCGGTGACGAGGAGGGGCTGCAGCTGCACCAGTACGCGACGGGCGTGTACGCGGCGGGCGGCGGCCGGGTGCGCGTGGCGACGGAGTACCCGTGGGACGGGCGGATCGCGGTCACGGTGGAGGAGGCGCCCGAGGACACCGACTGGACACTGAGCCTGCGCATCCCGTCCTGGTGCACGGCCTTCACCGCGGCGGCCCCGGACGGGGACCCGCCCGCCGAGACCAGCCCGGGCTGGCTGCGTCTGCGCCGCCGCTGGCGCCCCGGCGACACCCTCTCCCTCGATCTGGACCTGGGCGCCCGGCTGACCCGCCCCGACCCCTGTGTGGACGCCGTCCGCGGCTGTGTCGCGATCGAGCGCGGGCCGCTCGTGTACTGCCTGGAGGGGGTGGACCAGGAGCCGGGCACCCGCTTCGACGACCTGACGCTGCCGGACGGCGGGCATCTGACGGTGACGCCCGCGCCGGAGCTGCTGGGCGGGGTGAGCGTGATCACTGCCGACGGACGGCGCCGGAGCGACGGAGCCGCCGTACCACTGACCGCAGTTCCGTACTGCGCGTGGGCGAACCGTCGACCGGGTCCGATGCGGGTGTGGATTCCTCAGACGTGAGGGCGCGGGTGGCGTCGGCCGCGGCCCACAGAACGCGTTCCGGATCCCGTAGACCGTATGCGGTATAGGGATCGTCTACGGTATCCGGTCCACCGTCGCCGAAGACCCGCACCGGATGCGAGGCGTCCCACGGCTCCCACCCGGGATCCCCCTCGGCGACGAACCGCACCCACGCCCCGTGCATGGCGTCCGCGAGCGCCTGCGGGGCGCCCTCGCCGGCCAGCCTGGCGGACTCGGGTACGTCACCGGTGTCGAAGACGAAGCCCAGCTCCAGGGCGTGGCAGGCGCCGAGGCCGGGCAGCAGCGAGGACCAGACGAACTCGTAGACGTACGAGGATCCGGACCGGGCGTCGGCCAGACGCTGCAGCGGCAGCCGCAGCAGGTGGTCGGTGACGAGCTGGCCGACGGTCTCGGCGGTCCCGGCCTGCGGGTGCAGGGTGCGGTAGCCGCGCACCACCTCGTGGCCGCAGTGACAGCGGGCCATGGCACCGGCCAGGGCGACCGCGCCGAGCCGGTCGACGCGCTCCAGGAGGCCGCCCGGGACCAGCCACAGCCGGTACTCGTCCCGCGTCCAGCCCATCATCAGGTCGATGCCGCGGGCCGCGTCCCCGTCGACCAGGGCCTCCAGCGGGTCGCGGGGCACGAGGTCGCCGTCGACGACGACGCCGAAGGCGGGCCCGCCGAGGACGGGGCTGCTGAGGCGGCCGACCTCGGCCTGGGCGCGCAGCAGCAGGTCGCGGTCGACGGCGGCGAAGGCCTCGGCGGTGGCGGGGATCTTCAGCCGGGTCGCCATCCGGCGCACCAGGCGCCGTACCTTGTCGCGGTCGCTCGCCTCGGGCGACCCGCTCTGCAGCACGGCCCGCCGGAAAAGGCCCTGCGCCTGCGGGGCGGCGATCAGGGCGCCGATGCTGATGGCGCCGGCCGACTGGCCGCACAGGGTCACCCGATCGGGGTCGCCGCCGAAGGCCTCGATGGACTCGTGGACCCAGCGCAGGGCGGCGAGCTGGTCGCGCAGTCCGGGATTGGCGGGGGTGTCCGGGAACAGTCCGTAGCCCTCGACGCCCAGCCGGTAGTTCACCGAGACCAGGACGATCCCGTCGCGCGCGAAGGGGTACCCGTCGTAGACCGGCACGGCCGAGGAGCCCCTGGTCAGGGCGCCGCCGTGCAGCCACACCATGACAGGGAGCCGGGCCCCAGGGCCCGGCTCCGGTGTCCACACGTTGAGATTGAGGCAGTCGTCCCCGGGCACCACCGGGTCGGACAGGTACTGCGCGAACGCCTCCGAGTACGGCGGTTTCGGCGGCGTCGGACCGAAGGAGCCCGCGTCCCGCACCCCGTCCCACGGCTCTGGCGGGACGGGGGGCCGGAAACGGCGGGGGCCGAAGGGCGGGGCGGCGTACGGGATGCCGCGGAACACCGCGACACCGTGCTCGTATCTGCCGCGTACCGCCCCGTAGGGCGTGGCGGCCACGGGGTTCTCCTGCTCTGCCGTCATACGCCCACCAGCCCTTCGCCGTGCTCGTGCACCGGTAACTCCAGAGCACCACATCGACGCGTGGTATTCCGGTGCACGAGCCTGCGAGGGGGCTATTTGGCGTACATCAGGGTGCCGAAGCCGAGCTGGTCGTAGCCGCCGCTGGTGGAGTCGTAGTCCCCGCCGCCGCCCTCCGGGGCGACGAGGTCGTAGTACATCTGCGAGATGTACTTGTCGTCCAGGGACAGGCGCCGGTTGTAGTGGAAGTGGAGCATGGCCCACACGGGACGGACCTGGCCGCGGGACCCGGAGCCGATCACCGTCTGCGACTGCTGGCTGCAGTTCTGGCCGCTGCCCCACGTGTAGGTGGTGTAGGGCACGTCCATGCCCAGGTTGTACTTGGCGACGTACTGGGCGCCCTTCATGAACCGTCGGCCGTCGTAGGAGTACAGGTCGTCGCCCTGGTTCCAGGCCATCTCGCAGATCGCGCCCATCTGGCCCATGCCCATGACGGTGTGGCCCTGGTCGCGGCCCGACTCCTGCCACTGGCCGAGGTCGTAGCCGTCGACGTTGCCGTAGAGGAACGGCACCGCGTGCTGGATGGAGCCGTTGCCGGCGCCGGTCTTGAAGTAGTTGACGGCCTGGTCGTACTTCGCGGCGTTGTCGGTGAGGATCCCGATGGCCATGATCGAGGCCATGTTGCACAGGTCCCAGTTGGCCCAGTAGTTGGTGATGCAGGCGTCGTTGTGGTTATTCAGGAACTGGTTGTTGAGCGGGTAGAAGACGTTGACCATCATGTCCTGGAACGCGCCGAGGTCGAACCCGGCGTACCCGCGCATGAGTTCGGCGGCCTGGGCGAACTCCCAGCCGTAGATCCCCGCGGCGAGGAACCGGTCGGCGTTGCCCGTGACGGACGTGAGGGTGTTCGCCCAGGCGTTGAGGATGCGGACCGCGCAGTCCCCGTTGGCGGCGGTGCCGGCGACCTGCCAGCGCAGGGCGTTCTGGTAGGCGGCGGCGATGTCGTTGTAGAGGAGGCTGTAGTTCTCCCCGGTGCCGCCGCGGATGATCGTCGCGGTCGCCCGGGGCGTCCAGGTGGACTGGGAGTGGGAGTTGGCGGTCAGCTTGTTCCAGCCGGACAGCCAGGGGTCGTCGCCCGCGGCGACCCTGACCTTGGCCCGGTTGATGTCACCCCAGTTGTGCAGCATGCCGGGGTGGGTGAAGGTCGCCGGTGCGGCGTCCGCCGTGGTGGCGGTGGCCGTGGCGCCGAGTGCGAGGGCGGCGGTGACGCCGCCGGCGGTCTTCAGCAGACCGCGGCGGCTCACCTCGCCGCGCTGGAGGTGCTCGTGGGGGGAAATGCGGCTCATGGCAGTGCGGCTCCCATCAGATGGGTCTACATGGGGGTGATGCTCACCTCGCTGAATCGCGTGGTGCTGCGGACCAGGGGGCTGCGGGAGCAGACCACGAGGCCCACGTAGTAGGGGGCGTCGCCGAAGCCGGGGATGTCTCCCGCGGCGAGGGGGGTCCAGCTGACGCCGTCATCGGTGGAGAAGGACGCGGTGAAGGTGGTGCCGGTGCGCTTCAGCCGCAGCAGGGTGGGCTGGGTGACCGTGCCGCCGCCGGAGAAGGCGGAGGCGCCGGCCACGGTCTTGCGCAGCATGAGCTGCGCGGTGGTGCCGCCGGTGACGACGGCTCCGGCGGCCTGGTCGAACGGTGACAGGGACTTGGCCATGAGCAGCCCGACCCGGTCGCCGCTCGCCCCGTCGCGGGAGACGAGCCGGGTGGTGATCTCGCAGTCACCGGTGACCGGCTGTCGTACGAACTGCCCTGTCATGCCCTGGCCGTTGACGTTCAGGTCGACTCCGGCAC
Source organism: Streptomyces sp. NPDC002888 (assembly GCF_042888465.1). NCBI lineage: Bacteria > Bacillati > Actinomycetota > Actinomycetes > Kitasatosporales > Streptomycetaceae > Streptomyces > Streptomyces sp. NPDC002888. The sequence goes on along the minus strand of NZ_JBIAPU010000008.1, from coordinate 211,464 downwards.
CGCGGACGACGAGGGTCCCGTCCTCGTACGCCGTGCTGCCGGGAGTCATGATCGCGACCACGCCGAACGTCCCGAAGGGCCGGTCGTCGAGGACCACGTCGCCGAGGTCGCCGTACGTCCACGGGTCGGGCGGGGGTGTGCCGACGGTGAGCTTCAGCGTGCCGGTGCCGTCACCGGCGGCGTTGCCCGCGGTGGTGGTGACGGTGAACTCGCCCGTCTCGGTGGGTGTTCCGCAGACGACACCGGTGCGCTTGTCGAGGCGCAGGCCGTCGGGCAGTCCGTCGGCGGTGAACCGCACGGGCTCGTGCGAGGCCCGCAGCACGTGCCGGAAGGGGACCCCCCTGTTCGCGAACGCGGTGGTCGCGGAGGTGAGTTCCGGCAGCGACGGGGTCGGCATCGGCGCGGCGGCGGACTTCGACAGGGGGCCGCGCGCGCCGCCGTTGGACTTGGCTACGGCGTAGTGGTACGTCGTGCCGGGCGTCCCCGTCGCGTCCGCGTACTGGATGCGGGTGCCGAACCCGACCGGTCCGACGCCGGTCGCGATCGTCTCGTACCGGCCGTCCGCGTCGGTGGCCCGCAGCACCTTGTACCGGGCCGAGAGGTCCGGGTCGGTCCAGGCCAGCTCCACCGCGTCCGCGCCGGTGGTCGCCCGCAGGTCGGTGGCGGCACGTCCGGGGCACGGGGTGCCCCACACCTCGCCCCTGGCCGACGACGTCACGGTGACGCTGTCGAAGGCGCCGGTGCCGGTCTCGGCGTACTCCTGGTCGACGCCCAGGCAGGAGCTGAGGGAGAGTCCGGCGTACGCGGTGCGGCCGAGGTCGACCTCGGTGGAGCCGACCTCGGTCCAGCGGACGCCGTCCGGGGAGATGGCCCCGGTGCAGCGCCGGCCCTTGCGGGTGACGCGCACCCAGTACGGCATGCGCAGCCGGTAGCCGTCGCCCGCGCCTTCGACGTACGGGGCCTCCAACGGGGTCGCCGACTCGGGCAGCTCCCCCAGGCTGGAGATCGGGAAGGACGCGCTGGTGGTGATGGCCGCCTGCTGGCTGGGCGGCACGGGGGTGCTGCCCGTGCCGGAGACGGATGCCCCGGCCTTCGGGCGTACGGCCCACACACCGCTCCACGTGTGCAGCGGCAGCCCCTGGATCAGCATCGACGCGTGCGCGGCGTCCGCGTCGAGGGAGCCGCGGAGGGTGACCCCGATCCTGGAGTACTGGGAGCTGAGCGGGAACACGACGCGCGCGGTGACCGAACCGTCGCCGGGAAGCGGCAGATGCACCACGCGGTACGAGTCCGCGGTGCCGCCCGCCTCCAGCACGAACCGCTCACCGTCGAAGTGGGTGGAACCGGCACGCCCCACGTCACCGACGTCCCGGGTCGCCCACGGCTCGGGCAGGCCGGCAGTGGCCGCCACCCATCCCGAACTGGCACTTGCTCCCTGGGAGTTGGAGGCGGCGACCTGGTAGTAGTAGGTCCGTCCCGTGCGTGCGCCGGTGTCGGTGTACGTGGGCTTGTCGATACCGGAGGCGATCTCCTCGTACGGCCCGTCGGGGCCGGTGGCCCGCTGGACGGTGTACGCGCTCGCCCAGGCGGACGGCAGCCAGCCGACGGTGACGGCCCTGTCCTCCCCGACCGCCGTGACGCCTGCCGGAGTCGCGGGCACGGTCGGTGCGGACGCCTTCGCGCCGGCGTAGGCGAAGGTGCCGAAGCTCGGCAGGTCATCGTTGCTGCCCTCGACGACCCGGGCGCCGCCTGTGCCGCGGAAGACGGCGGCCTTCGTGTACGGGGTGTCCCGGCCGCGGACGCCGGCGTAGTGGGCGTAGTACATCTCGTAGATCGGGGGCAGGTTGCCGCGTCCGGTGGCGGAGACGGTCTTCTTGATGTACTTGCCGGTGCGGTCGAGGTCGGGGGTGAAGGGGACGTCGCCGCCGAGGTTGTAGCGGGCGGCGTACTCGGCGTTCGCGAGGATGCGGTTGTCGTCGAAGCCCCACAGGTCGACGCCCTGGTTCCAGGCGACCTGCGCGGCGTCGCCCATCAGGCCGACGGCGAGCTGCTCGTGGCCCTGGTCGCGGCCGCTCTCCTGGCCCTGGCCTGCGTCGGTGACGACGCGGTTGCGGACGCTGCCGTTGCCCGCGCCGGCGGCGGCGAACCGCAGGGCGTCCTCGAAGAGCGTGGGCTCCTCGCAGAACACGCCGATGGCGAGGATCGACTGGACGGACGTCAGGTCCCAGTTGCCGTTGGCGTAGAGCATGTAGCCGGACACCGCCGGATACCAGACGTCCAGGAAGGAGCGCTCGCAGCGGGCGATGTCGGAGTCCGCCCATCCGTCGTAGCCGCTGTGCCGCAGCAGCTCGGCCGCGTTGACGAACTTGAACGCCTGGAGCCCGGCGCCGAGCGGACCGTCGGCCCCGGTGATCGCGGTGAGCGACCTCGACCAGACGTTGAGGATGTCCCGCGCCTTGTCCGCGTTGGCGCGGTTGCCGGTGACACACCACATCAGCGCGTTCTGGTAGGCGGCGGCCGAGTCGGCGACCGCCTGGTTCTGGAAGTTGGTGGGGCCGCGGCCCCAGGAGGTGATCTGGCCGGTGTTCTGGATCGCGTACGTGGGCTTCGACCGGGCGTGGGCGGCGAACGTGAGGTAGCCGTCGTAGACCGGGGACTCCTGCGCGGCGACCGCGGCCTTCATCCGGTCCAGGTCCTCCTGGGAGTGGAGAAGACCGGGGTGTCTGAACGAGAACGCCGCTTCGGCGGCCGTCTGGGCCCACGCGGCCGTGGCGGAGGCGGACAGCAGTCCGCCCGCGGCCACGGCCGTGAGCCCCGCCGCGCCGAGGAACGACCGTCGGCTGAGGGAATGCACGGGTGTCTCCTGGTTCAGTGGTGCCGCGTCACGCGTGCGCGATGGTGAGCGTGACGTTCTTCGTCGCGGTGCCCACGCTGTTGGTGGCCGAGACGGCGACCGTGAAGGTGCCGACGTTGTCCCTGGCGGTCCCGGAGATCAGACCGGTGGCGGTGTCGATCGCCAGCCCCTTCGGCAGGCCGTCGGCGTTGAACGAGGTCGGCAGCCCGCTGGCCGTGATCAGGTGGTTGAAGATCTGGTTCTTGGTGGCCGTGGCCGTGTCCGGGCTGGTGAGCTCGGGCGCGTCGCTGGAGGTGGCCTCCGTGGAGTTCAGCCACCGGGTGTTCAGCACGTGCTCGTTGGCGTACGCCGGCATCATGTCGGTGAACGTGTACCAGCCGGGCTTCTTCATCCCGTTGCCGATGAACTTGCCGTTGATGACGAGGTTCTGGAACGTGACGTTGTTGATGGCGTGGTCCGCGTCGTAGCCGACCATGATCGACGGATTGGCGTGGGTGCCGGTGTACGTCAGGTTCCGGATGAAGACCCCGTCGATGCCTCGTCCGACAGAGGTGTTGTAGCTCTTGTTGAACATGACCCGCATGTTGATCAGCTGACCCCAGCGGAAGTCGTCCACCCGGATGTCCTGGGCGCGGACGTTGCGCACCAGGTTGCTGTCGCCCGGGTTGAGCGCGATGCAGCCCTGGTAGTTCATCTGCGGTTCGCGGTGGTCGAGGATGTCGATGTTGCTGAAGACGAGGTTCTCGATGGTCTCCGGCTTGTCGGTGTTGCCGTGCGTGCCGACGTTGATCGGGTGCGCGACGTCTGCCCAGAGGGTGGAGTTGCGGACGGTGATGTTGCGACAGTCGCCGTAGTAGTCCCAGCGGTGGGCGTAGATCGCGATGCAGTCGTCGGCGTTGCGCATCCAGACGTTGTCGATGAGGACGTCCTCGCTGGAGAAGACGTCGATGCCATCGCCCCACTGGCCGTGGCTGTAGGAGTGGAAGTTGCGGATGGTGACCTGCTTGGACTGGCCGATGGTGGCCGCGTAGCCGCTGCTCGGGTTGAGCACCGTGACGCCGTCGATCTCGATGTTCTCGGAGTACTCGACAAGGACACCGTTCGCCGAGTTGTAGATCACGCCGCGGCCGCGCAGCCGGGCGTTCTCCACCTCGTGGAACTCCACCCGGGACGTGAGCACCGCGCCACCGGCCAGGTAGACCGTCTTGCCGCTGGGCACCTTCACCACGCCGTCGGTGGTCTTGTGCAGGCCCGGGCCGAAGTAGATGACGTCCTCGTCATCGGGGTCCGGTACGTGCGACTCGATCGGGTTGGCGTGCAGCTGGAGGTTGTTGAAGATGTCGCCGTCGACCTCGATGGAGAGGTTGCGCGGCTCGGTGAGGGTGAAGCTCACCGTCGCGCCGTCCACCGTGAAGTCGACGTCGTACGACAGGGGGCGGATCCGCGCGGTGCCGATGGCGCCCTTGGCCGAGGTGACGGCGACCTCCACGGTGCCGTCGAAGTCGAACATGGCGACGGAGGAGTTGAAGACCGGACCGCTGCCCGTGTTCGCGTCGATCATCTTCGCCCGGGCGCGGTAGACGGGCACCGTCTGCCATTCGCCGCCCGCCGTGCGGGCCTTGACGGAGTAGCTCGAGTTGGTCGGGACCCCGCTCGGGATGGGGTACACCACCAGCTTGTCGGGCGCTCCGGACGTGCCGGCGGCTCTCGCGGTACCGGCCGTCGCGCCGATCAGTGAGTACGCCGCGGCGGTGGCACCGGCGGCCTGGAGAAGGGTGCGCCGGGACAGTCCGGTGCTCTGGGCGTCGTTCATGGAGCGTTCCTTCGGCAAGAGAGAGATGAGAGATACGGGGAGGACGGGGAGGTCACTTGAGCCCGGACGTCGACATCCCGGCGACGAAGCCGCGCTGGGCGACGAGGAAGATCAGCAGGATCGGTACGACGTACATCACGGAGGCCGCGGCCTGGAGCTCGGGGACGGGTGTGCCGGCCTCGCTGACGTAGGTGGTCATCACGGCGACGGCGAGCGTGGTGCGGTCGGTGGACAGCAGCAGCTGCGGGGCGATGTAGTCGCCCCAGGTCCAGGTGAAGGCGATGATGAAGCTCGCGGACAGCACGGGCCAGGACTGCGGCAGGAAGATCCGCCAGAAGACCGACGCGTATCCGCAGCCGTCGACGATCGCGGCCTCCTCCAGCTCGCGCGGCATGCCCGCGAAGAACTGCCGGAAGAGGAAGACGAGATACGGCGCCGCGGACAGGCCCCACAGCACCCACGGCCAGTACGTGTCGACCATGCCGAGCTTGGCGAAGATCAGGTAGGTCGGCAGCAGCGTGACCATCTGGGGGAGCATCATCGAGCCGAGGAGGACGCCGAACAGCACCTTCTTGCCGGGTGCGTCGAGGCGGGCGAAACCGAAGCCGACCCAGGCGGAGCTGAGGGTGACGAGCGTGGCGTAGATGAGGGCGATGGCCAAGGAGTTGCGGGCGTAGCCGAGGAAGTCGATCTGGTCGAAGGCGTCGGCGAAGTTGTGCCACTGGAAGACGTCGGGCAGCCAGTGCACCGGCGAGGCGGCCAGTTCGCCCTGGGTCTTCAGGCCGGAGAGGATCAGCCAGCCGAAGGGGCCGAGGAACAGCCCGGTGACGGAGACGAGGACCGTGTAGAGGACGAGGCGCTTGGCGCGCAGCCGCACGCGCACCTCGGGCGTCGATGACTTGGGCGGCAGGGTGGTCGCGGTCACTTCTTCGCCTCCGGGTCGACGTTGTAGAACACCGCGCCGGACGTGAACTTGAAGATGAGTCCGGTCACGACGAGGATCAGGACGAAGAGCACCCACAGCAGCGCTGAGGCGTAGCCGTAACGGCCGAGCGCGAAGTACTGCGCGAACACGTGCATCATGTAGAGGTAGTTGGACTGCGGGACCGTGGTGATGCCGCTCGTGTCGCCGAGCGGGGCCAGCAGCAGCGGCATGATGGTCTGCACCGAGGCGATCATGCCGGTCACCGTCTGGAAGAGCAGGACCGGCGACAGCAGCGGCACGGTGATGCTGCGGAAGGTGCGCCAGGCGCTCGCCCCGTCGATACGGGCCGCCTCGTGGAGTTCCCGGGGTACGTCCTGGAGCCCGGCCAGCGAGATGATCATGACGTTTCCGGCGCCCCAGAGCACCGTCATCAGCAGCACGTAACGGGCGTAGGGGTCGGCGAGCCAGCCCACGGCGTCGATGCCGAAGAAGGTCAGAGCGCCGTTGGCGGCACCGGAGTTCTGGTCGAAGAGCAACTTGAAGGCAAGGCCCGCGCCCACCGGCGGCACCACGGCGGGCAGATAGAGCAGGGTGCGGAACAGGCCGCGCGCCTTGATCGGCCGGTTGACCAGTACGGCGAGACCGAGCCCCGCGATGATCGACAGCGGCACCGAGGTCACCGCGAACAGGCCCGCGCGGCCCAGCGCGTCCCAGGTGACCGGATCGTTCAGCAGCTCGCGGTAGTTGCCGAGTCCGACGTAGCGCCAGTTGGGCGAGATGCCGTCGAACGTGGTGAAGCTCAGCCACAGCGCGTACACCATCGGCGTGATGGTCAGCAGCAGGAACCCGATGATCCAGGGCGAGGTGAACATGTAGAACGCCCGGTGCCTGCGCGCGGTCATGGAGGTCCGTGGCCTGTCGGCGGCCGGTGCGCGTGAGGTGCTCGCGGCGGCGCCGGGCCGGTCCGCGACGGAGGAGATCTGGTCGACCGTCATCCCACTTGCTCCTTACCGCGCTTCAGCTGCTCGTTGATGGCCGAGTTCAGGCGCCCGGCGAGGGTGTCGACGGAGATCTGGCCGTTCATCGCGGCGGGGGCGATCTGGTTGAAGAGGGCGTCGAGCGCGTCCGCCCTGGTGTAGGGGGTGAAGGAGACCACCGAGAAGTGCTTCAGCTCGTTCTCCTGTACCTTCAGCACCCGTTTCTGGTAGTCCTCCTTGGCCGGCATCAGCGACCGCAGCGACTTCAGGGTGGGGATGCCCCAGCCGCCGGAGGCACGCGCCTTGGCCGGCTCCTCACCGAAGAACCACTCGAAGACCCGCCACGCGGCGTCCTTGTTCTTCGCTTTCTTCGGCATCCACAGGCCGGTGCCGCCCTGGCAGGCGCTGATCCGGGGGCCGCCGGCGAAGACGGGGGCGGGTGCCAGCCGGGACACCTCCGCCAGTTTCTTGTCGGTGCCGATCATGCCGCCCAGCCAGTAGCCGGAGTTCGACATGGCCAGTCGCCCGGCCTGGTAGGTGGGTCCGTCCCAGCCGTTGGGGTCCGGCTGAATGAGGCTCGTCCCGACCTTGGTCTTGCAGTAGTCGATGTACCAGGTCAGGGCCTTGCGGGCCTCGGGGGTGGTGAAGTCGACCCGGGAGAAGTCGTCGCTGAAGAGACTGCCGCCGGCGGACGCCGTCATGGTCGTCAGGAGCGTGGACCGGGTCAGTCCGCCGTAGCTGCCGCCGAAGACAGTGATCTGGCCCTTCTTGCGCTGCACGAGACGCTTGGCCCGCTCCAGCCACTCCTCGTACGTGGCCGGTTCGGTCTCCGGCGGATAGTCGACACCGCCCTTGTCGAAGGCCGCGGTGTTGTACCAGTACATGGAGTCCTGGGAGAAGTCCTTCGCCATGCCGTAGCGCGCGCCCTTGCCCTGGGTGCGGCCGTCATACCGCCACAGGTCGTTGACGGGGTCCAGATCGTCCAGCTTGAGGACGCTGCTCCGGGCGAAGTAGGGGTCCAGCTCCTCGGCCACGTCCCGCGCGGCGAAGAACGGCAGGTCCACGGCGCCGACGCCGCGCACCAGGTCGGGCGGGTTGCCGCTGGTGAGCATCGCGATCAGCTTGGTGATGTCGTACTTCACCAGGACGATCTTGATGCCGAGGTCTTTCCTGGCCTGCTGGATCTGCTCCGGGAGGATGTCCCCGGAGTTGACCATCACGGTGACGGTGTCGCCCGGGCCACTGACCCCGGTGGACACCTGCATCGCGCACCCGCTGAGCGCCGCCGCACCGGCCACTGCGCCGCCGGCCGACAGGGCGAGGAATCGGCGGCGACTGGGAGGAGCACCGGCGTAGGAGCGCATGGAGGCCTCACGTTCTGTTCGGGGAATGCGGCTCGATCGGCCGCAGTAACAAGTAGCAACCGGTTGCTACGACCGAGTGGGCAGAGCTTCTTGCTGTCGAGGGGGCACGTCAAGGGTCTTCGCAGACTTTCGAAAACTCTGCACAGGGGGCGCGGGCGGGTGGATCGCGGGGCGGGAGGGCGCGACGAGATCCAGCGGATGGCCACTGAGCTGGGGTTATTCAGCTGCTCCGGCGCGCGTCGTCATCGCCGTCGACGCACGGGACGAGCGGTCGGCATGCTCGGGCAACCTGCCACGGTCGCCACGAACGGGACGGCAACCGGTTGTGACCGCGACCGCGGTACACCCTGCCGGCCTGCCGAGGAATTGCTTCTCGGAAACGCGTTACGGCGCCCTGATCCGGGCGCAGATGCGGCGGGCGGCACCCTTCCACCCGCCAAACCCCGCTGTGACGTGGGTGTTTGCTCCCGACCTCGGTCGAAAAATTTCCCGGGACAGTGGCCCGTTCCGGTGATTGACCCTGCCTCGGGGACAGATCTACGGTAGAAGACGCTTTCAGAAAACGTTTCCCAGCCCCCCTCAGGAGAGTCATGCCCAGCGCCCAGTTGCCCAGGGCCGTGTTCGCCATGGATCCGGTGCACCTCCCGCTGCTCTTCCCGGCGCCCCTGTTGGCCCGGCTCCAGCGGACGGCCCGCATCGACCCCGCGCTCGTCGTACGGGACTTCAGCGACCCCGCCACCGCCCACGTGCTGGCCGACGCCGAGATCCTGATCACCGGCTGGGGCTGCCCCCACCTCGACGCGGACACCCTGGCCGCCACACCCCGGCTGCGCGCGGTCCTGCACGCCGCGGGCTCCGTCCGCTCCCTGGTCGGCGAGGCCCTGTGGAAGCACGGGACCACCGTCTCCAGCGCGGTCACGGGCAACGCCCTGCCGGTCGCCGAATACACGCTCGCGATGATCCTGCTGGCCGGCAAGGACGCCTTCACCCACCGCGAGCGCTTCCGCGCCACCCACGCCCAGCCGACCCAGGCCGAGACCGCCGCCATCGGCAACGTCGGCCGCCGGATCGGCGTGATCGGCGCCTCGCGCGTCGGCCGCCGCCTCCTCGAACTACTGCGGCCGTACGACTTCCAGGTCCTGCTCTACGACCCCTACGTCGACCCCGCCGAGGCCGCGGCGCTCGGCGCCGAACCGGTGTCGCTGGAGGAGTTGCTGGGGCGCAGCGACATCGTCAGCCTGCATGCTCCCGACATTCCCGAGACCCATCACATGCTGGACCGGGAGCGGCTCGGTCTGATTCGGGACGGGGGCGTGCTCATCAACACGTCCAGGGGAGCCCTGATCGACCACGAGGCGCTGACCGAGGAACTCGTCTCCGGACGCCTGCACGCCGTACTGGACGTGACCGAGCCCGAGCCGCTGCCGGCGGACTCGCCGCTGTACACCCTGCCGAACGTGTTCCTGACGCCCCACATCGCGGGGTCACTGGGGAACGAGCTGGAGCGGTTGGGGCAGATCGTGGTGGAGGAGCTGGAGCGGCTGGCGGCGGGGGCGGCGCTTGCTCATGAGGTGCGCCATGCCGACCTTGCTCGAGTTGCGTGATCATGGATCGTTCGCCTACGGGGCGCTTTGTGCCGGTGTCGAGACCACGACCGTGCTCAACCCTTCGGGCCTGCGCGTGGTCGTGGTCTCGACACCGGCGCACCCCTTCGGCTCACTCCCGGCCGGGGCGTGGGGACACGTGCCCTTGTACGGCTCTCACCGTCCGCCTGTCCCTCAGACACTCCCGCCCGCCGGAATGGCGCCCCGCCCCCACACCCCTTGAGCCACCCGCCGCCCTCAGTCACCCACCGGCCGGAAAAGACCACCCCGCACTCCCCCTCACCATCCGCCCTCCACACCACCCCCACCTGGAGGAACCATGGGATACGGTTTCCGCACCGGCGAGAGGCGCCGCACCGGCCGCCTTCCCGGTGATCGGCCCACGACGGTGAAGGAGCCGCAACGGTGAGTCAGCGCAAGGCGCCCGTGGACGCCGGACGGGCGACCATCCGGGACGTGGCGGAGCGCGCGGGCGTGTCCGTGGCGAGTGTGTCGCGGGTGCTGTCGGGCAACTATCCGGTCTCCGAGGAGCTGCGCCGGCGTGTGATGAAGGTGGTCCGGGACCTGGACTACGTCACGAACGCGCACGCCCGCTCGCTGGCGGGGGGCGGCACTCCGACGGTGGCGATCCTCATCAACAACATCACCGGTGCGGCCTTCGCCCATGTGGCCAAGGGAGTCGAGGGCGCGGCCACCCTGCGGGGCTGGCTCTCGCTGGTGGGGACGACGGGCGACGACCCGGAGCGCGAGTTGGCGCTGGTCAACATGATGCGCCAGCAGGGCGTCGCCGCGGTGGTGCTGCTCGGCGGTGCCTACGACTACGAGGAGTACCAGCTGCGCATGGCGCGGTTCGCCCGCTCCCTGGACGCGGCGGGCTCGCATCTCGTGCTGGTGGGCAGGCCGCCGTTGGAGGGTGATGTGCCCGCCACGACCATCGACTACGACAACGAGTCCGGGGCCTATGCCATGGCCAGCCATCTGCTGTCGGCCGGGCATCGGGAGATCCTGGTGCTGCCGGGGCCCGCCGGACTCACCACCGCCCAGGGGCGGTTGCGGGGGGCGCAGCGGGCCTTCGAGACGTACGGGGTGCCGTTCGATCCGGAGGCGGTGCGGCACGGGCCGTACGACGACGAGCACGGGTATCGGGCGGTCGAGTCGGCGCTGCGGGAGGGACTGCGGTTCACGGCGGTGCTGGCCGGCACGGACGTGGTGGCCGCGGGTGCCCTGCAGGCGCTGCGTGCGGCGGGGTTGAGGGTGCCGGAGGACGTGTCCATCACCGGGTACGACGACATCCCCCTGTCCTCGCAGCTGACCCCCCAACTGACCACCGTGCACGTCCCGTACGAGGAGATGGGGCGGGTCGCGCTGCGTGCCGTGGCCGACCGGCGTGAGGCCGGGGCGGGGCGGCGCAAGGGCAGCGACGGGGAGCATCTGGTGCTGGGCACCCATGTCGTCGTACGGGATTCCGTGCGTCCGCCCGCGCGGCGTGGCTGATCTCGTTTCGTAAACGGTTTCCTAGAGTTTTTCGAGGCGTGGGGCGCCCTTCGACGGGTTCCTGACCGTCGCGCAGCGATCCGTCGACATGCGGTTTGACCTGTGCTGATTCGATCTGCGCCGCAACAATCCTGGGCCGGCCTGCGCCCGCCCGCCGGACAACCCGCCGTAACAAATTTCCCGCACACCTCTTGATATGGCCGGACCTCACGGCCTACCTTCCCAGCAACCGGTTTCTACAGCTTCCGCTTGGCCGAACCCCCCGCAACCGCGAGCCGATGTTCTCCGGCCGCCGTTCCTGGCCAGTACCGAGCCGCCGTCCCTCTTCCGAGACGCCTACTTCCGAAGGATCACGGTCAGATGAACTCCCTCAGCCCCCGGAGAAGGTTCGCCCGCGCCGCTGTCGCGGGTCTTGCGCTCACAGGTCTGCTCTCCGCCTGCGGTGGGTCCGGGGACGACTCGTCCTCGAAGTCCTCGGGCCCGGTCACCCTCCCCTTCTGGGGCTGGGCCAACGGCCAGGAGGCCGTCGTCAAGGCGTTCAACGCCTCCCACAAGGACATCCAGCTGAAGTACACCAAGGTGACCGACCAGCTGACGATGCAGAAGCAGCTGACGAACGCGGTCAAGGCGAACAACGCGCCGTGCCTGGTGCAGAACACCGCCGAGTACGTGACCAGCTGGGTCTCGCAGGGCGCGCTCGCCGACATCACGAAGTACGTGGAGCCCAGCAAGGACAAGTTCAACGCCGGTTCCTGGGCCGGCGCGCAGGTGCAGGGCAAGCTCTACGGGGTTCCGACCAGCTCGGCACCCAACTTCACGATCTACCGCACCGACATCTTCAAGAAGTACGGCATCAAGCCGCCTGCCACCTGGGACGACTTCGTCGCCGCGGGCAAGGAGCTGAAGAAGCACGGCGTGAAGATCACCAACTTCGCCGGTGAGGACCCCAGCACGCTGGAGGTGCTCGCCATGCAGGCGGGGGCGCACTGGTACGCCATCGACGGCAACGCCTGGAAGGTGGACTTCCAGGACGAGGGCACCCTCAAGGCCGCCAAGGTGATCCAGGAGATCATCGACAACGACCTGAACTCCAAGCTGTCCTTCGCCGACTACGCGGCCGTGCAGCGCAACTACGACAACGGCGGCACCGCGACCCGGCAGATCTCCACCTGGCAGATGGCGGGCATGGTGCAGAACTTCACCAAGTCGTTCGGGAAGTGGGCGCTGTCGCCCTGGCCGACGTACGCCGGTGAGGCGGCCAAGACGCCGGCCGGTACCAACCTGACCGGCAGCGTGACGCTGGTGACCAAGCAGTGCGAGCACCAGCAGCAGGCCGCTCAGGCCGCGCTGTGGATGTCCACGGACTCGGGCGCGGTGAAGACGATGGCCAGCCCGACCACCGGCAACGGGGTGATGCCGGCGTTGGCCGACAGCGACACCTACGTGCCCGAGGCGATCTCCGACAAGCTGCTCGGCAGCAACTACCAGCCCGCCCAGCAGGTCGTGAAGGACAGCCTCAACACCGTCACCACCGACTGGACCTTCGGGCCGGACTGGACCGCGATGTTCACGGAGATGCAGGCGGGCTGGGCGAAGGTGATCAACAAGGAGGAGAAGGTGACCGACCTGCTCGCGCACATGCAGGAGTGGACGGTCAAGGACCTGAAGTCCCGCGGCATCAGCGTCAAGGGCTGAGGCAGAACAGATGATTCGTTCCCTGCGCTGGAAGGGTGCCGCGTTCACGGTGCCCTTCCAGCTCGGCTTCGTCTTCCTGTACCTGGTCCCGATCGGTTACGCCGTCTACCAGTCCCTCTTCCGCGCGCAGCAGTCCGGGCTGGGTCTCGGCGGCGCGACGGAGAAGTTCTCGGGCCTCGACAACTACCAGCAGGGGCTGACCGACTCGGCGTTCCTGAGCTCCATCCTGCGGGTGGTGCTGTTCGCCTGTGTGCAGATCCCGGTGATGCTGTCCATCAGCCTGGTGCTGGCGCTGCTCCTGGACGCGGTCACCTCACGGATCGCGGGCCGGTTCCGGATCCTGCTGCTGGTGCCGTACATGATCCCGGGCGTCGTGGCGGCGATCGTGTGGATCAACCTCTACAGCCCCGACGTCGGTCCGCTGACGCCGATGGGTGAGGTGCTCGGGTTCCACTGGAACTTCTTCTCGCCCTCCATGGTCTGGTCGTCCATCGGCAACCTGCTGACCTGGCACGGCATCGGCTACAACATGGTGATCATCTACTCGGCTCTGCAGGCCGTGCCGCGTGAGCTGTTCGAGGCGGCGCGGCTGGACGGGGCCTCGGAGATCCGGATCGCGCGCAGTATCAAGGTGCCGTTCGTACGTGGGGCGCTCGTGCTGACCGGGCTGCTCTCCATCATCCAGATGCTGCAGATCTTCAACGAGCCCGCGCTGTTCAGGAACGTCACCCCGCAGACGGTGAACGACAGCTTCACCCCGATCATGATCATTTACAACCAGGCGTTCAACGCCGGCAACTACCACTACGCCGCGGCCCTGTCGGTGCTGCTCGCGCTGATCCTCGGCGTGGCCTCCTTCCTCTTCTACCGGCTGACTTCGAGGGAGGCCGACTGATGACGCTCACCGAACACCGCGCGGAGAAGGTTCCGGACCGTACAGTGCGCCGCCTCACCGCCCCGGATCCCGCCGCACGTTCGCGCGGCGGGCAGCGGTTCCTGCTCGTCGGGCTGGTGCTGGCGAGCGCCTACAGCCTGTTCCCGGTGTGGTGGCTGATCGTCGCCGCGACCAAGGACCGCACGGGCCTCTACCAGAGCAACGGGCTGTGGTTCTCCGGCTGGCACCTGTGGGACAACCTGCACCAGCTGTTCACCTACGAGGACGGCATCTTCCTGCGCTGGACGGCGAACTCGCTGCTGTACGCGGGCGTCGGCTCCCTCGGCGGCACGCTGATCGCGCTCGCCACGGGGTACGGCCTGGCGCGCTTCGAATTCCCGGGCCGCAACCTGGTGTTCGCGTGCGTGGTGGGCTCGTTCCTGATCCCGATCGCCCTGCTCACGCTCCCGCTGTACCTGCTGTTCTCGGCGATCGGCATGGTCGACACCCCCTGGGCGATGCTGATCCCCTGCCTGATCAACCCGTTCAGCGTGTACCTGGCCAAGGTGTACACCGAGGCCACGATCCCCTTCGAACTCCTGGAGGCGGCCCGCCTGGACGGCGCCGGTGAGCTGCGGATCTTCTTCAGCATCGTGCTGCGGATGATGACGACGGGCGGTGCCACGGTGTTCCTGCTGGCCTTCGTCAACACCTGGAACGCCTTCTTCCTCCCCCTCACGGTGCTGCGCGGCGAGGAGAACTGGACGCTCAACCTGGGCCTGTACAACTGGTCCGGCAAGCGTCTGGAGTCGGGCGTCGACCTGACGAGCCTGGTCCTGACCGGCGCGCTGCTGTCCATCGTGCCGATGGCGATCATGATGGTCGCGATGCGCCGCTACTGGCGTTCCGGAGTGACGCTGGGGGCGCTCAAGTGACCGTGCTGCGCAACCCGGTGATCCGCGGCTTCGCCCCGGACCCCTCCCTGGTCCGGGCCGGCGACTGGTACTACGTGGCGACCAGCTCCTTCGAGTGGTTCCCCACCATCCCGATCCACCGCTCCCGGGACCTCGCGCACTGGGAGTACGCCGGTCACGTCCGCGGCGCGGCCCCCGGCGGCTCGCTGGCCGGCGTCCCCGACTCCGGTGGCGTCTGGGCGCCGTCGCTGAGCTGGGACGGGAACCGGTTCTGGGTGGTGTACTCCGTCGTACGGTCGGTGGGTACGCCGTACTTCGACGTGGACACGTACGTCTCCACCGCCCCCGAGGTGGCCGGGCCCTGGACCTCCCCGCGCCGCCTCGCGAGCCACGGCTTCGATCCGGCTCTCTTCCACCACGACGGCCGGCTGTGGCTGCTCAACCTCCAGAACGACCACCGCCCCGGCGGCCGGCGCTTCGCCGGGATCGTCCTGACCGAGCTGGACCGCGACACCCTCGCCCGGGTCGGCGACACACACCTGCTGCTGCAGCACGAACGGCTGGTCGAGGGCCCGAAGCTGCTGCACCGCGACGGCTGGTTCGTGCTGGTCCTGGCCGAGGGGGGTACCGGTTTCGAGCACGGTGCGCTGACCGCGCGCAGCCGCGCGATCCATGGCCCGTACGAGCTCGACGACCGTCCCCTGCTCACCTCACGGGACGATCCTTCGCTGCCGTTGCAGAAGGCCGGGCACGCGGAACTGGTCGAGACGCCGGGCGGGGAGTGGGTGCTCGGTCATCTCGCGGCCCGCCCGCTGGACACCCCGCACGGCCCACGCTGCACGCTCGGCCGGGAGACGGCGATCCAGTCGGTGACGTGGGACGCGGAGGGGTGGCCGCGGCTGGCGCAGGGGGGTTGGCATCCGGCGGTCGAGGTCGAGGTACCGACACAGGCCCGGCCTCTCGTCCGCCCCCTCGCCTCCCCCGACCCGCTGGGGTGGCCCTGGAGCACCCTGCGTGCCGCGCCCGATCCCTCCTGGGCCGACGCCCTGAGCCGGCCCGGCTGGATCAGGCTGCGCGGGCGGCACGGTCCGGAGTCGCGGTGGGCGTACAGCCTGCTGGCCCAGCGCATCACCGAGCACCGGGCCGAGGCCGCGGTCACCGTGCAGGCCCGTCCGTCGACCTTCACCCACGGTGCCGGCCTGGTCCTGCGCTACGACGCCGAGGCGTATCTCGCCCTGGACCTGACCTGGGCCGAGCCGG
Organism: Streptomyces sp. NPDC002888; assembly: GCF_042888465.1. Taxonomy (NCBI): domain Bacteria; kingdom Bacillati; phylum Actinomycetota; class Actinomycetes; order Kitasatosporales; family Streptomycetaceae; genus Streptomyces; species Streptomyces sp. NPDC002888. The sequence continues at coordinate 195,690 of NZ_JBIAPU010000008.1, read as the reverse complement.
AGGGCGAGGAGCAGCGCGGGCAGCAGTGGCGGGGCGGCGGGCGTACGGTGCTCAGCCTGGTGGACCGCGACGAGCAGGGCCCGCGACGGGTGGCCGTCGCGGAGGTGCCGGCGGGGGCGCCGGTGAGGCTGGGCGTGACCGTCGAGGGGGCGCAGGCGCAGTTCTGGTACGTGCGGGAGGGCGTACGGACGTTGCTCGGTCCGGCACTGGACTTCAGCCGGCTGTCCGACGACCACGGTGGGCGGCTGCGGTTCACGGGGGCGATGGCCGGGATCCACGCGTGGGATCTGGTCGAGGCGGGGTTCACGGCGGATTTCAGGGACTTCGGGCTGAAGTGCGCGGCGGAGTGAGCGACGGGGTCGATCGGCCGTGGGGGCCTGGGGCCTTGTCGATCGCCCGGGTTCGGGAACGCGTCGGTCGCCCGGGGTCGGGAACGCGTCGGTCGCCCGGGGTCGTGACGGGTCGATCGCCCGGATATGTGCCGTGTCGCGGTGCCGTAAGGGGCGACCGGCAAGATCCCGAGTGGTGACCGGCAAGATCCCGTCATTCCCGGTGTCTTCACGTCGCGTTGACGCGCACATAGGATAGCAAGCGCTTTCTGCGCGTCGGTGTCCCGAGCGGCTTCCCCCACGGTGCCGGTCGGGCGTTCGCTGGCCCTCGGGCGGGCCGGAGAGGTGGTTCCCGATGGTCCGTACGGGGAGTCCGAGCGTGGCGACGGCCGGGCCGACGCTCGCGGTCGTGGCCCGCGAGGCGGGAGTGTCCGTACCGACCGCCTCCAAGGTGGTCAACGGCCGGGAGGACGTCGCACCCGAGACCCGCCGTCGGGTCACGGAGGCGCTCGACCGGCTCGGCTACGTCCGCAGACCCCGCTTCGACGCGGCCAGGCCGCCCCGGCTCGTCGACCTGGTGGTGCACTCGCTGGACAGTTCCTGGTCGGGCGCGGTGCTGCACGGGGTGGAGGAGGCGGCACACGACGCCGGTCTGGACGTGGTCGTCTCGGCAGCCCTCTCCCGCACCCGGGCCGCCCGCCCGCAGCGGGGCTGGCTGGACAAGCTCACCGTGCGCGGCTCGGCCGGCGTCCTGTTCAACCTGGCCGAGCTCACGGAGTCCCAGTTCGCCTGGCTCGACCAGCACCGCATCCCGTTCGTGATGATCGACCCGGTGCTCGAACCGCCGCCGGGTGTGGTGTCGGTGGGCGCGGCGAACTGGCAGGGCGGGGTGACGGCGACCGAGCATCTGCTGTCGCTCGGCCACGAGCGCATCGCCGTCGTCGCCGGCCAGCGGCGCAAGATGTGCAGCAGCGCCCGGATCGCCGGCTACCGCTCGGCCCTCGCCTCGGCCGGGGTCGCCCACCGCCCCGAGTACGTCCGCTACGGCGGTTTCGACGAGAGCGTCGCCCGGCACCGGATGCGCGAACTCCTCGACCTGCCCGAGCCTCCCACGGCCGTCTTCGTCTGCTCGGACCGCATGGCCCTCGGCGTCTACGAGGCCCTGGCCGAGCGTGGCCTGCGCGTCCCCGACGACATCAGCGTCGTCGGCTTCGACGACCTCCCCGAGTCCCGCTGGGCCGCCCCCGCCCTGACCACCGTCCGCCAGCCTCTCGCCGAGATGGCGGCGACGGCGCTGCGGCTGCTCGTGCGGATGATGGACGGGGAGCGACCGGAGGGGACCCGGACGGAGCTGTCGACCCGCCTGGTGGAACGGGAGAGCACTGCGCCCGTGCGGGGGCGGACGCGCTCTTGAGGTGCGTCGAGGGGCCGACCGCTCGGGGAACGTGACGTCGCGTGCCGGGTCTTCCCACGGATGGAGCGCTGCGTACGAGGCGCTGCGACGGCATTGTCAGTGGTGCCCGGCAGGATGACGTCCATGACCACATCTGTTGCAGTGATCGTGGATGCCGCCGCCTACGCGCAGGCGGTCGAGGACGCGGTGAAGGCGTCGGCCGCCTACTACTCGGGGGGCACGTCGGTACTGGACGACGACGCCTACGACCGGCTGGTGCGCGGCATCGCGGTGTGGGAGGCCGAGCATCCCGAGCAGGTGCTGCCGGACTCGCCGACCGGGAAGGTCGCCGGCGGAGCCGTGGAGGGGGACGTCCCGCACACGGTGGCGATGCTGAGCCTGGACAACGTGTTCTCCGCCGAGGAGTTCACCACGTGGACCGCCTCGCTGGCCCGGCGCATCGGCCACGAAGCGGAGCGGTTCAGCGTCGAGCCGAAGCTGGACGGCCTGGCGATCGCGGCCCGCTACACCCAGGGCCGCCTGACGCGGCTGATCACGCGGGGCGACGGGACGGCCGGGGAGGACGTCTCGCACGCGATCGGCACCATCGAGGGCCTCCCGGCGCAGCTGGCCGAGCCGGTCACGGTCGAGGTGCGCGGCGAAGTCCTGATGACCACAGCCCAGTTCGAGCACGCCAACGAGGTGCGCACCGCGCACGGCGGGCAGCCGTTCGCAAACCCCCGCAACGCCGCGGCCGGCACGCTGCGCGCCAGGGAGCGCGCCTACACCGTGCCGATGACGTTCTTCGGCTACGGCCTGCTCCCCCTGGCCGACACCGCGCCGGCGCTCGCCGCCCGGCTGGACGACAGCGCGCACAGCGACCTCATGGCGCGGGCCGCCGAGCTCGGCGTGAACACCACCGATTCCACCGCCGTGCCCGGCATCACCGCCGCCACCGTCGAGGAGGTCCTGGCCCGCGTGGCCGAGATCGCCGCGCTGCGCGCCTCACTGCCGTTCGGGATCGACGGCATCGTCATCAAGGCCGACCTGGCCGCCGACCAGCGGGCCGCCGGATCGGGTTCCCGGGCCCCGCGCTGGGCGATCGCCTACAAGCTGCCGGCCGTCGAGAAGATCACCCGGCTGCTGGAGGTGGAGTGGAACGTGGGCCGCACCGGCATCATCGCCCCCCGCGCCGTCCTGGAGCCGGTCGAGATCGACGGCTCCACCATCACCTACGCCACCCTGCACAACCCGGCCGACATCACCCGCCGCGACCTGCGCCTGGGCGACCACGTCATGGTGCACCGGGCCGGCGACGTCATCCCCCGCGTCGAAGCCCCCGTCGCCCACCTGCGCACCGGCGACGAACAGCCGATCACCTTCCCCGAGGTGTGCCCGCGCTGCGGATCCGGCATCGACACCAGCGAGCAGCGCTGGCGCTGCGAGAACGGCCGCAACTGCCACCTCGTCGCCTCCCTCTCCTACGCCGCCGGCCGCGACCAGCTCGACATCGAAGGCCTCGGCCACACCCGCGTCGTCCAGCTCGTCGAGGCCGGCCTCGTCACGGATCTCGCCGGCCTGTTCACCCTCACCCGCGACCAGCTCCTCGGCCTGGAGCGGATGGGCGAGACCAGCACGGACAACCTCCTCGCCGCGCTGGCCGCCGCCAAGGACCAGCCGCTGTCCCGGGTGCTGTGCGCGCTCGGCGTGCGCGGCACCGGCCGCTCCATGTCCCGCCGTATCGCCCGGTACTTCGCCACCATGGACAACCTCCGCGCCGCCGACGCCGAATCGATCCAGCGGGTCGACGGCATCGGCACGGAGAAGGCTCCGTCCATCGTCGCCGAACTCGCCGAACTCGCCCCGCTCATCGACAAACTCGCCGCGGCAGGGGTCAACATGACCGAGCCCGGCGCCACCCCACCCGCCGCCACCACGGACGGCGACACCGACGCCACCACGGCGACCGCGGAACCGGTCGGCGGGCCGCTCGCCGGAATGACCGTGGTGGTCACCGGCGCCATGACCGGCCCCCTGGAGAAGCTCAGCCGCAACCAGATGAACGAGCTCATCGAACGCGCCGGCGGCCGCTCCTCCTCCAGCGTCTCCAAGAAGACCACCCTGGTCGTCGCCGGAGAAGGCGCCGGCTCCAAGCGCGCCAAGGCCGAAACCCTCGGCGTCCGTCTGTCCACCCCCGACGAATTCGCCACCCTCGTCGCCGATTTCTTGGACTGAACCCAGGGCGGGTCCAAGGGCAGGCCCTAGCCGATGAGAGTCTCCTTCGGGCGGACCACGCAGAACTCGTTCCCCTCCGGATCGGTCAGCACGGTCCACGACTCGCTGCCGGTCTGCCCGACGTCCGCGCGGCGGGCGCCGAGTGCGAGGATGCGCTCGATCTCGGCCTCCCGGTCCTGAGCAGGGGACGTCAGACCGAGGTGCAGGCGGTTCTTGACCACCTTGCGGTCCGTCACGGGCATGAAGCAGATACCCACCGGTGCGGTCACGTCCGGCCCGATCACGACCTCCCGCTCCCGCTCGGACAGGATCCGCCAGCCCAGCACCTCGGCCCAGAACCGCGCCAGGCCGGGCAGGTCGTGCGCGTCGATGACGATGTGATGCAGTGAGACAGGCATGGGGGCCAGTGTGCCCGCGGTCCTCCGGGAACGGCCACGGCCGAGCACGAGTGGAGCGCCTCTCAGTCGAACGTCACCGCCCCGCGAGGCGTCTGCACCGTGAACGACATCCCCACCGGCCCCGTGCTGAGGGCGAGTTCCGTGCCGAGCGCCGCGAGTGCGGGGCGGATCTCGTCGGGGTCGGGGGCCGTCGCCGACACCCGGAGCAGAGGGGTGACGGGCAGGCCCGACGCCGACGGGTGTACCGAGCCGCCCCAGTCGATGAGGAACGGGACGAGGCCGGAGGGGTGTGCGGACCCGTCCGTCAGGCGCCACTCCAACAGGGTGCCGTCGGGACGGCGGCGGCTCATCGCCCGTACGTCACCGGGGTCGTAGCCCCGGGCGCGGGCGGCCGCGACCGTGGCGTCCAGGTCGGGTGGGCTGATCGCCCACGTGATCGTCCGCGCGACGGTGAGCCCGTCGACGCCGAAGGGGCGGGGACCGTCGGATCCGGTCTGCTCCGGGTCCGGGCCGATGATCTCCAGGTAGGCGGTGCCGCCCAGGCCGACCAGGTGATTGCGGGTGCCGAGGTCGACGTGCGCGCCACCGGGGGCGGGGACCACACCGGTACGCCGGGTGAACTCGGCGACCGTCGCCGCCAGATCGGGGGTCGCGAAGACGAAGTGATCGAGCAGTGCGGGAATCGTGTTCATCGCGGGTGACATTACGCGCCCTCTCCGCGAAAAGACGCCGCCTTTGGAACACCTGTGCGGCAGGATGAGGCCATGATCCGTGCCGCGCGAGCCCTGTCGCTGACCCTGCTGCTCCCCGCCCTCCTCACCGGCTGCGGCACGGAGAAGTCGGACACCGGCACAGGGGCGGCGGGCACCGGGACGGCGGGCAGCGGCACCGGGAGCGCGGACGCGAGCCCCGCGGACTCGGCGGAACTCGCCGCCCGCGCACAGGCGTTGGGCATCGCCCCGGAGTTCGTCTACATCACCGGGGCCCCCGGATACACCCTCGCCCAGCAGTCCGTCGGCGTACTCGGCGACGACGGCTTCTCCGCCGTCTACTGGTCGCAGAAGACCAACACCCAACTCCAACTCTCCGTCGACCGCGGCACACTGACCGCCGAGAACTGCCCCCAGCAGCCGGTCGGCGACGCGGGCGGCGCGCACACCACCTGCACCCGCGACGGCGAGGCCTGGTACCGCAGCAACGGGCAGCAGAAGGAGTACGCGATACCGAAGGAGGGCCACGTCATCCGGCTCCGCGGCGAGGGCGTACCGCGCGAGGTGCTGAGCGAGGCCGCCCGCGAGGTCCACCGCCCCTCCGCCGACGAACTCGACACCCTCCTGCCCGAGGCCGCCGCACAGCAGACCGAACCCGTCGAGCGCGGCGACCTGCCCCCGGTCGGCGACGGAGCCCCGAACAACAACGTGGACGTGGGCGGTTGAGCGCCCCGGAGGCAGCGGTCGCCCGCTCGAAATTTTCGGCTTGATCATTTCGCTGGGAGGGACACACCGCGGAGCCCTACGCTCGCTCCCATGACTGCCCGCCTCCTCGTCTACACCCGCACCACCGCCTACCGCCACGACTCCATCCCGGACGCCGTCGCCGCCGTCCGCACGCTCGCGGAGTACGACGTCGACCACACCGAGGACCCGGCGGCCCTGGAGACCCCGCTCGACGGGTACGCGGCGGTCGTCTTCCTCTCCACCAGCGGCGAGGTGCTGACCCCCGCCGGACGCGAACGTCTCGCCGCGTACGTCGAGTCGGGCGGCGGCTTCGTCGGCGTCCACGCGGCGACCTGCACGGAGTACGACTGGCCGTACTACGGCGACCTGCTCGGCGCCCGCTTCGACCGGCACCCCGCGTACCAGCCGGGCAAGGCCGTGATCGAGGACCCCGGACACCCCGCCACCCGGCACCTGCCCGGCGTCTGGGACTTCACCGACGAGTGGTACGACTTCCGGGCCAACCCGCGCGGACGCGTGCGGGTCCTCGCCGTCGCCGACGAGACCTCGTACGACGGTGGCGGCATGGGCGCCAACCACCCGCTGGTGTGGTGCCGCGAGCAGGGCGCGGGCCGTGTCTTCTACACAGCGCTGGGGCACGCCTCCGAGGCCTACCTCGACCCTGACTTCCGCGCCCACCTGCGCGGCGGCATCGACTGGTCGGCGCGACTCGAGAAGTGACTGACCAGTGACGTTTCTCCGGTGAACCGGTTGCGCCATTGGGGTGAGCAAAGTCCTCGTAACGAGAAAGTCGTCCGTCGACAAAGAGATGCTTTTGTCTTGGCAAAGAGCTGTCGTGTCGCGGCGGCTTTCTTGCGTCTGGTGTGTTGACCCCTCGACTCCATGGGAGGAGCCGGACGGTGACTTACGGCAACAAGCTGCGGGAGCAGATCGCCAGCCCGGAGACAACCCCGCTGATCGGCGTGTACGACATGTACTCGGCGTCGATCGCCGCGGAGCACTACGACGGCATGTTCGTCTCCGGCTTCGGCTTCGCGGCCTCGTACTACGGACTGCCGGACATCGGTTTCATCGCCTGGCCGGACATGGTGGCGTTCGTCCAGCGGCTGCGGGGCGCCTTCCCGCGGCACCACCTGCTGGTGGACATCGACGACGGGTACGTCGATCCGGAGGTCGCCTGCCACGTGGTGGAGGGCCTGGAGCGGATCGGGGCCTCCGGCGTGATCCTGGAGGACCAGAAGCGGCCGCGCCGCTGTGGGCACGCCGACGGCAAGCAGGTGCTGCCGCTGAACGAGTACCTCGCGAAACTGGAGATGGTGCTGGCCACCCGGCGCGACCTGGTCGTGGTGGCCCGTACGGACGCCACCGACGAGGACGACATCCTGCACCGCGCCAAGGCGCTCGCCGCCACCGAGGCGGACGTCGTCCTGGTCGACGGGGTGCGCAGCGTGGAGTGGATCCGCCGGATCCGGGAGGTCGTGGGCGACAAACCACTGCTGTTCAACCAGATCGCCGGCGGCAAGTCCCCCCGGCTCTCCCTGGGCGAGCTGTCCGACCTCGGCGTGAACGTCGCGATCTACAGCACACCCTGTCTCTTCGCCGCCCACGAGGCGATGCACTCCGCGCTCGCCGGGCTCAAGCGGGCCGACGGCCGGCTGCCCGAGGTGGACGCGGCGGGCGGTGTCGGCGTCCGCGCCGCCACCGAGCTGCTGGAGCGGAACATCGCCCGGCTGCGCACCGAGCCCGAGGGCGTGAGCGCGTGAGCCCGGCCCCGCCCCGGCTGCGTACGGCCGCGGCCCTGACGGCGGCGCTGCTCGGCGCCGCCGCGGCACCCGCGGTCGCCACGGAGAGTCTGATCACCGTGATCGACAACTCCCAGGCCGACTCGATCCTCGAGGTCGACCGGTCGGCCAACGTCCAGCAGGGCAGCAGCGGCACCGCGGGCAGCGACCACGACGGCAGCGCCGTCGACATGATGGAGGCACTGGTCGGCGGCCCGGACCAGGGAGACGACTGAGGGACTGAGGGACTGAGGGACTGAGGCGAACGAGCGCGGAGGCCGGGCGTCACCGACGGACAGGTGACACCCGGCCGTCCGTCATCGCGTCCCACTCATCGCCGTCCGCCGTCCGCCGGTCGTCACGCCCGTACCGGACGCACCACCACATGGCCGTCCTCCCGCGCCGCCACCATCGCGAACGGGTACGCGTCCACCTCCAGGCAGAGCTCCACGTCGTCCGGATGCACCCCGCGATACCCGCGCCGTACGCCGTCGGCGAGTCGCGCGGCGCCGTTCGAGTTCCGCGCCCGCTCCAGGAACGGGCCCGCCTCCACGCCCGGCGCGACGGCAGCCCCGGCGATGTACTGGGCGCACGCCAGGTCCTCGTCGGCCCGTCCGTCCTCCCCGGTGATCACGAACGTCACCTCCTGCGGACGCCGCCTCCGCAGCACGCGCGCGGTGGACTCCGCGACGACGAAGCTCGCGCACAGCACCAACTCCGCGTCGGCGACCGCCAGCGCGCCCACCGTCCCCGCGGTGGTCTTCTGCACCACCGTGCGCCCCCGTACGTCGAGCGAGCGCAGCTGGGCGGGCGAGTTCGCCAGGTCGAACCCCGGCAGGGGCGGACCGTCCTGGAAGGCGAGCCACCCCGGGTGACGGTCCTTCAACTGCAGTGCCTCGTCACGGCTTTCGGCGAGGACTATCTTCTCGGCCCCCTGCGCGAACGCCCCGGCCGCCACGGTGAAGGCACGCATCACGTCGACGACGACGGCGACGGCAGGGGTCCCGGGCAGATCCGCGGTGCCGGCGAAGGTCGGAAGCATCCGATCATCATGCCCCACAAAGGCCGACGGACCGGCTCGCAAGGTGTCCGATTCCTTCAAGACCGGCGGTCGGGGCGCTGCCTACGGTGGCCTCATGACTCCACGATTCGATGCCATCGGCCTGGTCGTCTCCGACATGGCCGCCTCCGTCACCTTCTACCGTCGCCTCGGGTTCGCCTTCCCCGAGGGCTCCGAGACCGCGCCGCACGCCGAGGCCGAGCTGCCGGGCGGGGTGCGGTTGCTGTTGGACACCGAGGAGACCGTGCGGTCCTTCCACCCGGAATGGCAGGCGCCGGCCGGGGGCGGGCGGGCCTCCCTGGCCTTGCGGTGCGCGGGGGCGGGTGAGGTCGACACGGTGTACGAGGAGCTGGTGGGGGCCGGCTACCGCGGGGAGCTGAAGCCGTGGGACGCCTTCTGGGGGCAGCGGTACGCCGTCGTGCTCGACCCGGACGGCAACGGCGTGGACCTGTTCGCGCCGTCAGCCCCATAGGTCTCTCAGTCCGATAGGTCTCTCGGCCCTGTAGGTCTCTCAGCCCAGTAGGTCCGTCAGCGTCATGCCCGTCAACTGCCGTACGTCCCGCGCCAGGTGGGCCTGGTCCGCGTAGCCGGCGCCGGTCGCCGTCGCCGCGAACGGGGTGCCTCCGCGGGCGAGGGCGAGGGCCCGTTGCAGGCGCAGGATGCGGGCCAGCGTCTTGGGGCCGTAGCCGAAGGCGGTCAGGGCCCGGCGATGCAACTGGCGTGCTCCCAGGCCGAGCTCGTCGGCGGTCGCGGCGACGGGGCGGCCCGCGTCCAGGGCGGTGACGAGCCGTCGTAGCAGGGGGTCGGGTGGGATCGCCTCGGCCGCGCGCCGCAGCGCCGCCTCCTCCAGGCCCGTCGCGGGGTCCGGCGCCGACTCGACACGGTCGCGCAGGCGTCGCACCTCCGCCGCCGGCCACAGGTCGGCCAACTCCACGCGGCTGTCCCGCAGCTCGTGGGCCGGTACGCCGAGGAGGGCCGGCGCCGCGCCCGGGTAGAAGCGGACGCCCGCCCATTGCGCGACGGGGCCTTTCGGGGCGTACGCGCGGGTGTCCGGGCCGGCGACCAGCAGCCGCCCCTCGCTCCACAGCAGGTCCATACAGCCGTCGGGCAGCACGGGACGCGCGCCGGGCGCCGACGGGCTGTTCGTCCACACCACGGCACCGGCCAGCCGGGACGGCCGCTCCACATACACGTACGCCAGGCTACGCCGCCGCCCCGGCGAACAACGGCGAAGCCCATCCCCCCGTCCGCCGCGGAGGGCGGTCGGCGGTGAGGGCGGCGACCGTCCAGGGGTCGGCCGGGTCGGCCTGGAGGAGGCGCAGGGCGCGGCCCCCGACCGGGTCGGCGAGGGGCCGGTACCAGGCGGACGTCTCCGCCCCGGGGCGGGAGAACCAGGCCCTGAGCGCGGGGGTCACCAGCAGGTCGAGAAGGCGCCTCGGAGGCCGGCGTCAGGAGGGTGGGCAGCGCCTGCAGCAAGCGGCCGCTGATCTCGCCCGCATCAGGTGGGTGCCGATCACTTCTCCGGGGGCTTCTCCTGCTCCCCGTTCCCCTTGGGTGAACTCTTCGCATGCGTCCGTAGGCGGCCCGTGACGTCCTCCGGGGGCAGGAACCGGGACCATCGCTCGGGGAACTCGGACGGCATGTCGGGGTCGTCGGGGTCGTCGTGGGCGCGGGCCGCGGCGATGCGGGCGACGTACTCGGCGGCCTCCTCCTCGCGCGCGCGTTCGTTGGCCGCGCGGGCCGCGGCCGTCGCGGCGGCCGGCCAGACGCGGTCGATCGCCGCGTTGACGGCGGCGCCGACGAGGACGGCGAACGCGGACACGCCGATCCACAGCAGGACGGCGACGGCGGCGGCCAGAGAGCCGTAGATCGTGGCGCCCTCGATGGTGCTCTGGAGGTAGATCCGGAGCAGGAAGCTGCCGAGGACCCACATGCCGAGGGCCACGAGGGCGCCGGGCACGTCCTCGATCCAGGGGGAGCGCACGGGGACGGAGACGTGGTACAGGGTGGTCAGGAAGGCGATGGACAGGACGATCACCACGGGCCAGTACAGGACCTGGACCACCGTCGTCGACCACGGCACGATCCGCACCACCGCGTCCGGGCCCGCGACCATCAGCGGCAACGCGACCGAGCCGATCAGCAGGGCCGCGATGAACAGCAGAAACGCCACCAGCCGGGTTTTGACGATGCCCCGGACGCCGTCGAGGCCGTACATCACCGTGATGGTGTCGATGAAGACGTTTACCGCGCGCGAGCCGGACCACAGGGCGAAGAGGAAGCCTATGGAGATGACGTCGGGACGGCCGCCCTTCATCACGTCGTCCAGGATCGGCTGGGCGATCTGGCGTACGCCCTTGTCGGACAGGACGGTGCGGGAGGCTTCCAGGAGGTTGCTCTCCAGGCTGCTGATGGAGTCGGTGCCGCTCCAGTCGTCGACGTAGCCGAGCAGGCCGATGAGGCTGAGCAGCAGCGGCGGCACGGACAGCAGGGTGAAGAAGGCGGCCTCGGCGGCGAGACCGAGGATGCGGTACTCGATGCAGGAATTGACGGTGTCCTTCAGGAGCAGCCAGGTGGTCCTGCGCTTGGAGACGTTGCGGTAGAGGACTCGCGCCCGATGGAGACGCCCCGGGGCGCTCTCGGGTTGCTCGGGTGACTGGCTTGCTGACTGCACGCCCTAAAGGTATCCGCCACGCGAGCCCTCACTCATCCCGGCCACCGGGCTGCCTGCCCGGCCGGGTATCCAGTGGTGTCGGCTCCCAACCCGGTCGGACGGCCGGGCGTGAGAGCGCGTAGCGGTGGCTTTGCTGATGCCTGCGGTCGGCCGCGACGTCGATTCCTCAGGAGGGAACAGACATGCGTGCGTCGAATGCGTGACTTTCACAGGCGGGCCTCGTTGGATGCGGTGACAGGTTTTCGTGTGGAGCCGTACGGGGGTGACGGGGTGGGCGGGCTGAGGACACTGGCGGAGCCGTTCGTCGCGTTGGGCCCGAGTGGCGTGGCCGTCCGCACCCGGCTCAAGCAGCCGACGCCGGCGGATGAGAAGGTGCTGTGCCTGGTCGGTGCGCATCTGGGCGCGCTGGCCTCGAGGGACCTCAAGGCGCGATGCCGGGACGGCCTGGAGCACTCCACGGACACGTGGGCGGCCCGCAAGCGGGAACTGACGCCCCTGTCGTCGTCGCGCTGGGCGGGCAGCATCACCAAGGCCACTCATGATCAGTGGGCGCTGGCCCGCCGTGGCCAGTGGGCGCACATCCTGAACCTGGAAGCGGGCATTCGTACCATCGCGCACCGACTGTCCCTCCCGGTCGGCGAGAAACGCTCCAAAAGGGCGCCCGGAGGCTACCGGTCCCGGCAGGAGTAGCACGCCGAGAAACGCCGCCTGCACGTGCTGGAGCACCGGCTGGAGCGGGAGAGGGCCGACCGCGATGCCGGGATTGTGCGCGTCATTCGCGGCGGCAGGCGCCTGGCCCGCACTCGGCACCACCTGGACGCTGCCCGGCTCACCGAGCCGGAGTGGCGCAAGCGATGGGAGGCCGAACGGTGGTTCCTCGCCGCCGACGGGGAGTCCGGCAAGCGCCACGGCAACGAGACCATCCGCGTCAGCCCCGAGGGCGAGGTGAGCGTCAAGCTTCCCGCACCGCTCGCGCATCTGGCGAATGCCCCGCACGGCCGGTACGTCCTCGCCTGCCGCGTCACCTTCCACACCGGGGCACCGAGTGGGCCGACCGCGTCGCAGCCAACCGGGCCGTGGCCTACCGCATCCACTACGACACAGACCGGAACCGTTGGTACCTGACCGCCTCCTGGCAGATCCCACCCACCCCGGCCATCCCCCTCGATGCCGCGCTAGCCCAGGGCGTGATCGGTGTCGACGCCAACGCCGACCACCTCGCCGCCTGGCACCTCGATGTCCACGGCAACCCGGTCGGAAGCCCCCGCCGCTTCTTCTACGACCTGTCCGGCACCGCGCAGCACCGCGACGCCCAGGTCCGCCACACCCTCAAACGCCTGCTGCACTGGGCCCGGGCCTGCGGGGTGAAGGCGATCGCGATCGAAGACCTGGACTTCGGCGCGGAGAAGACCCGTGAGAAGCACGGACGCAACAAGAGGTTCCGGCGGCTGATCTCCGGCATGCCCACCGCCAGGCTCCGCGCTCGGCTCACTCCGATGGCCGACCAGACCGGTATCGCGGTCATTGCCGTGGACCCGGCCTACACCAGCCGCTGGGGCGCCCAGCACTGGCAGAAACCCCTCACCAGCAACACCCGTAAGACCACTCGCCGCGACGCGGCCGCCGTGGCGATCGGAAGACGCGCCCAGGGACACCCGATCCGGCGACGGACGGCACCGCCCCCGCACGACCAGAGCGATCGTGCGCGGCATCGGACCGTCCAGGCCCGATCGGAGGCCCCTGGGCGTGAGGGAACCCGCCCCCACATCCCCGGACCACGGACACGATCCGTGCGCGCCGGATGCGGAGCGAACGCGGGGGACCAGAACGCCCAACACCGTTCGGGGCGCTCGGCTGAGCACGAGTCATGGAAACAGGACTCGCTCCCGCTCAGTCCTTACAAACGGTAGGTTCGCTGACATGGCACGCAGCACGCACACGGTGAGCAACCAGCCGCCACCGCTGGTCGGGTACGACGTCTTCTCGGCCGACCGTGCGCTGACGGAGGCGGTCGAACGACATCTCGATCCGGGGCTGCGAGACGAGGCACTGAGCGCCCTGTCGGGGCTCGGGCAGTCGGCCGGGTCGGCGCAGGTGCAGGAGTGGGGGGCGCAGGCGAACGAGTTCCCGCCCCGGTTGCGTACGCACGACCGCCAGGGCCGGCGCCTGGACGAGGTCGACTTCCATCCGGCCTGGCACCGTGTGCTCGGCAAGGGCGTCGCGGCGGGTCTGACCGCGGCCTGGACACGTCCGGGCGGGCATGTGCGCAGGGCTGCCGGGTTCCTGGTCTGGACGCAGGTCGAGGCGGGCAACGGCTGCCCGCTGTCGATGACCCACGCGGCCGTGCCCGCCCTGCGCACGGATCCCGCTCTCGCCGCCGCGTGGGAGCCCCTCCTGACGTCCACGATCTACGACCGTGAGCTGCGGCCCGCCCACCGGAAGGCGGGGGTGCTGTTCGGGATGGGGATGACGGAGAAGCAGGGCGGCAGCGACGTACGGGCCAACGCGACGATGGCCGTGCCGCTCGCCGAGGACGGGGCGTACGAGCTGACCGGGCACAAGTGGTTCTGCTCCGCGCCCATGTCGGACGGGTTCCTGGTGCTGGCCCAGGCACCGGACGGGCTCACCTGTTTCCTCGTGCCGCGCGTGCTGGAGGACGGCACCCGCAACACGTTTCTCATCCAGCGGCTGAAGGAAAAGCTGGGCAACCGGTCGAACGCCTCGGCCGAGGTCGAGTTCGACGGGACGTGGGCGCGCCGGGTCGGTGAGGAGGGGCGCGGGGTACGGACCATCATCGAGATGGTCGCGGCGACCCGCCTCGACTGTGTGCTGGGCTCGGCGGGGCTGATGCGGCAGGCCGTGGCGCAGGCGGTCCACCACTGCGCGTACCGGGAGGCGTTCGGCGGAAAACTCATCGACAAGCCGCTGATGCGCAACGTCCTGGCCGATCTCGCGCTGGAGTCGGAGGCGGCGACGACCCTGGCGCTGCGGCTCGCGGCCGCGTACGACGACGGCGGGGAGGAGGAGCGGGCGTTCCTGCGGATCGCGGTGCCGGCGGCCAAGTACTGGGTGACCAAGCGGTGTGCGCCGGTGACGGTGGAGGCGGCGGAGTGCCTGGGCGGCAACGGGTACGTCGAGGAGTCGGGGATGCCGCGGCTGGTGCGCGAGTCGCCGCTGAACTCGGTCTGGGAGGGCGCGGGCAATGTGCAGGCGCTGGACGTGCTGCGGGCGCTGCGCCGTGAGCCGCTCGCGCTGAACGCCTGTTTGAAGGAGATCGGGCAGGCGCGTGGTGCCGATCACCGGCTGGACGGGGCGATCAAGAACCTGTTGACGGAACTGGCCGATCTGGAGGGGGTGGAGGGCCGGGCCCGGCGGCTGACGGAGCGGCTCGCACTGGTGCTCCAGGGGACACTGCTCGTGCGGTACGCGCCGCCGCAGGTCGCCGACGCGTTCTGTGCGTCGCGGCTGGGCGGCGACGGGGGCGCGGCCTTCGGGACGCTGCCGCACACCCTTGACCTGGCGGCGCTGGTGGAACGGGCACGCCCGGTGTCCTGAGCTGCGAGAACAGAAAGCGGGGGTGGTGCTGCGCCGACACGGCACCACCCCCGCCGCATAGGCCCTGCGAGGCCTGAACGCCGCTCGGGACGGCGTGGTTCAAGTCTCTGCCACCGTATGAACGTTCACCAGGGTTGCAGGGGGTTGCAACTTTCTGGTCTCTGTGTCCGGAGTGTGTCCCTCCGTCACCGCAGGACGGCAGTATGAGACGCACAGCCAGGGCCGGAAACCGTCGTCCGGATGGCTGAACAACCGGTTGTCCGTACCTGCCTGGGGAGGACCAGTGGCGAACCCGCCGATCAACGTGACGCAACTCGCCGCCGTGGACGCGACGCGGGCGGCGCGGATGCTCAGCGAGGTGCGCGCCGCCAAGCTCGCCGGGCAGCGCGCGCGCATTCCCGTCCGCCCGGTGATCGAGCAGTCCTGGCAGCGTGTGCTGCGCAGCGGCGTCGATCCGGACCACGGCTTCACACCGGGGCTGCTCGCCTCCGACGAGGTGCGGCGGCGCCGGGAGGAGACCCCGCTGCGGCATGTGCTGCCGGTGCTGCGGGAGGGGCTGCTGGCGGTCGCGGACGTCACCCACCACATCATGGTCGTCGCCGACGCGGAGGGCCGGGTGCTGTGGCGGGAGGGCTCCTCCCCCGTGCTGCGCAAGGCCGACGGCATCGGGTTCGAGCTCGGCGCCGACTGGCGCGAGGACGTGGTGGGCACCAATGGTGTGGGAACTCCGGCGGTGGTACGCCGGCCCGTGCAGGTGTTCGCCGGCGAGCACTTCGTGCGCACGCAGACGACCTGGACGTGTACGGGTGCGCCGATCACCGATCCCCGGGACGGGCGGCTGATCGGTGTCGTGGACGTGAGCGGCCCCCTGGAGACGATGCATCCGGCCACGCTCGCCTGGGTCTCCTCGGTGGCGAAGCTCGCGGAGGCCCGGCTGCGCGAGGTGCATCTGTCCTCCCTGGAGCGGCTGCGGGCGGTGGCGGCGCCGGTGCTGGCGCGGCTGGGCGGCCGGGCGGTGGTGGTGGACCGGGACGGCTGGACGGCGGCGGTGACGGGGATGCCGTACACGAGCCGGGTGGCGCTGCCCAAGTCGCTGGCGGCGGGCCGCAGGTGGCTGCCGGCACTCGGGGCGTGCTCGGTGGAGCCGCTGGCGGGGGGCTGGCTGGTGCGGACCACCGACGAGCCGGTGGCGCGCGGTGCGACCCGGATCGTGATGGATCTGACGCAGCCGCGCCGCTGGTCGGTGACGGTGTCGGGGGAGGCGGGCGCCTGGTCGCACGAACTGAGTCCCCGGCACGCCGAGTTGCTGTTCCTGCTGGCGACGCACCGCCCGGGGCTCGGGGCCGCGCGGCTGGCCGAGGAGGTGTTCGGCGATCCGGGCCGTACGGTGACGGTGCGGGCCGAGATGTCGCGGGTACGGCGGTATCTGGGGGGTTTGCTGGAACACCGGCCGTATCGTTTCTGCGAGGGCGCGGAGGTCGAGGTGCGCCTCCCGGCCGACCCGCGCGACCTGTTGCCGCACTCGACGGCGCCGAGAGTGCGGGAAGGACGGGTGTCGGTCTCCCGTTCCGCGACACCCCGGGCCTAGGGCAGCACCCTAGGGCAGTTCCGCGGGTCGGACCCGGTAAATGGGTCACCCGGTGGCATCTTCCGCATATTTGCGCAGTCTTCCTCCGAGGGGGCTCCCGACTGCCGTAGCATCCCCCTACGGGTCACCCCACCTGTTCCTCGGTCAACGTACGGATCATGAGGCGCAGTTGGCCCGCCTCGGGAGGATCGATGAAGCATCGTGGCAGACACCGCCGACGCCGACGGGGCAGGGCACTGCGCGCCTTCCTCGCCGGGACCGCCCTCGCACTCACCGCCGCCGCCACCATGATCAGCGCGTCCCAGGCCACGGTCAGCGGCAGCCCCGGGGCGTTGAAGCAGCTCACCTCGTCCGCCGACATCCGCCCGTTGCGGCTGACGGAGGAGCCCGTGCCGCAGGCCTCCCTGGACCGGCTCGCCGAGGAGATGGGCCGGCCCGTCGGTGTCACCACCGTCCTGGAGAGCACCGACCGCAGCCTGCGCGACGCGATCGACTGTACGGACGCCGAGCGCAGGGCGCTGCCCGTCGCCCCGGTGGCCACGAGCGCGTACTGCTGGGACGCCGACGACACCCGCGGCTGGCAGGCCGGCGCGATCACCACCTCCGGGGACGCGGACGACGACGGCCGCTGGGGTGCGAACCGCGTCATCCTCTCCGGCTGGACCCACAGCGGCGGCCCGGCCGCCGACAAGGGCCTCGCCCGGGTCGCCTTCGTGGACGCCGACGACCCCGGCCACCTCACCTACACCTGGGTACTGCTCGTCGTCCCGGTCGACGGCGGACGCGACTACCGTCCGCTGACCTCGCACGTCTCCGGCATGGTCTGGTACCAGGGCAAGCTGCTGGTCACCGCCGACGACGGGGACGGCAACGCGCTGTACGTCTACGACATGGCCCGCATCCAGCGCGCCACCGCGACCGACGAGGCCGTCGGCCGGGTGCGCGGAGGCTGGTCGGCGCACGGATACCGGTACGCCATGCCGGCCGTCGGCTCCTACCGGGTGGCCGGCGGCGAGGACGCCCCGCATCCCGGATCCGTCTCCCTCGACCGCAGCACCGCGCCGGACAGCCTGGTCGCGAGCGAGTGGACCCTCGACGACGGCGACCGGCGGGCCCGGCTGTGGCGCTACTCGTTCAGCCCGGGCAGCCCGGGCGACGACCGCGCCGGGCTCCTCGCCACCGACGCCGCCGGTCACGCGGACGCCGACGAGGTGTACGGGACGAAGGCGGACGAGGTCCGGGGCGTGCTGTCGTACCGCTCCACCTGGTACGTCAGCCGTACGACGGACGGCGCGCGGGACGGGCACGGGACACTGTGGCGGCAGGACGGCGACGGCGCGAAGGCCGCGAAGTGCGGGGCCGACGAGACGCACCGCTGCTGGAGCGGGCAGACGGAGTCCCTGTCCTACTGGGAGTCGACCGGCGAGGTCTGGACGCAGTCGGGACAGACGCTGTTCGCGCTGCCGCTGGCGTCGATCGAGAAGGCTCTGGAGTAGGGGCCGATCGACAGATCGGTGAGCGGGATGGTTCTCTGACGGGCATGACCAACATCGCCGTCACCACCTGGTCCCTGGAGCAGACCGCGCCGAGCGACCTCCTCCCGGCCGCCGCGCCGGAGGGCGACGTCCGCATCGTCCGCTCCGAGGTGCCCTCGCCCGAGTTCAGCCGCTTCCTGTACGCCTCCGTGGGCGGCGACATCCGCTGGATCGACCGGCTCGGCTGGACGTACGCGCGCTGGCGGGAGCACCTGGACCGGCCGGGCGTGGAGACCTGGGTGGCCTACGACCACGGCACCCCGGCCGGGTACGTGGAGTTCGAGCCACAGGACGACGGGGTCGTGGAGATCGCGTACTTCGGGCTGATTCCGGCGTTCCGCGGGCGGCGGATCGGCGGCCACCTGCTGTCGTACGGCACCGCCCGCGCCTGGGACCTCGCGGACCGCTGGCCGGGGCTCGCGCAGACGAAGCGGGTGTGGCTGCACACCTGCAGCAAGGACGGCGAGCACGCGATGGACAACTACCAGCGCCGAGGGTTCAAGCTGTTCGACACCAAGGTCGAGGAGGAGCGGGAAGTACCCGCGCCAGGCCCCTGGTCCGGTGCCTACCCCGCCTGACCTGCGGGGACAAGACCGCGGTCGCGCCGTGTGACCGACAACACCCTTGTCTTGCATGTCGAGACAAGGGTGTCCGCATGGTGGACGAAGCTGGACTGTGTCCAGATCGCCATGACACGCTTCCGTCATGTCTGGAACTGGAATTGCCTTGGTGAGTCGGCGGCACGTCGACCTCGGCCGCATGTCCAGCGCCATCTGTCGGGCGAGCTGACAGCTCCAGCCCCGCAGACATCCCCTGATCCGGCATCCCGCTGCGCAATGACGCGCACCTATGCCCGCACGCGCCCGCACGCGCAGGTCAGAGCCGCTTTCCGCCTGTCCCGAAGGACGTAACAACCATGGCCGCCACCCCGCAGAACCCTGCCGCCTCCGCGCCCCGCCGCAAGGTGAGCCGTCACCGCGGTGAGGGTCAGTGGGCCGCAGGCCACTTCACCCCGCTCAACGGCAACGAGCAGTTCAAGAAGGACGACGACAGTCTCAACGTACGGACACGTATTGAGACGATCTACTCCAAGCGGGGCTTCGACTCGATCGACCCCACCGACCTGCGCGGCCGGATGCGCTGGTGGGGCCTGTACACCCAGCGCAAGCCCGGGATCGACGGCGGCAAGACCGCGATCCTGGAGCCGGAGGAGCTGGACGACAGGTACTTCATGCTGCGCGTCCGCGTCGACGGCGGCCGTCTCACCACGCAGCAGCTGCGCGTGATCGGTGAGATCTCGCAGGAGTTCGCCCGCGGCAGCGCCGACATCACCGACCGGCAGAACATCCAGCTGCACTGGATCCGCATCGAGGACGTGCCGGAGATCTGGCAGCGCCTGGAGGCCGTCGGCCTGTCCACCACCGAGGCCTGCGGCGACTGCCCGCGCGTCGTCATCGGCTCGCCGGTCGCCGGTATCGCCGAGGACGAGATCATCGACGGCTCCTGGGCGATCGAGGAGATCCACGACCGCTACATCGGCAGCAAGGAATTCTCCAACCTGCCCCGCAAGTTCAAGACGGCCATCTCCGGCTCCCCGCTGCTGGACGTCGTGCACGAGATCAACGACGTGGCGTTCGTCGGCGTCGAGCACCCCGAGCACGGCCCCGGCTTCGACCTGTGGGTCGGCGGCGGCCTGTCCACCAACCCGAAGCTCGGCGTCCGGCTCGGCGCCTGGGTGCCGCTGGACGAGGTGCCCGAGGTGTGGGCCGGTGTGGTCGGCATCTTCCGCGACTGGGGCTACCGGCGCCTGCGCACCCGCGCCCGCCTGAAGTTCCTCGTCGCCGACTGGGGTGCGGAGAAGTTCCGTCAGGTCCTCGAGGACGACTACCTCAAGCGCAAGCTGGTCGACGGTCCCGCGCCCACCGATCCCGTGGGCCGCTGGCGCGACCACATCGGTGTGCACCGGCAGCAGGACGGCCGCTTCTACGTCGGTTTCGCCCCGCGCGTCGGCCGCGTCGACGGCGCCACGCTCACGAAGATCGCCGAGGTCGCGGAGGCCCACGGCTCGGGCCGGGTCCGTACGACCGTCGAGCAGAAGATGATCGTCCTCGACGTCGAGGAGGCGCAGGTCGAGCCCCTCGTCGAGGCCCTGGAGGCGCTGGACCTCACGGCCAAGCCCTCCCCCTTCCGGCGCGGCACCATGGCCTGCACCGGCATCGAGTACTGCAAGCTCGCCATCGTCGAGACGAAGGCGCGCGGCGCCTCGCTGATCGACGAACTGGAGCGCCGCATCCCGGACTTCGACGAGCCGATCACCATCAACCTCAACGGCTGCCCGAACGCCTGCGCCCGTATCCAGGTGGCGGACATCGGTCTCAAGGGCCAGCTCATGCTCGACGACCGGGGTGAGCAGGTCGAGGGCTACCAGGTGCACCTGGGCGGCGCCCTCGGCCTGGAGGCCGGGTTCGGCCGCAAGGTCCGCGGTCTGAAGGTGACCGCGGAGGAGCTGCCGGACTACGTCGAGCGTGTCCTGAAGCGGTTCCAGGCGGAGCGCGAGGACGGCGAGCGGTTCGCGACCTGGGCCACCCGGGCCTCCGAGGAGGCGCTGTCGTGAGCGAGCGGGCCGCCCCCTTCTACTGCCCCTACTGCGGCGACGAGGACCTGCGTCCGAGTGAGCAGAGCCACGGCGCCTGGGAATGCGCGGCGTGCAACCGCGCATTCCAGCTGAAGTTCCTCGGGCTGCTGGCCCGGGGTGTTCAGCGAGCCGAGACCGGAGGGGATCGAATATGACCACGGCTTCTCAGGAAGAGCGCACCGCCGAGGAGTTGAAGGCGCTGGCCGAGCAGGCCGGCCGCGACCTAGAGGACGCCTCCGCGCTGGAGATCCTCCAGTGGGCGGTGGACACCTTCGGCACGCGTTTCTGCGTGACCTCCTCGATGGAGGACGCGGTGGTGGCGCATCTGGCGTCCCGTGTCCTCAAGGGCGTGGACGTCGTCTTCCTCGACACCGGCTACCACTTCCCCGAGACCATCGGCACCCGGGACGCGGTCGAGGCCGTGATGGACGTCAACGTCATCACCCTCACCCCGCGCCAGACGGTCGCCGAGCAGGACGCGGAGTACGGGCCGAAGCTGCACGACCGCGACCCCGACCTGTGCTGCAAGCTGCGCAAGGTGCAGCCGCTCGAAGAAGGGCTCAAGGGGTACCGGGCCTGGGCGACCGGTCTGCGCCGCGACGAGTCCCCGACCCGGGCGAACACCCCGGTCGTCGGCTGGGACGAGAAGCGGGGCAAGGTCAAGGTCTCGCCGATCGCCCGCTGGACCCAGGACGACGTGGACGCCTACGTCGCCGAGCACGGGGTGCTGACGAACCCGCTGCTGATGGACGGCTACGCGTCCGTCGGCTGCGCCCCCTGCACCCGCCGCGTCCTGGAGGGCGAGGACGCGCGGGCCGGCCGCTGGGCCGGACGCTCCAAGACCGAGTGCGGACTGCACGGCTGACCATGACCGTTCCGTCCCCGAAGCCTTCTACGAACCAGGAGTCACACGTGACGACCGGAGCCACCGTCTGGCTCACGGGTCTGCCGAGTGCCGGCAAGACCACCATCGCGTACGAGCTGGCCGGCCGGCTGCGCGAGGAGGGCCACCTCGTCGAGGTGCTCGACGGCGACGAGATCCGCGAGTTCATCTCGGCGGGCCTCGGCTTCACCCGCGAGGACCGGCACACCAACGTGCAGCGCATCGGCTTCGTCGCCGAGCTCCTGGCCCGTAACGGCGTCAAGGTGCTCGTCCCGGTCATCGCGCCGTACACCGACAGCCGGGACGCCGTGCGCAAGCGGCACCAGACCGGCGGGACGCCGTACCTCGAGGTGCATGTGGCGACCCCGGTCGAGGTGTGCTCCGTGCGCGATGTGAAGGGCCTGTACGCCAAGCAGGCCTCGGGCGAGCTGAAGGGGCTCACCGGGGTCGACGACCCGTACGAGGAGCCCGAGTCACCCGATCTGCGGATCGAGTCCCAGAACCAGACGGTGCAGGAGTCCGCGGCGTCGGTGTACGCCCTGCTCAGCGAAAGGGGACTGGCATGACGACCGTCGCGAAGGTCAACGAGGGCGACGAGGGCACGGACAGCTCGTACGCCCTCAGCCACCTGGACGCGCTCGAGTCCGAGGCGGTGCACATCTTCCGCGAGGTGGCGGGCGAGTTCGAGAACCCGGTGATCCTGTTCTCCGGCGGCAAGGACTCCATCGTCATGCTGCACCTGGCGCTGAAGGCGTTCGCGCCGGCGTCGGTTCCCTTCTCGCTGCTGCACGTGGACACCGGGCACAACTTCCCGGAGGTCATCGAGTACCGGGACCGTACGGTCGCCCGGCACGGGCTGCGGCTGCACGTCGCGTCGGTGCAGGACTACATCGACCGGGGTGTGCTGCGCGAACGTCCCGACGGGGTCCGCAACCCGCTCCAGACGCTCCCGCTGACGGAGAGGATCCAGTCGGAGAAGTTCGACGCGGTCTTCGGCGGTGGGCGCCGTGACGAGGAGAAGGCCCGGGCCAAGGAGCGGGTGTTCTCGCTGCGCGACGAGTTCTCGCAGTGGGACCCGCGCCGGCAGCGGCCCGAGCTGTGGAACCTGTACAACGGGCGGCACGCGCCCGGCGAGCACGTGCGGGTCTTCCCGCTCAGCAACTGGACCGAGCTGGACGTCTGGCAGTACATCGCCCGTGAGGGCATCGAGCTGCCGGGGATCTACTTCGCGCACGAGCGGGAGGTGTTCCAGCGGGCCGGGATGTGGCTGACCGCCGGTGAGTGGGGCGGGGCCCGCGACAACGAGACCGTCGTCAAGCGCCTCGTGCGCTACCGGACCGTCGGTGACATGTCCTGCACGGGTGCCGTCGACTCCGACGCCCTGACCCTGGAGCAGGTCATCACCGAGATCGCCGCCTCCCGGCTCACCGAGCGCGGCGCCACCCGCGCCGACGACAAGCTCTCCGAGGCCGCGATGGAAGACCGCAAGCGCGAGGGGTACTTCTAAGCATGAGCACGATCACGACCGAGGCGCTCTCGGCCACCACCCTGCTGCGGTTCGCCACCGCGGGCTCCGTCGACGACGGCAAGTCCACGCTCGTCGGCCGGCTGCTGCACGACTCCAAGTCGATCCTCACGGACCAGTTGGAGGCCGTGGAGCGTGCCTCGGCGAGCCGTGGCGCCGAGGGCCCGGACCTCGCGCTGCTCACGGACGGTCTGCGCGCCGAGCGCGAGCAGGGCATCACCATCGACGTGGCCTACCGCTACTTCGCCACCCCGCGCCGCCGGTTCATCCTCGCGGACACGCCGGGCCACGTTCAGTACACGCGGAACATGGTCACGGGCGCGTCGACCGCCGAGCTGACGGTGATCCTCGTCGACGCCCGCAACGGCGTCGTCGAGCAGACCCGCCGGCACGCCGCCATCGCCGCGCTGCTGCGCGTCCCGCACGTCGTCCTCGCCGTCAACAAGATGGACCTCGTCGAGTACAAGGAGTCCGTGTTCGCCGCGATCGCCGAGGAGTTCACGGCGTACGCGACCGAGCTGGGCGTCCCGGAGGTGACCGCGATCCCGATCTCGGCGCTCGCCGGTGACAACGTCGTGGACGCGTCAGGGAACATGGACTGGTACGGCGGTCCGACGGTGCTCGAGCACCTGGAGACGGTCCCGGTCGCCCACGACCTGGCGCACTGCCACGCCCGCCTGCCCGTGCAGTACGTGATCCGCCCGCAGACCGCGGAGCACCCGGACTACCGGGGCTACGCGGGCCAGATCGCCGCCGGCTCGTTCCGGGTGGGCGAGCCGGTCACGGTGCTGCCCTCCGGTCGTGCGACGCGGATCTCGGGCATCGACCTGCTCGGCGAGCCGGTCGACGTCGCCTGGACCACGCAGTCGGTGACCGTGCTCCTCGAGGACGACATCGACGTCTCGCGCGGCGACCTGATCGTGCCCAGCAAGGACGCGCCGGCGACCACGCAGGACGTCGAGGCCACCGTGTGCCACGTCGCCGACGCCCCGCTGACCGTCGGCCACCGCGTGCTGCTCAAGCACGGCACCCGCACGGTCAAGGCCATCGTCAAGGACATCCCGTCCCGTCTCACGCTCGACGACCTGTCCCTGCACCCGCACCCGGGACAGCTCGTCGCCAACGACATCGGCCGGGTGAAGATCCGTACCGCCGAGCCGCTGCCGGTCGACTCCTACTCCGACTCGCGCCGCACCGGCTCGTTCATCCTGATCGACCCGTCCGACGGCACCACGCTCACGGCGGGCATGGTCGGAGAGTCGTTCGCCTCCCCGGAGCCGGTCAAGGACGAGGCCGACGACGACGGGTGGGACTTCTGAGCATGAACACCACCGACTACTACTCGACCTTCGCGAAGGAGGGCGGCCGCGTCGGCAGCGGCGCCCTCGGCAGCGGGCAGGGCGGGGTCGCGCGATGTGTGCGGTGACGTACGCGCACTGCCTGCGCGCCCTCACCCCCCACCGCAAGCGAAGACCTGCCGACCTCCCGGCCACGACCTGAGAGACCGTGACCGCCGGGCCAACGAGAGGAACACCTCCCGTGCCTGCCACAACCGCATTCCGCCGCGGCCTCGCGGTGATCGCCGCGCTTCCCCTGCTGACCCTCGCCGCCTGCGGCTACGGCTCCGAGGCCGACGACGACTCGTCCGCGCAGAAGGTCGCCGCCGGGGCGAAGAAGATCGACGGTCTCGACTCCGTCAAGATCGGCTACTTCGGCAACCTGACCCACGGGACCGCGCTCGTCGGCCGGAACAAGGGGAACTTCCAGAAGGCGCTCGGCGCCACGGAGGCCAAGTACCAGGTCTTCAACGCGGGTCCGTCCGAGATCGAGGCCCTGAACTCCGGGGCCATCGACATCGGCTGGATCGGCCCGTCCCCCGCGATCAACGGCTACACCAAGTCCGCCGGCAACAACCTGCGCATCATCGGCGGATCGGCGTCCGGCGGTGTGAAGCTCGTCGTCAACCCGAAGAAGATCAAGTCCCTGAAGGACGTCAAGGGCAAGAAGATCGCGACGCCGCAGCTCGGCAACACGCAGGACGTGGCGTTCCTCAACTGGATCGCCGAGCAGGGCTGGAAGGTCGACGCGGAGAGCGGCAAGGGCGACGTGTCGGTCGTCCGCACCGACAACAAGGTCACCCCCGACGCCTACAAGTCCGGTTCCATCGACGGCGCCTGGGTTCCGGAGCCGACCGCGTCCAAGCTGGTCGCCGAGGGCGCGAAGGTGCTGCTCGACGAGGGCGACCTGTGGCCGGACAAGAAGTTCGTGATCACGAACATCATCGTGCGCCAGGCCTTCCTCAAGGAGCACCCGAAGGCCGTCGAGGCCGTGCTGAAGGCGTCCGTCGACACCAACAAGTGGATCAACGCCAACCCGGACGCGGCGAAGACCGCGGCGAACGCGCAGCTCAAGACGGACTCCGGCAAGGCCCTGCCCGCCGAGGTCCTGGACCCGGCGTGGAAGTCCATCCAGTTCACCGACGACCCGCTGGCCGCCACCCTCAACACCGAGGCGGAGCACGCGGTCAAGGCCGGTCTGCTGGAGAACCCGAAGCTGGACGGCATCTATGACCTCACGCCGCTGAACAAGGTCCTCAAGGCCGAGGGCGCGAGCACTGTCGACGACGCCGGTCTCGGCGCCAAGTAAGCCCCGAATCCCGAGAGTTCCCAGGAGGTGACGACCATGGCAACCGCCCTCGCCAAGGCCGCCGAAGGCTCACAGACGGTGGAGCACGCCGCCCGTATCGAGCACGTATCGAAGTCGTTCGCCGGGCCCACCGGGCAGCAGCTCGTCCTCGACGACATCACCCTTGATGTCGCACCGGGCGAGTTCGTCACCCTCCTGGGTGCCTCGGGCTGCGGCAAGTCCACCCTGCTGAACCTGGTGGCGGGCCTCGACCGGCCCACCGCCGGCAGCATCACGACCGACGGGCGCCCCGCTCTGATGTTCCAGGAGCACGCCCTGTTCCCGTGGCTGACCGCGGGCAAGAACATCGAACTCGCCCTGAAGCTGGGCGGAGTCGCGAAGAGCGAGCGGCGCGGCCGGACCGAGGAGCTGCTCGAACTGGTCCGGCTGAAGGGCGCCTACGGCAAGCGGGTGCACGAGCTGTCCGGTGGTATGCGCCAGCGCGTGGCGCTGGCCCGTGCGCTCGCTCAGGACAGCCGCCTGCTGCTGATGGACGAGCCGTTCGCGGCGCTGGACGCGATCACCCGGGACGTGCTGCACGACGAGCTCACCCGGATCTGGGCAGAGACCGGAGTGTCCGTCCTGTTCGTGACGCACAACGTGCGCGAGGCGGTACGGCTGGCACAGCGCGTCGTTCTGCTGTCGTCGCGGCCGGGGCGGGTGGCGCGCGAATGGACCGTGGACATCCCGCAGCCGCGCCGCATCGAGGACGCGCCCGTGGCCGAACTGTCCCTGGAGATCACCGAAGTACTGCGTGGGGAGATCCGCCGTCATGGCCAGCACTGAGACCACCGGCACGGCGGCGGACGCCGCCGTCAAGGACAGCGCCGAAGACAGCGCCAAGGGCAACAACGGACTCGGCGGTCTGGAGGCCGGCCTCGACGCCCTGGAGACCTCGGCGACAAGCCGTACCCCCTTCCGGCAGACGTTCACCCAGAAGATCCTGCCGCCGATCGTCGCCGTCGTCGTGGTTCTGGTGGTCTGGCAGCTGCTGGTCTCGCTGAAGATCGTCGACGATCCGACGAAACTGCCCTCGCCCTCCGACGTCGGGGGCGAGTTCAAGGACGCCTGGCTGGAGGGCAAGCTCCTCGGGTACATCTGGACCAGCGTCTCGCGCGGTCTGCTGGGCTTCCTGCTGGCGCTCGCCATCGGCACCCCGCTGGGGCTGCTGGTGGCCCGGGTGAAGTTCGTGCGCGCGGCGATCGGTCCGATCCTGTCCGGTCTGCAGTCGCTGCCGTCGGTGGCGTGGGTGCCGCCGGCCGTGATCTGGCTGGGCCTGAACAACTCGATGATGTACGCGGTGATCCTGCTCGGCGCCGTGCCGTCCATCGCCAACGGCCTCGTCTCCGGCATCGACCAGGTGCCGCCGCTGTTCCTGCGGGCGGGCCGCACGATGGGCGCGACCGGCCTCAAGGGCGCCAGGCACATCGTCATGCCGGCGGCGCTGCCCGGCTACCTGGCGGGTCTGAAGCAGGGCTGGGCGTTCTCCTGGCGCTCGCTGATGGCCGCGGAGATCATCGCCTCCTCGCCCGACCTGGGCATCGGTCTGGGCGCGCTGCTGGAGAACGGCCGCAACGCCAGCTCCATGGCGATGGTGTTCGAGGCCATCCTCCTGATCCTGTTCGTCGGTATCGCGATCGACCTGCTGATCTTCAGCCCGCTGGAGCGCTGGGTGCTGCGCAACCGCGGCCTGCTGGTGAAAAGCTGACGTCCCGTGTTCCACAAGCCGGTTCTCCTCGTCATCGCCCACGGCAGCCGTGACCCACGGCACGCCGCGACCGTGCACGCCCTCGTGCGGCGCGTACGGTCGCTGCGGCCGGGGCTGCGCGTGGAGACCGGCTTCCTGGACTTCAACATCCCGTCCGTGCAGGGAGTGCTGGAGTCCCTGGCGGCACAGGGCGTGCGTGACGTCGTGGCGCTCCCCCTGCTGCTGACCCGCGCCTTCCATGCGAAGGCCGACATCCCGGCGGTCCTGCGGGACGCGCCGCCGCAGCTGCGGATCCGGCAGGCCGAGGTGCTGGGCCCGTCCCCGCTGCTCCTGGCCGCCCTCGAACGACGTCTGTACGAGGCGGGGTTGACCCCCGCCGACAAGCCCTCGACCGGGGTCGTGCTGGCCTCGGCGGGGTCCACCGACCCGGAGGCGATCGCAGTGATCGCAGATATCGCGCGGGAGTGGCGGCACACCGGTTGGTGCGCCGTGCGACCTGCGTTCGCCTCCGCTGGTTCTCCCGCGGGGTTCCCCCGCACCGAGGACGCCGTGCGCGAACTCCGCGCCCTGGGCTGCGAGAAGGTCGCCGTCGCCCCGTACGTCCTCGCCCCCGGCTTCCTGCCGGACCGCATCGCGCGGGGGGCAGCCGAGGCGGACGCCCTGAGCGAGGTGCTGGGCGCGGCCTGGGAGGTGGCCGAGGTGCTGCTGGAGCGAGCGGACTCGGCGGCGGCAGCGGGAGCACTCTCCCGGACGGCCTGACGGTGCCGACCGGAGGCCGGACGGCCTGACGGTGCCGACCGGAGGTCGGGGGGCTGATCGGTCACCTGGTCCGGTAGCGTCAGTGGGTCACACCGAGGACGGCAACGTGCCTCGGCGCCGTGCCAACTGATCTGCCCAGGAGACCCGTTGGAAGAGTCGACCGAGCGCCGGCGCGCTCCCGGCGTGGCCGTGCTGTCGATCGGGGTGGGGAGCTTCGACGAGGGCTCGGACGTGGAGGATCTCGGTTTTGTCCCGGCCCGCCTGGACGAGATGACCAGGGCGTTCGTGAGGCTGGGAGCCGAGGTCGAGCGCTCGCTGGACCCGACCGAGCGCGAGATCGAGGCGCTGCTGCGCGAGCGGCTCGTCGACGAACCGGGTTCCCTCGACGTGCTCGTCGTCCATCTGATCGGACACGGCAAGGTCGACCGGGGGCACCGGCTCTCCTTCGTCGCCCGCGACAACCGCGAGGTCGACGTGGACCACTGGATCTCGCGGGCGCAGCGGGAGGTCGAACGCGGCGGGCACGGTCGCCGCGTCGTCTTCCTGGTGGACACCTGCTCGGCCGGCGCGGCGACGGGACGCCAGCCGTTCACCGAACTCGACGTCGACCGGGGCGTGTGGGCCCTGGGAGCGTGCGTCAGTGACTCGCCCACGGAACAGGGGAAGTTCAGCAGCTGGGTCGCGGCGGCCCTGCACCGCCTGGCGGACCGGGACTTCAACCTGGACGAGGAGGCGATCACGTTCAGCCGCTTCGTACGGGAACTCATCAGGGTCAGCCGCAGCGATCCGGCCGACCGCCGTGTGTCACTCGGCTTCAGCGTCGAACAGGGCGACGCGGACTGGCCGTTCCTGCCGAATCCACGGACGGTCACGCTCACCTCCGAGGAGATCCAGCTGCGGCGGCGTTCGCTGGGACATGTGCCGGGCGAGGGCGACCTCGCGGTGCAGCCCGGCTCGGCCCACCATGTCGACGACGCCCGCTACTTCGCCGACCGCGCGTCGGGGCGGGGCCTCGTCCCCACCGACACCGGGGTCGGCTTCTTCTCGGGGCGTGCCGCGGAGTTGGGGCGGTACGTGGAGTGGGTGTCGGGTGCCGGGCGTCTGCTGACGGTCACCGGGGCGGCGGGGGCGGGCAAGTCCGGGCTCCTGGGGGTGATCGTCTGCTCGGCGGATCCGGGATTGCGGCGCCGGTTCCGGGAGCTGTGGGAGTCGGCCGGGATCGAGCTGCCCGAGGTGCCCGGGATCATCGCCGTGCATGCCCGGCAGCGGTCGGCGCAGCAGGTGATCGACGCGATCGCCGGGCTGGCAGGGGTGGCAGGACCGTCGGCGGGCGTCGACGGCCGCACCGGTGGCTCGCCACCGCGTTCCTGGGGCACCACCGAACTGCGCGCGGCACTCGAGCGCGAGCAGAGACAGCGCCTCGTCGTCCTCGACGCGGTGGACGAGAGCACCGAGCCCCAGGCGGTGCTGCGGGTGGTCGCCGACCTGCTCGCGCCGCCACGCGAGACCGACGGATCCGTCCCGCCGCCGTGCAGGATCCTCCTCGGCGGCCGCCGGGAAGTGGTCACCGCGCTGTCCGCCCTGGAGCACGTCGCCGACATCGAGGCCGCCCACATCGACCTGGACACCGCGGAGCGCCGCACGGTCGAGCAGGACGTACGCCACTACGTCCAGCGCATGCTGACCACGCGCGAGCCCTACGCCACCGGCCCGCCCGCCGAGTTCGTCGACCTCCTGGCGAAGCGAGGTGCCCAGCGCATCGCGCGCGATCCACGTCCGAACGGCCCCTGGGGTCCGTTCCTCCTCGCCGGCCTGTACGTCCACTACCTGCTGACCCTGAAGCACCCGCCCCAGGACGAGGCGGGCGCCGACGCCTACGCGAAGTCGGCGTCGGCGGACCTGCCCGCGCTGCTGGAGTCGATCCTCAAGACCCGGCGGCACGACTTCCCGGCCCTCCGTGCGGTGCTGGCGGTGCTGGCCCGGTCGCGCGGCGAGGGCATGCCGCGCACGGTGCTGCGGCGCTGCCTGAAGGCCCTGGACGCCGACGGCATCGACGACGAGCAGTTCCGGGACACCCTGTGGGAGGCCTCGCCGTTCCTTCGCTACGGCGCCGACCCGCAGAGCGGGGAGACCCTGTACCGGCTCTTCCACCAGGGCCTGGCCGACTATCTGCGTGAGCATCCGGTCAGTGAGGATCCGTTGGACGGGGCGGAGAGCCTGGACGTCGAACGCAGGCTGCTGTCGGAGCTCGTCGGCCCGTTCACCTCGGACTCGGACGAGGATCCCTGGGAGGCCGCCGAGGACGAGCCCTACGTACTGCGTCACGCCCTGGGGCACGCCGCGCGGGCCGACTCGGTGCCGCACGCCGAGTCCCTGCTCACCGATCCGTACTTCCTCATCCGCTTCGACCTGCGGGAGGACCATCGCGCGATGGACCTGGTCCGGTCCGAGCGAGCCCGGGAGTGTCTGCGTCTTCTCACCGCCTCCTGGACGACACACGCCCGGCTGCGCAGCGCGTCGGACCGGGCATCCGTGTTCTCCTTCGACGCCGACCGTCTGAGCCTGCGCGAGTTGCGCGAGAGCTTCGGCCGCATCGCCCGGCAGGTGGCGGTCCGGCCGGAGGAGGCCACGTACAGCCTGCTCTGGTCGGAGGGCGGTCAGGTGGCCGCGGGCAGTCGCTTCATCGAGAGTACGAGCGGCTCCCAGGTCATGGACCTCTCGTTCTCGCCGGACGGCACCCTGCTGGCCGCCGCCACCGTCAGGGGGGTCCAGCTGGTCGAGACGGAGACCTGGCGGTCGGTCGCCCCTCCCTTCGGACGCGTCTGGGACGGGATCACCACGGTGGCCTTCTCCCCGGACGGTCGTCTGCTCGCGTTCGGAAGGGAAACCTTCACGCGAAGCGTCCAACTGTGGGACGTCCACCACCGCGTGCTCTGCGGACCGCCCTGGCCCGGCAGGACCGGCACCCCCACGGCGATGGCCTTCTCCCCCGACAGCCGGTGGCTCGCGGTGGGAAGCAGGGAACACGGTGTCTCCGTCTGGGACGTCACCGGGGACCGTCCGGTGGAGCGGGCGCGGCGCGAACCCGGCGAGCACGTGCGGGACATCGAGAAGGTCTCCGACGTGGCGTTCAGCCCCGACGGTCGCCTCCTGGCCGTGTGCGGCACGGCCGGGGTGACGCTGTGGGAACCGGAGCACGACCGGTGGACGTCGCTGAGCGAGAACAGCGTCGTGGCCGTCGAATTCTCCCCCGACGGCCTCCTCCTCGCGGTGACCGGCCTTGACGGCGTCGCCCTCCACTCCGTGGAGAAGCTCACGACCGTGAGGAACGTCGATCTGGAGTACGCCAACGGCAGGACCCTTGCCTTCACACCGGACGGGTCCCTTCTGATCGTCGGTTCGCTGGGGTCCCTGACCATCGTCGACGTGTCCTCGGCGACCGTGGTCAACCGGCTCCCGGTCAGTGGGCGACGGCTCACGGCCGTCGGCGTGCACCCCACATCGCCGGTTCTCGTGAGCGGTGACGGCGATGGGCAACTGCGTCTGTGGAAGGACTTCACACAGAAGGCGGAGACCCCCTCCCTGGCCCAGTTCGGCGCGGGACGGGTCGTGGGGTCGCCGACGGGTCGGTTCATCGCGGTGCACGACGGCGAGAACAGGCTGCTGACACTCCGGGATCCGGCCACCGGCGAGAAAGTCGCCGACCATCCTCTGACGGCCGCGGCGTCCGGGCTCTTCTTCTCCCCGGACGGCCGCATGCTGGCGGCGGTCGCGCACGGACGCCTGGATGTCTTCCGGACCGGCTCCGGTCCGCTCTCGAAGGCCGGGACCGTCCGCTGCGACGGCTACCGCACAGCCGAGCCCTCGCTGGTCTTCTCCCCCGACAGCAGACTCATCGGGATGGCCCTGGAGGAACGCAGCAACACCTACGTCCTCATGGTCTGGGAGGCCGAGACCCTACGGCTCTGCGCGAGGATTCCGCTGGCCGGATCCCCACGCTCCTTCGGATTCGCGGGCCCCGACCGGATCCACGCCGTCGTGAACGGCGCCATCGGCACCTACGGCCTCACCCTCCCGGACCCGGAGGCACCCTCCGCATGACCCGCATCCTCGGCGTCCACGGCGTCCGCAACTACAAGGCAACCGACTCCGCCCCCGCCCTCGGCGCCAAACGCCTCACCGCCGACTGGCTCACCGCCCTGGGCAGCACGATCCCCGCCCTCGACCTGGAGACCGCCTACTACGCCGACCTTCTGCGCAGCGAACGCCAGAGCGAGGAACTCGCCGAGGCCGAACTCACGCTGATCGAGCAGTGGGCCCTGTCCCACGGCGTCACCCCCTCCGGAGTCCAGGGCCGGGCCACCGGCTGGCTCCGCTGGATCTGCGGGGAGGTCGCGCGGCGGACCGGGCAGCGGCCCGCTCTCGTCGAGAGGACGGTGAGGTTGTTCTTCCCGGAGGTGACCCGCTACTTCGCCGGTCGGCGTGCGGTCGTACGCGACCGGGTCCGCACCGCCCTCCTCCGCCACCGCCCCGACGTCGTCGTGGCGCACTCCCTCGGCAGCGTCGTCGCCTACGAGGCGCTGCACGACCTGGCCGGCGCACTCGACGTGCGGCTGTTCCTCACCCTCGGGTCACCGCTAGCCCTGCCGCACGCGGTCTTCCACCGACTCGACCCCGCGCCCCGGGAGGGCCTGGGCAGCGGGCCGCCGGGAGTGCGGCGCTGGGTGAACGTCGCCGACGTCGGGGACTTCGTCGCCGTACCGAAGGGTGAACTCGCCCGGGTCTTCCCGGACGTGGAGGAACTGCCGGAGATCAGCATCGCGCCCCTGTGGCCGCACAGCGTGCTCGACTACCTCAAGCACCCCACCGTCACCGGCGCCCTCCTCACCCACTGACCCGCTCGGCCAGGCTCACCAGTTCCGACAGGGGCATCGAGCCGGCCGCGCGCCGCTCCCGCGCGAAGGTGTTGGCGAGGTGCTGGAGCAGCTCGTTCAGCGGGGTCGGAACACCGTGGGTGCGGCCCAGGAAGGCGATCTCGCCGTTGAGGTAGTCGGCCTCGATCGTGCCGGTGCCGCGGGTGAGGGACTGCCAGGAGGAGCCCCCGCCGCGGGGGGTGCCGGGCAGGGGTACGAGGGTGATCTTGTCGCCGCGGACCGCTTGCTGCTCCTCGACGCTCGTGTACGGGATGTCCGCCGCATCCAGCACCGCCTCGCCCTCGGCGCGGACCCTGGCGTAGAAGGACGTGGCCTCGTCGCTGTCGACGGGGCCGGCGACGGCCTCCAGGGCGTTGCCGAGGTTGCCCAGGAGCTTGGCGTACTGCCAGCGGGCCACGTCCGGTACGACCGGGGCCTCGAACTTGGACTTCTCGAGGTCGGCGGCGATCAGCCGGGCGGTCTCGTCGGTGCCGTGCGGGTGGCGGCCGAGGTGGAGGACGCCGGTGAGGGGGGTGCCGGCGGCGGAGACGACGCCGGGTTCGACGTAGGTCGCGGGCAGCCAGACGCAGACGCCGTACACGTGCCGGAAGCGGCGCAGGGCGAGCCGCTGGCTCTCCACGCCGTTCTGGGCGCAGACGAGCGGCAGTCGCTCGGCCGCGCTGCCCCCGCCCTCGACCGGGACCGGGGCCCATGTCTGGAGGGCGGCCTCGCTGTCCTGCGTCTTGACGGCCAGGACCAGGACGTCGTCGGCGCGCAGCTCGCCCAGCGCGCCGGGGCCGTCGACCGTCGGCAGCCGGTACGTCAGCTCGCCCTCCGGCACCCTGAGCCGCAGTCCGCCCTCGCGCAGCGCCGTGTGGTGCGCGCCGCGCGCGACCAGGACGACCTCGTGTCCGGCACCCGCCAGCCGGCCGCCGATCGTGCCGCCTACCGCTCCTGCCCCGATGATGATGTAACGCATGGGACGAGCTTCGCACAGGCGTGTGTACGCTCCGTCAGATGATCGAGGAAACCTTCACGTTCGGCGGGGACTTGACCGTCCGTCGCCTTGGTTACGGGACCGCACAGCTCACCGGGCCCGGTTACTGGGGCCCGCGCGGCGACGCCCGGGACGCGGTGGCGGTGCTGCGGCGGGCGGTCGAGCGGGGGGTGACGTTGATCGACACCGCGGACAACTACGGGCCGTCGGTCGCCGAGGAGCTGGTCGCCGAGGCCCTGCACCCCTACCCGGCGGGGCTGTTGATCGCCACCAAGGGCGGGGTCGTACGCACGAGCGACCGCGCCTGGCACGTCGACGGGCGGCCGGAGCGGCTGCGGGCGATGTGCGAGGCGAGTCTGCGCAGGCTGCGGTTGGAGACCATCGACCTGTATCAGCTCCACAGGCTCGATCCCGGGGTGCCGATGGCCGAACAGCTGGGGGTGCTCGATGAGTTGCGCGACGAGGGCAAGATCCGGCACCTCGGCCTCGACACCGTCACCGTCGAACAGCTCGAAGCCGCACTGGAGTCGACGGACGTCGCGGCCGTCCAGAACCGCTACAACCTCCTCGACCGCGCCTCCGAGTCCCTGCTGGCGCTGTGCGAGGCGCGCGGGATCGCGTTCCTGCCGTGGTTCCCGCTGGGCAACGGGACGTTGACGGCGGACCCGGCGTGCGCGTCGGTCGCCGCCGCGCACGGGGTCACTCCGGGCCAGGTCGCCCTGGCCTGGCTGCTGCACCGCTCGCCCGTGCTCTGTCCGACCCCGGGCACCGGGTCGCTCGTCCACCTGGAGGAGAACCTCGACGCGGCCGCCGTACGACTGTCGGAGTCCGACCTGGAGGCTCTCGCGGTCAGGGCTGCTCCGTCAGCTCCACCAGCTTGACGACCGTGTTCCAGTTGCGGCTCGTGGCGATCAGGCCCTTGTTGATGCGGGGCTTGGACAGGTGCTCGGCGAGCTTGGAGCGGCCCAGGCCGTCGGGGGCGTACAGATACAGCGCGCGGTCGCCCAGGCGGAACTCCTCGGGGAGGTAGGCGGCCCGGTCGATCTCCGCGAAGCGCTCCTCGTCGACGGCCGCGGAGAAGTACGTGACGTGGAGCTGCTTGGCCTCCAGCTCGGCGGCCGGGAACGGGCAGGCGTCGGCGATCGCCCGCAGGTAGGCGTGGTCGCGCACGATCACGTCGGCCGAGAAGCCGAAGCGCTTCTCGACCGCCCCGGTGAGCTCGGCGGCGAGGGACTCCTCGTCGCCGTGGGCGGAGGTGAACACGGCCTGGCCGCTCTGGAGGTAGGTGCGGACGGACTCGTGGCCGAGGCCCTCCATGAGGGTGCGCAGCTCGGCCATCGGGACCTTCTTGCTGCCGCCCACGTTGATTCCGCGCAGCAGCGCCGCATACGTCTTCGTCGTCATCCGCACACCATAGGGCGGCCCTCGCGCCCCGCCCCTGATCACGACCCCTGAATCCGTCATATAGATGTAAGGGGCCACGGTCCTCCCCAGTGGGGAGGAGACGGGGTCCGTCGGGAGGACCCGCGCCCGTCGCACTTCACCGGTCAGCACGAGGAGATGGCTTTATCCGACCCATACCTTCGAACTGAAAGGTGGCGGCAGGGGGCTGTCACCGTGCACAAGGGGGCAGGCCCGTCATGGGGAACACAGATACGCGGGTGCGGGGGATCGCCGCCCGGGCCGGCGGCTGGAGCGCCCGGCACCGATGGGCGGCCGTCGGTATCTGGGTACTGTTCGTCGTCCTGGCCATGGGGATCGGCTCGGCGGCGGGCACGGTCAAGGTCAAGGAGAGCGATCAGCTCGGGGGCGAGACCCATACGGCCGCCCGGATCATCGAGGACGCCGGCATCGACGAGCCGGCCAGTGAGACCGTCCTCATCCAGGCGAAGGACGGCTCGATCAAGGCCCCGGACGCGGAGTTCAAGGACGCCGTCGCCGCCGTGGTCGAGGCCGTCGAGGGGACCGGCAAGGTCACCGACGTGACCTCGCCGTACGACGCGAACACGATCTCGAAGGACGGCCGCAGCGCGCTCGTGCAGTTCGACATGCGCGGCGACTCCGACACCGCGGGCGAGCGGGTCGAGCCCGTGCTCAAGGCCGTCGAAGGCGTCCAGAAGGACCACTCCTCGCTGCGGATCGAGGAGATCGGTGGCGCCAGCATGATGAAGACGTTCGACGACGCGTTCGGCGACGACTTCCAGAAGGCCGAGTACTCCGCGGTGCCGGTGGCCCTGGGCATTCTGCTGATCGCGTTCGGCGCGCTGGTGGCGGCGCTGCTGCCGGTGGCGCTCGCGATCACCGCGATCATGGCGACGATGGGTCTGATGGGCATCGCCAGCCACTTCCAGCCGATGGACGACACCGCCAGCTCCGTGATGCTGCTGGTCGGTCTGGCCGTGGGCGTCGACTACTGCCTGTTCTACCTGCGCCGTGAGCGCGAGGAGCGGGCGGCCGGCCGGGATGCGCAGACCGCGCTGCGGATCGCCGCGGCGACCAGCGGCCGTGCCGTGATCGTCTCCGGGGTCACCGTGTGCGTCGCGATGGCGGGCATGCTGTTCACCGGGCTCACCACGTTCGAGGCCATGGGCCTGGCCTCCCTGATGGTGGTGGCGGTCGCCATGGTCGGCTCGGTGACCGTGCTTCCCGCGCTGCTGTCGCTGCTCGGCGAGCGGGTGGAGAAGGGGCGGATTCCGTTCCTGCACCCCGACAAGCGCCGCAAGAACGGAAACGGCCGAGCCACCGGCGAGGGCAGCCGGTTCTGGAGCGCCGTCCTGAAGGTCGTGCTCGCCAAGCCCGCCGTCTCACTGGTCGTCGCGGCCGGCGCGCTGCTCGCCATCGCGGCGCCCGCGCTCGGCATGAAGACCCAGCAGCTCACCCTGGACCAGGAGTTCGGCGACTCGCTGCCCATCGTCCAGACGTACAACCGGCTCAACGAGGCGTTCCCGGGCGGCTCCGAGCCCGCCGAGGTCGTCGTCAAGGCGAAGGACATCAACGCTCCCGAAGTGAAGTCCGCACTCGCCGACTTCCGGGAACAGGCAATCAGTTCGGGTGCCTCGCGCGGCCCGGTCGAGATCAAGCTGCACGACGCGCAGAACCTCGCCTACGTGTACGTTCCGCTGGTCGGCGGCTCCGACCTGGACAAGGCGGGCGCGAGCCTGGACAAGCTGCGCGACGAGGTGCGGCCGGCCACGCTCGGCAAGGTCGACGGCGTCGAGGCGCCGATCACGGGACAGGTCGCCGGCTCGAAGGACTTCAACGACCAGCTGGC
This sequence comes from Streptomyces sp. NPDC002888, assembly GCF_042888465.1. Taxonomy (NCBI): domain Bacteria; kingdom Bacillati; phylum Actinomycetota; class Actinomycetes; order Kitasatosporales; family Streptomycetaceae; genus Streptomyces; species Streptomyces sp. NPDC002888. Next base: position 158,309 of record NZ_JBIAPU010000008.1, on the reverse strand, counting down.
CGGAGCCGTCGCCCCGGTCTTCGCGTTCGTCGTGGTCTTCGCCTTCCTGCTGATGCTGCTGTCGTTCCGCTCGCTGACGGTGGCGATCACCTCGATCGTGCTGAACCTGCTGTCGGTGGGCGCCGCGTACGGCATCCTCGTCGCCGTCTTCCAGCACGGCTGGGGCGCGTCGCTGGTGGGCGCGGAGGGCGTGGGCGCCATCGTCACCTGGCTGCCGCTGTTCCTCTTCGTGATCCTGTTCGGCCTGTCGATGGACTACCACGTGTTCGTGGTCTCGCGGATCCGTGAGGCGAGGATGCGGGGCCGTACCACGAACGAGGCGATCAAGCACGGTGTGGTCACCACGGCCGGTGTCGTCACCAGCGCCGCTGTCATCATGGTCGCCGTCTTCGCGATCTTCGGGACGCTGTCCATGCAGTCCATGAAGCAGATGGGTGTGGGCCTGGCGGCCGCGGTCCTGATCGACGCGACGGTCATCCGGGGTGTGCTGCTCCCGGCGGTGATGGCGCTGCTCGGCGAGCGCAACTGGTACCTGCCGAAGTGGCTGCACCGGCTGCCCGACTTCACGCACGACGAGTCGCCCGAGGCCGTGGCGCTGCCGGCCCGGGACGACGAGGGCGAGCCGCTGAGGGTCTGATCCCTCGCCTTGGACAGAGGGCCCGTCGGTCTCCCGTTGGGGAGGGAGACCGACGGGCCCTCGCTCATGCCTGGCGGGCGCGCAGTTCGGCCTCGACGAGGTCGGCCGCCCGGCGCGTGCCGCCCTCCTCGGCCATCCGGGCCTGGACGTCCTTCGCGCGGCGGGCGACCTCCGGATCGTCTACGAGGGCCAGGGCGGCCGCGCGCAGGGTCTCTGCGGTGGCCTCCTCGGTCGGAACGTGGCGGGCGACGCCGAGCGCCTGGAGCATGTCGGCGTTGCCGAACTGGTCGACGGCCTGCGGTACGGCGATCATCGGGGTGGCGGTGGCCAGCCCCTCCTGGCTGCCACCGGCCCCGGCGTGCGTGACGAACAGATCGGCCTGCTTGAGGACCGCCAACTGCGGCACCCAGGACCGCACTTCGACATTCGCCGGTACGTCGCCCAGCTCTGCGGGGTCCACGTGCCTGCCGACCTGGAGCACCAGGTGCCAGCCGGGCAGGTCGCGGAAGGCCTCGACACACTCCCGGTAGAAGCCGGGCTGGTTGGTGAAGGTCGAGCCGAGCGACACGAGCACGACCTTCTCGGCACCGGCGGGGCGCTCCCAGTCGCCCTCGGCGGTGCGGTCGCCCTGGCAGGCGCCGACGAAGGTGTAGACGCTCTCGTCGACGCGGTCGGCGTTCGGCTGCAGCGCCTTCGGGACGAGGACCAGGGAGCGGGTGGGGCGGCCCCCGAAGTCGTCGGGGTGGAGGGTGAGCCCGTTCTCCTCCAGCCACGCCTGGAAGCGGGCGTAGTAGGCCTGCCACCGCTCGGTCTTCTTCGGCTCCGCCCACATCGGCTCGGCGATCTCCTTCTCGTAGCCCTCCCAGGCGACGAGGTTGGGCGAGAGGGAGATCGCGGGCACGCCCCAGCGGTGGGCGAGGACGCGGGCCGGGTAAGCGGTGATGTCGTGCAGGACGAGGTCGGGTTCGTCACCCTCGTAGGCCTCGATCAGCTGGGGCAGCGCCTGGATGGCGTCGTTCAGGAAGGGCTCGACGTTGTCGAGGAGTGTGGTTCCCCAGGCCGACGGGTCGTCGTCGGGCCCCGGCAGCGTGGAATGCCAGGGCTTCACCTCGGCGCCGGTGGCCGCGACCTTGTCCGCGAACAGGGGCGGGATCGCGTAGGTGACCCGGTGCCCGCGTGCGACGAGTTCGCGGATCACCTCCAGGCTGGGGTTCACGTGGCCGTGGGCGGCGATGGAGAACATGGCGATGTGCGCGGGGGTGGTCATGACCGGACCCTAGGCGAGACGATACGTCTCGTGCAACTCGATTGTCGCCGCACGCGAACTCCACCCCATGGCGTATAAACGTTCGGTCAAAAGCGTGGACGGGGGGCTCATGACTGAGGACGTCGACCAGGACACGGTCCTGTGGGCGCGGAACGTGCTGCTGGGCTCGGGGCGGCCGAGCCCGCGTCAGGAGGTGGACGCCTGCCGGGTGCTGGCCAAGGTGAGTCCGGCGACGTATCTGCCGCGGCTGTCACGGGCGTTGACGCATCTCGGTGGCGCGATGGAACTGCGCGAGAAGCCCGGTGTGCAGCTGGCGCTGTACGAGGAGGCGAGCGAGGCCGCATACGCGATGGACGAGGCCGATCCGATGCGTGCGGAGACCCTGCTGAGTGCGCTGGAATCGCGGCAGTACGCGTTGCTCGAACTGGGGCGGCGACCGGAGGCGCTGGCGGTCCGTGAGGAGATGGCGGCCGTGAGCCGCCGGGCGTTGGGCACCGACCCGGACGCTCCCGTCCGGCGCTGGCTGGGCCCGTGGGCGCGCGCCCTGGCCGAGGAGGGCCGGCACCGGGAGGCGGCCGAGCTGCACGAGGAGTCGGTGCGGATCGGCCGGCCGCACGGGGCGCAGTGCGGCGCCTTCGCCTGGAGCCTGCTGGAGTGGATGGCCGAGGCGGAGGCGGCGGGGCTGCGGGACACGGCGGTGGCCGCGACCCGCGAGCTGGTCGAGATGGAGCGGGGGGAGATCGCCGAGCGGGACATGTCGCCGGAGCTCCTGCTGTTCGCCCTGGTCCGGCTCGGGGAACTCCGCGACGAGTACGGGGAGTTCACGCACGCCACGGCCGCGTACGACGAGGCCGCCGAACTGCTCGGCGGGCTCGCCGGGGGAACGAGCCGGGGCAACCAGGGCTCGTACCTCTACTCGTACTGGGCGGTGCTGTTCGGGCTGTCCGGCGTGTGTGACGAGGTGGCGGTGCCGGGCTGTCCGGGACCGCCGTTCGGCGCGAGCGTCGAGCGATGGACACGCGACGTGCGCGACGCCCACTTCGGCGAAGTGCCCGCCCTGCGGGAGGCCTTCGACGCGTCGTCCGACCCCGTCGCGCGGGTCCGGCTGCACCGCAGGCTGCGGGTCCGCGCCACGTTGGACGCCGTGCACCGGCGGGGCTACCGGTACCTGGACCTGGTCGGTCCCCTCTTCGACGAGGGCGTCGCCCTGGCCCGTGACCCGCACACGTTCGACCCCGCGGTCGGGGCCGCCGCACTCGCCCGGGCCCTCTTCGACCGGGCGAGCGCATGGATCACGGACAAGCGGTTCGCCGACGCCCACGCGGACTTCCAGGAGGCTTTGGCGTTGCGTGCCGCTCAGCGCTGATAGCGGGCGAGGACCAGGTTGCCGTCCTTCTCCAGACGTCCGCGCAGCTCGTCGAGGCCGATGGCGCCGCTGTAGTACTCCTGGAAGGCGGGTGTCGCCACCTTGTCCTTCCACTCCGGGTAGCCGCGGACCGACTGCGCGGGTGCCGGGCGGAGGTGGGCGGCGAGGGCGGTGCCGGTGGCCCAGTCGTCCTTCGTGGTGTGCAGGGCGGGGTCCTTCAGCGCCTGGGTGCCGGTGGGCAGCATCCAGTCGCCGAGCGCCAGTCGCACCATGTTCTCGGGCCGCAGCAGGAAGTCGAGGAACGCGACGGCCTCCTTCTTGTGCGGGCTGTCCTCCGCGACGGACAGCGTCTGCGGGCTGACGCCCTGGGCGAGCCCGTCGGCGCCCGCCGGGGCGGGCAGCACCTGCCAGTCGAAGCCCTTGGGCGCCTGCTGGGCGATCTGCTGGCGGTAGGAGAACCCGAGCGGGACCATCGCGTACTTGCCGCCGAAGAACCCGGGCAGCGTGTCCGAGCCGCCGCTGCCCAGCGTCGTGGGTGAGGCGCTGCGGTCGGTCTTCACCTGGTCGTGGACCGTGCGCGGTACGACCTCGTCGCCGGCCTCGAAACGGACGGTCACCCGGCCGTCGGCGCCCCGGTGGAAGAGCTGTCCGCCCGCCGACAGCGAAAGGTTGAGCGTGGCGGAGACGGGCTCCTTCAGCGGCCAGGCGACGCCGTATCGTCCCTTGCCGCTGAGCCGGTCGGTGACCTGCCGGAACTCGTCCCAGCTCCAGGGCCTCTCGGGCGTCGGGATTCGTACGCCGGACTCCTTCAGCCAGGCCGCGTTGGCGACGAGCACCCGTGGCTCCTGGAGGAACGGCACGCCGTAGACGCCGTCACCGAAGGTCGTCGTCTCCCAACTGCGCTGCGGGATGTCGGACTTCAGCCGCTCGGTCAGCAGGTCGGTCAGATCGGCGAGGTAGCCGCCGTAGGCGAAGTCGGCGAGGTCGTCGGAGGCGTCGTGGATGATGTCCGGTGCCTCGCCGCCCTCGAAGGAGGTGAGGAGCTGGTCGTGGACACTGTCCCAACTCCCCTGGACGTACTTCACCTTGACGTCCGGGTGGGTGGCGTTCCACTCCTTCACCAGTTCCTTGTTGGCCTCTACGGACTCCTCCTGCCAGGCGAGGGACTGGAAGCGCAGGGTGATCCGGCCGTCGTCGCGCCCGCCGCCGGACGAGCAGCCCGCGAGCAGCAGCGTCACGACCAGCACCAGGATCCATCGGGTCCGCATCAGCTCTTCACCGCCCCGGAGAGCAGGTCACTTGTGATCCGCCGCTGGATGACGGCGAAGACGACCAGCGAGGGGAGCGTGGCGAGGAACGCGGCGGCGGCCAGCGGCCCGAGGTCCGCCGCGCCCTCCGCCCCGATGAAGTGGGTCAGGACGACCGGCAGGGTCTGTTTCTCCGGGGTCTTGAGCAGCACCAGCGCGAAGAAGAACTCGTTCCACGCGGTGATGAACGCGAACAGCGCCGTCGCCACGATCCCCGGCGCGAGCAGCGGCGCCGTCACCGACACCAGCGTCCGCAGCCGCCCCGCGCCGTCGACCGCGGCCGCCTCCTCCAGCTCCACGGGGACGGCCCGGACGTATCCGACGAGCATCCACAGCGCGAACGGCAGCGCCCACACCACGTACACCATCACCAGCCCCGGCACGGAGTCGATCAGCCGCAGGTTCTTCAGCACCAGGAACAGCGGGATGATCACCAGCACGAACGGGAAAGCCTGGCTCACCACCACCCACCCGCTCGCCGCCCGTGCGAGCCGTGTGCGGTGCCGGGCCATGACGTACGCCATCGGCGTCGCGACGGCCACGGCGATCAGGGCGGCGCCCAGGGCGGCGAGGAGGGAGTTGAACGCGGCGTGCAGCAGGGGCTGTTCGTCGAAGGCCTGCCTGAAGTTGGCGAGAGTCGCGTTCTTCGGTATCCACGTGGGGTGCAGGCTGCCCAGTTCGCGGGGCGGCTTGAACGCGGTGGAGACCAGCCAGAGGAAGGGGAACGCGAGGAAGACGAGATACGCGAGCAGGGCGGCGTACTGGCCCGCGCGGGCCGCCGGACCGGTCCTCATGTGTCATCGCCTCCTTTGAGCCGGCCCACCAGGAAGAGGGCGAGGAACAGCGCGATCACCGCGACCATCACGCAGCCCATCGCCGCCGCATACCCGAACTGCCCGTAGCGGAAGGCCTCTTCGTAGGCGAAGAGCATCGGCAGCCGGGTGCGGCCGCCCGGTCCGCCGTTCGTCAGGACGTAGACCAGGGCGAAGCTGTTGAAGTTCCAGATGAAGTTGAGGGCCGTGATGGCGAGGGCGATGGGTCTGAGGGCGGGCCAGGTGACCGTGCGGAACCGGCGCCAGGCGCCCGCGCCGTCCACCGCGGCCGCCTCGTGCAGTTCGCGCGGGGTGTTCTGGAGCCCGGCGAGCAGGGTGACCGTCGTCTGCGGCATGCCCGCCCACACCCCGACGACGATCACCGCGGGCAGGGCGGTGGCCAGACCGCTGAGCCAGTCCCGGCCGTCGCCGAGACCCACGTCGCGCAGGCTCTCGTTGAGGATGCCCGCGTCCGGGTTGTAGACGAGGCGCCACATGATGCCGACCACGACCTCGGGCATCGCCCAGGGGACGATGGCGAGGACGCGCGCCAGCCAGCGCAGCCGTAACTCCTGGTTCAGCAGGAGGGCGAGGCCGAGGGCGAGCACGAACTGCGGGACCGTCACCCCGACCGCCCAGACCAGGCCGATCCGGAACGACTCCCAGAACAGCGTGTCGTGCAGCAGGTCCCGGAAGTTGAGTCCGCCGATCCACTGGGTGGGTTCGGTACGGCCCGACTGGGCGTCGGTGAAGGCCAGCAGGATCCCGTACAGCAGCGGTCCGACGCTCAGGACGAGGATGGGCAGCAGCGCGGGCAGGACGAGGAACCAGGCGCCGCGACCGTTGACACCCCGCCGTCGGCCCTGGCTCGGCGCACCGCGCGCCGGCCGCCTCACCTCGCTCACCTCGCTCACGGATGTCACGGAATCAGCCCCTTTGCACGGCTCGGACGGGCCTGGTCATGGTCGTGAAGGTCATGTGCCGCGTCAAGGCACCGTGCACACCGCCCGACCTGTGCGGATGCGACACTGGCCGACGAATGGCGAGAACGCGACGGCGTGCGCGCGGGCGCATGGGCGGCGTCGAGCGCCCCGTGCCGTGCGGGTCGGGAGACCTGTGCCCGGTGGGGCAGCCAGTGTGGCGGCGAGGACGGAGGCGGACGATGGACGAGGCACGGGCGCGGGACGTACTGGACGCGGCAGGGGTGCTGCCCGGTCCGGCGCGGGACGCGCGGCTCCTCGCCCTGGGCGAGAACGCGGTGTTCGCCGCCGGTGAGCTGGTCGTCAAGGTGGGCCGCGACGCCGAACTCCTCGACCGGGCGCGGCGCGAACTGGCCGTCGCGGGCTGGCTCGCCGAAGCGGGTGTCCCGGCGGTGCGGGCGGCGGAGCCGAAGGCGCGGCTCGTGGAGGGGCACCCGGTGACGGTGTGGCATCGGCTGCCGGATCCCGTACGGCCCGCCGAGCCGCGGGATTTGGCCGAACTGCTACGGGTCGTCCACGCACTGCCCTCCCCCTCCTTCGAGCTGCCGCCCCGCGATCTGCTGGGCGGTGTGGAACGCTGGCTGCGGCTCGCGGGTGACGCGATCGATCCGGCGGACGCGGCGTATCTGCGGGAGCGCCGCGACGGCTTCGCGGCGGCCGCGGCGGCACTCACCCCGCAGCTGGCGCCCGGGCCGATCCACGGCGACGCGCTGCCCCGCAATGTGCACGTCGGCGCGGACGGCCCCGTCCTGGTGGACCTGGAGACCTTCTCCGCCGACCTGCGCGAGCACGACCTGGTGGTCATGGCCCTCTCCCGCGACCGCTACGCGTTGCCCGTCGAGGCGTACGACTCCTTCGTCGAGGCCTACGGGTGGGACGTGCGTGCCTGGGAGGGCTGCGGCGTGCTGCGCGGGGCCCGGGAGACGGCGAGCTGCGCCTGGGTGGCACAGCACGCACCGAGCAACCCCAAGGCGCTGGCCGAGTTCGAGCGACGGGTGGCGTCACTGCGGGAGGGTGACGAGTCGGTGCGGTGGTATCCGTTCTGAGCGGGGCTCACACGGAGGGGCTGTCCGCCGGCTCGCGCAGGGGCCACGTCCCGTCCACCACCGCTTCCGCGTTGCCCTTGCGGCGCAGGAAATCCTGGAAGTCGGCTGCCCAGTCGGCATACCAGTCGATCTGGCGGCGGTGGAGTTCGGCGGGGCCGAGGGCGGCGATCTTGGGGTGGCGGTCGGCTATCGCGCAGGCCAGGCGCGCCGCGGCGAGGGCGTCGGCGGTGGCGTCGTGGGCGGTGTCGAGGGCGACGCCGTACTCCGCGCAGACCGCTTCGAGGTTGCGCTTGCCGCGGCGGTAGCGGTCGGCCCAGCGGTCGATGGTGTAGGGGTCGACGACCGGCGCGGGGTCGAGGCCGCCGAGGCGGTCGCTCAGGGACGGCAGTGCGTACCGCCGGAGTTCGGCGGAGAGCAGGGTGAGGTCGAAGGCGGCGTTGTAGGCGACGACCGGGACGCCCGACTTCCAGTACGTGGCGAGGACCTCGGCGATGGCGTCCGCGACCTGGTCGGCCGGACGCCCCTGAGTGGCCGCGCGCTCGTTGCTGATGCCGTGCACCGCGACCGCGTCCGCCGGGATCTCCACGCCCGGGTCCGCGAGCCACTCCCGGTGCCCCAGCACCTGCCCGCCCCTGACTTCGATCACGGCGCCCGTGACGATGCGTGCCTCCCGCGGATCCGTCCCGGTGGTCTCCAGGTCGAAGCCGACGATCAGCTCCCGGTGCCAGGCCATACCGGCCCCCCTTCTCGGTGGTGCTTTCCCCCAGTGGCCTCCACCATCGCATGCGCCACTGACAATCAGAGGTCCGCGTTCCGCTTGCCCGGCCACCGGCGCCTCGAACCTCAGGGGCGGTTCAGGACACCGGACGCGAATCCACCCAAGCCGTCTCGAACTCCTCGCGGTAGGCGGAGAACAGCCCGCCTTCGTCGATCTCGTCCGACTTGAGCACCCGGTGGCCGTTGCGCAGCACCAGCACCGGCGCCTCCATGCCCCGCGCCCGCCGCAGATAGGACTGCACGACCGCGACGCCGTCGGTGCCGTCGCCGTCGACGAGGTAGGCGGTGAAGCGCGGTGTCTCGTCGTAGACCTGGATCTGGAAGGCGCCCGGGTCCCGCAGCCGGGAGCGCACCCGGCGCATGTGGAGGATGTTCATCTCGACGGAGCGGCTCAGCTCGCCCCGCTTCAGTCCCAGCTCCCGCTCGCGCCGCTTCACCGCGCTGGAGGCGGGGTTGAGGAACAGCAGCCGGACGCGGGCGCCCGTCTCGGCCATCCGGACCAGCCGGCGCCCGGAGAAGTTCTGCACGAGCAGGTTGAGGCCGATACCGATGGCGTCGAGGCGGCGGGCGCCGCCGAAGATGTCCTCGGCGGGGAACCGGCGCATCAGCCGCACCCGGTCGGAGTGCACGGCGACCACGTCGGCGTACCGGTCGCCGACGAGATCCTCGACGGCGTCGACGGGGAGCCGGCGGGCGGAGGGTACGTCGCCGCCCGTGCCGAGCATCTCCAGCAGGCGCGCGGAGGCCCGTTCGGCCTGGTTCAGGACGGCCTCGGACAGGGCCCGGTTGCGCGAGACGACATTGCGGGTGACTTCGAGTTCGTCCAGGGCGAGTTCGAGGTCGCGGCGCTCGTCGAAGTAGGGCTCGAAGCAGGGCCAGTGCTGCACCATCAGCTCGCGCAGCTGCGGCAGCGTGAGGAAGCTGATCACGTTGTCGTCGGCCGGATCGAGCAGATAGCCCTTGCGGCGGCTGACCTCGCGGACGGCGACCGCGCGCTGCACCCACTCCTGTCCGGCGGGGCCGGCCGCTGCGACGACCCACTCCTCGCCGTGGACGGGCTCGTAGATGGGGCGCAGCACGGCGGCCACGACCGCGCGCAGCCGCTGTTCGACGAGGTTCAGCCAGATGTAGGCCCGGCCGGCCCGCTGAGCGCGCGTGCGCACCTCGCGCCAGGCGTCGGCGTCCCAGTCCAGCTCCGGCCCGATGGCACCCGCGTCCATCGGCCGTGCCAGGGACACCGTGCCGGGCGGGACCTCTGTGGAGCTCCCCTCGTGACCCTCGTCACCAGGGGGCAGCTCCAGCCCTCCCGAGCCCACCCGCGCACCGCCTTCCGCTCCCCCGAGCACTCCCCGTCCCAACGATCAAGGAAGGGTACTCCGCGAGCGGTCGGCGGTGCAGCCGGATGGGCACGGTAGTTTCCCAACTACCTGTTGCTGGACTGGCCGTTCTGATCAGCGAGGGCGGCCGGAGTGAGCGGATTCATAGCGGTCACGTCCCGGGGAGCGATGGAGAAGCCCTGCCAGTGCACCGGCATCGGCTGCTGGTCCTCGTCCCGCGCGATGTGGTGGAAGCCGACGTTCACCCAGGCCACGGGTCGGGTGAGGGCCTGCCCGTTCACCCACTTGTCGACGAACCGCGGATGGCCGTTCGCGCAGCCCGGGTTGTTGCTGGCGAACAGCTCGCACTTGTTGTACTCGGTGAAGTAGACGTCGTGCTTGGTGAAGCTGCGGCCCGGGTACTTGCTGGTGGCGCCCGGGACGATCTCGTACGACCGCGCGTGGCCGTCCTTGTTCTTGCCGGTGGCGCTGACCACGCGCCACCAGCGCATGTTCTTGGCGTCGCCCGCGAGTTCCTTCGTGACCTTGGTGCGGGTCGTCTTGTTGGTGGGCGCCTCCTGGCCGCGGGCGGGCGCGCTGACGACCGAGTCGTACTGCTCGACGGTGTTCTTGGAGGAGCCGTCGAGGGCGAAGTTGAGCTTCCAGAAGACGTTGTGGCTGTGGCTGGTGGCCTTCGACCGCGACCCCTTGCCGATGGGCCAGCCGCGGCCGTCGCCGGCGTCGTAGTCCTCGGGCGAGAGGCTGCCGGTCGCGCCGACGTTCATGTTGATCGTGCCATCGTCCTGGAAGCGCCACTCGGTCATGTACTCGTACCAGCCGACCTTGTTGACGGTGTAGAGGAGCAGGTCCTTGCCCTGGGCCTGGTACACGTCCCTGTTGTTGTCGGCCTGCATGCGGTAGGCGTGCCCGCGCGCGCGGGTGGTGGTGCACAGGCCCTTGATGTTGGGGGTGTTCGAGTACACGGCGTCCGGGACCTTGATGGTCTTGATGGTGCCGCCGGGGCACTCGGCCCCCGCCAGGTTCACCAGGCCCTGGGCGAAGCCGAAGCCCGTCAGGTCGTCGTACTCGACGCTTCCGTCGTCGTAGGGGACGTCGATCTGGCCGAGCCTGGCGCTCTCCAGGACCTTGATGGGCTTGGTCTCGCCCTTGGGCTGGTAGGAGATGTTGTCCAGGACGAGGCCGGCCTTGCTGTCGTAACGCCAGCACATCCGCCAGGTCGTGCCGGTGGAGAGCTTCTGCTCGATGCGGTAGGCCGCGCTGCACTCGGCGGCGGGCGCGGGGGCCGCCTTCGGCTGGGCGGTGGCCGGTCCGGCGGCGCCCGTCGTCACACCGGCGGCCACCGCGGCCAGGGAGAGACCGAGCGCCGTGCGCCCGCGGGCACGGCTGTTGCTGTTCACGCGCATGAAGAAGTGACTCCCTTGCAGGAGGGAAAGTTGGAAAAGTGGACGGAGTGCGGGCTCAGCCGCGGTCGAGCTCGGCGACCTTGCGGGCGCTCAGGTCGACGACGAGGTGGCGGGCGTCGATCCACGGCCCGTTCTTCACCTTCGGGAACAGCCGCAGGCAGCGGTGTTCGCCGCACTTGTCGAGCGCGGCGGACTGGGCGCCCGGCGTTGCGCGGTAGATCGCGGCGTTGAGCTGGAGCTGGTCCGGCGAGGTGAGCTCCTTGCCGGTGGCGTCCTTGTAGTCCGCCTTGAGGTCCGCGCCCAGCGGGTCGGCGATCAGCAGCTGTGCCGCCTCGACGTTCTCCGCGCGGCTGAGCGGCGGCTGGACGCCGTGCTGCGTGGTCGTCTGCTCGACCTTGCCGGTGTCGAGGTTGACGGTCTTGGTGACGAGTTCGTCGCTCTTGTAGTCGTAGAACGTCACCACCGCGCGCCGGGGCGCGTTCGTGGCGTCGAGTTCGCCGGCCTCCGGCTCGGCGATGTCGACGGTGAGGCGCTGCGGGCCGCGGGCCCCCTCGACGTTCTCGCTGGAGTTGAGCAGCTGCCGGTTCACCGCGAGCTGTTCGACGCGTTCGGTCTCGTCGTCGGTCAGCGGGTCGAGACCCTTGCCCTTCGTCCCCTCGGCGGGCGCCTCCTCGACGACGCCGGCCTGCGGCGCGGCGGCGGGGCCGCCCTGCTGCTGCGCCGCCTGCTCGGAGGTCGGGCTGCCGCTGGTCCCTCCCGTTTCCCGGGCGCCCGCCGTGCCCGGCAGGGTGATCCCGACCATCACGGCGGTCCCCGCCACCGCTATGGCCGCACCGGCCACCACCTTGCCCAGATGGCGGTGCACTGTCTTGCGCACGTTTTCTCCCTACTCCCCCTGTGTCCCTTGGGAGTATTCGTTTCTGCCCCACATCTTCGGCATACCGCGTATGCACTGGTCGGCCGGTAAGAGGGGTGTAAGTCATAGGTGGTTCCCTCACTTTTGGGGAGACTCGGAGCAAGGCGCCACCGGGCGCGCCACACACCTGGAAGAGTCGTGTCCATGCAGGTCTGGCCTGGAGAGGCGTATCCACTCGGCGCCACGTACGACGGCGCCGGCACGAACTTCGCGGTCTTCACGGAGGCCGCGGACCGAGTAGAGCTGTGTCTGTTGCACGACGACGGCTCGGAGACGGCGGTGGAACTGCGGGAGAGCGACGCGTTCGTGCGGCACGCGTATCTGCCGGGCGTGATGCCGGGGCAGCGGTACGGGTTCCGGGTGCACGGGCCGTACGCCCCCGAACACGGGCAGCGCTGCAACTCGGCGAAACTGCTGCTCGACCCGTACGCGCGTGCGATCAGCGGCTCGGTCCGCTGGGGCGAGGAGGTGTACGGCTACCACTTCGGCTCGCCCGAGCGGCGCAACGACCTCGACTCGGCGCCGCACACGATGTCGTCGGTCGTGGTCAACCCGTACTTCGACTGGGGCGACGACCGGCGGCCGCGCACCGAATACCACCACACGGTGATCTACGAGGCCCATGTGAAGGGCCTCACGATGCGTCACCCGGGGCTGCCGGAGGAGCTGCGCGGCACCTACGCGGGGCTCGCGCATCCGGCGTTCATCGAGCATCTGGTGGAGCTGGGCGTCACCGCGCTGGAGCTGATGCCGGTGCACCAGTTCGTGAACGACCACCGGCTGGTCGACATGGGCCTGAACAACTACTGGGGCTACAACACGATCGGTTTCTTCGCCCCGCACAACGCGTACGCCTCCTGGGGCGACCGCGGGCAGCAGGTCCTGGAGTTCAAGTCGGCGGTGCGGGCGCTGCACGAGGCCGGCATCGAGGTCATCCTGGACGTCGTCTACAACCACACCGCCGAGGGCAACCACCTGGGCCCGACGCTGTCCTTCCGGGGCCTGGACAACGCGTCGTACTACCGGCTCGCGGACGACCCCCGCTACTACATGGACACCACGGGGACCGGCAACTCCCTGCTGATGCGGTCCCCGCACGTCCTCCAGCTGATCATGGACTCGCTGCGGTACTGGGTCACCGAGATGCACGTCGACGGGTTCCGCTTCGACCTCGCGGCGACGCTGGCGCGGCAGTTCCACGAGGTGGACCGGCTGTCGTCGTTCTTCGACCTGGTGCAGCAGGATCCGGTGGTCTCCCAGGTGAAGCTGATCGCCGAGCCCTGGGACGTCGGCGAGGGCGGCTACCAGGTGGGCAACTTCCCGCCGCTGTGGACCGAGTGGAACGGCAAGTACCGCGACACCGTGCGGGACATGTGGCGGGGAGAGCAGCGCACGCTCGCGGAGTTCGCGTCCCGGCTGACGGGCTCGTCGGACCTGTACCAGGACGACGGCCGCCGTCCGCTGGCCTCGATCAACTTCGTGACCTGCCACGACGGGTTCACGCTGCACGATCTGGTGGCGTACGACCACAAGCGCAACGACGCCAACGGCGAGGACAACCGGGACGGGGAGAGCCACAACCGGTCCTGGAACTGCGGGGCCGAGGGCGAGACCGACGACCCGGGCGTGCTGGAGCTGCGCGGGCGCCAGATGCGCAACTTCATCGCCACGCTGATGCTCTCCCAGGGCGTGCCCATGCTCAGCCACGGCGACGAGTTCGGGCGCACCCAGCACGGCAACAACAATGCCTACTGCCAGGACAGCGAGCTGGCCTGGGTGCAGTGGCCCGAGGACGGCAGCGAGCTGCTCGACTTCACGCGCGCGCTGGTGTGGCTGCGCAAGGAACACCCCGTCTTCCGCAGGCGGCGCTTCTTCCACGGCCGGCCGGTGGAGGGCACCCACGACGAGCTGTCGGACATCGCCTGGTTCACTCCAGAGGGCAAGGAGATGACCCAGCGGGACTGGGACTCGGCGCAGGCCTCGGCGCTGACGGTGTTCCTCAACGGCAACGCGATCTCCGAGCCCGGCGCGCGCGGGGAGCGCATCTCCGACGACTCCTTCGTGCTGATGTTCAACGCCTCGCCGAAGACCCTGGAGTTCGTGGTCCCGGTCAACCACGGCCGGCAGTGGCAGGTCGTGGTGGACACCGCGCTTCCGGAGGGCCTGGCGCCGGGCACGGGGGCGAAGGTGCAGGCCGGGGACGGACTGACGCTGGTGGACCGGAGCATGGTGGTGCTGCAGCGGCCGGACTAGGGGGTCTGACCGCGCACGTCCCTCGTGCGGGCCAGTGCCGGGGCAGGTGGCGGGGCAGGTGGCGGGGTCCATGACACAAAAGGCGGTGGGGCGGGTACGTAGGTCTGCATGACATCTGAGCGACCGGACACGGCGGTGCCGACGGCCACCTACCGGCTGCAGCTGCAGCCCGAGTTCCCTTTCGCGGCCGCGGCGGCTGCCGCGCCGTACCTGGCCTCGCTCGGCGTCTCGCACCTGCACCTGTCCCCCGTCCTTCAGGCCGTTCCCGGGTCGGCGCACGGCTACGACGTCGTGGACCACGCGCGCGTGCGTGACGAGCTCGGCGGCGAGGAGGGGCTGCGGGCGCTGTCGCGCACCGCGCGGGAGCACGGTCTCGGTCTGGTGGTGGACATCGTGCCGAACCACATGGCCATGGCTCCTCGGCACAACCACGCCCTGTGGGAGGTGCTGCGTGAGGGCTCGGAGTCGCCGTACGCGCGGTGGTTCGACATCGACTGGGAGGCGCAGGACGGCCAGGTACTGCTGCCGGTGCTCGGCGGACCCCTGGGCGCGGAGGTCGGGAACCTGCGGGTCGACGGGGACGTGCTGCGCTATTACGACCAGGCGTTCCCCTTGCGCGACGGCACGAAGGGGCTGCCGCTGCCGCAGCTCCTGGACGCGCAGTGGTACCGGCCGGTGTGGTGGCGGCTGGCCCGTACCGAGCTGAACTACCGGCGGTTCTTCAGCATCTCGGAGCTGATCGGGGTGCGGGTCGAGGACCCCGAGGTGTTCGAGGCCACGCATGCCAAGATCCTCCAGCTGCTGCACGAGGGCGTGGTCGACGGGCTGCGCGTCGACCATCCCGACGGGCTCGCCGACCCCGACGCCTACCTCCAGCGGCTGCACGAGGCGACCGGCGGCCGCTGGACGGTCGTGGAGAAGATCCTCGCGGACGGCGAGCACCTGCCGGCCTCCTGGCCCGTCGCGGGCACCACCGGCTACGACGCCCTGCGGCATGTCGACGGCGTCCTCACGGACCCGGCGGGCGCCGGCGAACTGCTCGGCCAGTACCGGCGGTTCGCGGCCCCGCAGACGGACCGGGGCGGCCAGTGGGAGGCGACGGTACGGCGTGCCGCGTACCGGGTGCTGTCGCACGAGCTGGCCGCCGAGGTGGACCGGCTGACCCGGGTCGCGCACCGCCTGTGCGAGACGTCGCCGGATCCGGCGCTGCGCGATCGCGCGCCCTGGACGCTGCGTACCGCGCTGGAGGAGCTGCTGGTGCGGCTGGAGGTCTACCGCCCGTACGCCTCCCAGGACGCGGCCTCGGTCGTCACCGAGGAGGCTGCCACTCAGGCCCGGCTGGCCTTCGTCGTGCCGGAGGAGGGCGGTGCCGTCGACGTCGTACGGGATCTGCTGCTCGGGCGGGCGGGCGGCGACGGTCCGGAGCAGGTGGAGTTCCGCACGCGGTTCGCGCAGACCGCCTCCGCGCTGCGGGCCAAGTCGGTGGAGGACACGGCGTTCTACCGGTACGTGCCGCTGTTGTCGGCCACCGAGGTCGGCCAGAACCCCGGGCGGCCGGCCCTCTCGCCGGAGGAGTTCCACGCGTACTGCGCGCGCGTGCAGCGCGACTGGCCAGCCACCGGCACCGTCGTGTCGACCCACGACACCAAGCGCAGCGCCGATGTGCGGGCGGCGCTGGCCGTGCTCACCGAGTGCCCGCAGCGCTGGGCGGACGTCCTGGCCGAGGTGACCCGCACCGGCGAGGGCGTGCCGGACGCGCAGCTGGCGTGGGCGGCCTGGCAGACGGTGTTCGGGCTCGGGCCCGCCACGGCGGACCGGGTGGGACAGGCGCTGCTGAAGCATGTGCGCGAGGCGGGCCTGTACACGAGCTGGACGGAGCAGGAGCCGCCGTACGAGGAGGCGGTGGCCGCGTTCCTCGCGGCGGGCCCGTGCGGGCCGCCAGGCGCCCATGTGGCCGCCTTCCGGGACGCCCTGGAGCCGCATGTCCGGGCGAACGTGCTCGGCGCGGCGCTGCTCCATCTGACGATGCCGGGCGTACCGGACGTCTACCAAGGCACGGAGGGCGAGTACCGCGCCCTGGTGGACCCCGACAACCGGCGGGCCGTGGACTTCCCGCCCCAGGACGCCGGCGACAAGGGCGCGGTGACCACGGCCGCGCTGCGGCTGCGCCGGCGGCGGCCCGGTGTCTTCGGGGAGTCGGCGACGTATGCGCCGCTGAGCGCCGAGGGCCCGGCGGGGGCCCACTGCCTGGCGTTCGCGCGCTCCGGTGAGGTGGTCGCGGCCATGACGCGGCTGTCGCTGCGGCTGGCGGAGGCGGGCGGTTGGCGGGAGACCCGGCTGGCGCTGCCGCCGGGGCGGTGGGTCGACGCGCTCGCTCCGGAGCGGGAGTTCACGGGGCACCCGCGCGTGGCGGAGCTGTTCGCGCCACTGCCGGTGGCGCTGCTGGAGCGGACGGGGGACTGAGCGCTTGGCGGGAAGTGCCGCGACGGGCCGTCGATCGTCTTCCGACCTGTCGCGGCTCGTCGCGCCCCGCGGCGCAGCCGCAGATGGACAGAGCCCCGCGCCCCTTCAGGGCGCTGCCGAACCGCCGCGGACTTGGTCAGGGCCGCTCAGCGGCCGGCGAATGCTTCCGGGCGCCCCCTGGAGCCTCCCCGTTCGTGTCCTTGACAGTTCACAGAGACCGTGGGGTACTGCGGATTGCGAAGCCGGGCGGACACATGACGGGGGTGAGTCCACTGCCGGAGCTGCGCTACCCCACGCTCGCCGAACTGGTCTCCTGCGCACGGGCGTTGGCCGCACGTCGGCCTGCCCTGTGCACCCTCAGACAGGTGGGCGTCTCCCGCGCGGGCAGACCCCTGCAGCTGCTGTCCGTGGGCCACGCCCGGCGTGCCGTGCTCGTCGTGGCGGGTGCCCACGCGAACGAGCCGACCGGGGGCCGCACGCTCCTCACCCTCGCGGAACGGGTGCTGGACGAGCGGGAGTTGCGGGACGGCATGTCCTGGCACTTCCTGCTCTGCGCGGACCCCGACGGGGCGATCCTGCATGTGACGCCGGCGCCGCGCAGCCTGCTGGAGTACCACCTCGGGTTCTTCCGCCCGGCGGGTCCCGAGCAGCCGGAGTGGTCGCCCGCCGTGCTGCCGCCTGACCGGCTGCCCCCGGAGACGCGCGCCCTCACCGCTGTCATCGACGAGCTGCGGCCCTACCTCCAGGTGACTCTGCACGGGACCGATCTGGGCGGCAGCTGGGTGCAGTTGACCAAGGACATTCCCGGTCTCGCGGAGCCGTTCGCGAAGTCGGCGGCCGAGCTGCACATCCCGGTGGAGACCGGTGCCTCGGACGCCGCGGGCTGGCCCGCCTCGGGGCCCGGCGTGCACGTGATGCCCGAGCCCGACGCGGGCGCGGTGTACCCGAGCATGCCGGACGACGCCCGGCGCAGCACCTGGTACCACACGCACCGCTACGGCGGTCTGACGGCGGTGGTCGAGGTGCCGATGTGGGCGAGCGACCTGGTGGACGACCCGGCGCCGCATCCCGCGCCGGCCGCGGCGATGCGGCGGCTGGCGCACCGGCTGCTGCGGGACGCGCTGGCGGTGGAGCGGGTGCTCGCCGAGGCGCGGCCGCGTCTGGAGGGCGTCGACGGGCCGCTGCTGCGGTCCGCGATGTGGGGGCTGGAGCTGATACCGGGATTGGCCGCGGACTGGATGCACACGCCGCCCGCCGACGCCACGATGGCGTACGTCGGCAGCGTGGACGCGTTCGGCCGGCGGTTGCCGCTGCGGGCCGCGGCGATGCTGCTGCGGGTCCTGCGGGAGAGCGACGACCACGTGGCGCCGCGCATGGAGCGGCTCGTGGCGACCTGGAGCGACGCCTTCGCAGAGCGCTTCCGGGCCCGCTGGGTGCCCTTGGAGCACCAGGTCGAGCACCAGTCCCGCACGGTCGTCGCGGCGGCGCTGCACGCGCGCGAGAGGGAGACATGAGCCGGAAGGCCGGCCCTCACTCGTCCGGTTCACTCGTCGGTTCACTCGTCCAGTGCGAAGACCGCCCCCGTGCGCGCCGCCAGCACGCACTTGTTCGAGAAGGTCCGCTCGTACGCGACCTGCCGCCCGCCCCACTCACCGCGCGCGTGGACGGTCACCGGGGCGTACAGCATGGTGCAGATGGCGTCCTTGGGCGGGATGTGGCCGATGTCCCCGCCCGCCGCCCTCAGTTCCGCGCAGGCGTCGGCGGCACGCGCGTGGCCCTGGGGCGGGTCGCACAGCAGCAGGGTGCCGCGCGTGTCGTCGACCCGGGCGTCGCCCCGGGTGACCGTGAGGTAGAGCCAGTCGGCGGGGAGGTCCGCGGCCCGGGCCGGGGCGGCGGTGGCGAGCAGAAGGGCGGCCGCCGTCAGCAGCCCACCCCGTACGGCTGTCGTCTTCGCGGTAGCGGTGTGCGTCATTCCCGATGCATCGGCACGGCGGCCCCGCTCCCCCAGCCCGGCTCACCCGAACGGGAGCACGCGGGCGCGTACCGCGCGGCCAGTTCGAACGTCGCGAGCACCACCCGGGACTGGTACTCGACCTGGCGTGCGACCGGTATCCAGCGCGCCCCGCAGCCGTCGCTGTAGTCGGCGCACCACGCGTCGACGAGCCGGTCCAGCTCCGGCAGCACCCCGGACGGGTCGCGGCCGGGGCCGGTCACGAGCTGGTGCAGCAGGCCCGCCGTCCGCAGGGCGAGCCGCCGCCCGGCGATGCGCAGGGCGGCCAGGTGGGCGGTACTGAGCGGCGGCAGCGGACGCTCCCGGTCGCCGGCGTCGGGGTCCCAGGCGTCGGCGAGCCCGGGGCAGACGAGGATGTAGTCGTCGACCGGTGCGAGCAGGCGCGCCGCGTCCGGGGCATCTGCCAGGTGGGGCCTCAGGCGGGCCAGGATGCGCTCCAGGGCGCTGGTGTCATGGCGCAGGGTGTTGCTGACGGTGCGCAGCACCGCGTCCCGGTCGGCGGGCGGTGAGCCGTCCTCCACCGCGGCCACGCCCCACATGGGTGCCTCGACGACCGCGGTGACCGTGCCGTGCCGGTGCGGGTGGAACCACGTCGACTCGACGGCCGCCTCGGTGATGGCCGCGGCCAGGTCGCCCCGCCGCGGCGGCGGTATCCGGTAGACGGCGGGCCCGAGGCCGGGCCAGTACAGGGTGTCGTACGGGCCGAGTTCGCGCGGTATGCCGAGGCGGGCCGCGGTGTGCGCGACGCGCTGAGCGAGGCCCGGCAGGTCGTGGGTGAGCTCGACGAAGCCGCCGCCGACGTCGACGCCGTGCAGGGAGCACTGGAGGAAGGGCCGCAGTTCGTCCTGGAGTTCCAGCAGCGCGCGGGTCTCGGGCAGCGCCGCGCCGGCCGCGCCGTCGGGCAGCCACTCGGGCTGCTCGAGGAAGCCGGGCCGGAAGAAGTTCCGGAAGTAGTGGCCGAGGGTGTACGGGCCCGGCAGCCAGCCCTCGTTGCGGCGCAGACCGTCGGGGTCGACGCACAGCAGCAGGTTCCAGGTGGCGTCGGCGCCCTCGGTGAGCCGGGGGTCGGCCAGGGCCCGTTCGGCGAGCCGCAGGGCGGTGGCGCCACCCACCGGCTCGTTGGCGTGCGGTCCGGCGACCACGAGCACGTGACGGCTGCCGTGGCCCACGGAGAGCAGCCACAAGGGGGTGCCCGCGCGGGAGGTGCCGATACGGCGCAGTCGGGCGTCCCGCGGGCGGCGGGCGACGAGTGCGGCAGCCCGGGCGCCCAGCTCGTCGACGGTCGGATAGCGGAGGAGTGGCGGCAGCGAACACACCTCCACACTGTGGTGCCGTCGGTTCACCTGATGTACATGGTGTACGCACAGTGAGTCACGGCTCGCGAACTACGTCAACACCGCCGTACGGGACGGCACTTGACCCAATTCGAGGCGTGAAGCCTTGGCCAGCGCTGGGGGGTCGGGGGCGGCTCAGTCCGTCGAGAGCCGGAACGCCATGTGCCCGAAGGAGACCTGGTCGCCCTCCCGGACGACGGCCGCGCCGATCACCCGGCGCCCGTTGACGGTCGTGCCGTTGGTCGAGCCGAGGTCCCGCAGGACCCACATGCCGCCCTGCCGGCTGAGTTCGGCGTGCACGCGCGAGACCGTCTCGTGGTTCAGGCGCAGTCCGCTGGCGGGGTCGCGGCCGATGCGCAGCGGGTGGCCGTGGCCGGGGTGGGGCAGCAGCAGCTTGGGCAGCCGCTCGGCCTGCCAGGCCCGGCGCAGCCGCACGGTGAAACCGGAGACCGCCTCGACGGTGCCGAACACCAGGCGTGCCAGGCGCTTCTCCTGAGGGAGGTCGGCGGTCAGCGCCACGAGTTCGTCGGAGCGTCGGGCCACGAGGGCCAGCTCCATGCGCCGGATGAACGTGTCGTGCGACAGGCGGCCCATGGCGACGCCGTCACGCAGAACCTTCAGCGCCTTGTCGCGCTCCGCGTCGGACAGCCGCGCGGGGTACGTGTTGAACTCGAAGGACGACGTCACGTTGGTGATTGTCGGTCAGTAAACCTTGGGTGTCCAGAAAACGGAGAAACGTCGGCCACACGCGCGTGGCCGACGTGACCCGCCGGTAAAGGGGTGATTCGAAAGCGGTTTGATCTCGTTTGAAGGACGATGGACGGGCTACATCACGGTGAGCAGACGAAGGGGAACCGTCCGTGCAGTTCGAGGTGTGGGCACCGCAGGCCGATCGTGTGACGCTCCAGTGCGACGGCGCCACGCGCGCGTTGGAGCGCGCTCCGGAGCGGGCGGGGTGGTGGACCGGCGAGGCGGAGGCGCGGGACGGCACGCGGTACGGCTTCGCGGTGGACGACGGCCCCGTCCTGCCCGACCCGCGCTCGCGCCGGCAGCCGGACGGTCCTGACGGGCTGAGCGCGGTCGTCGACCAAGGTCGCCACGCGTGGCGCGCCCAGTGGGCCGGGCGGCCGCTGCAGGGCGGGGTCCTGTACGAGCTGCACGTGGGCACCTACACGCCCGAGGGCACCCTGGACGCCGCCGCCGAGCGGCTCGACCACCTCGCCGAACTGGGCGTGACCCACGTCGAGTTGATGCCGCTGTGCCCGTTCCCGGGACGGCACGGCTGGGGGTACGAGGGCGTCTCGCTGTGGGCGGTGCACGAGCCGTACGGCGGACCCGAGGCGCTGAAGCGCTTCGTGGACCGGGCGCACGGACTCGGCCTGGGCGTGGTCCTCGACGTGGTGCACAACCACCTGGGCCCGTCCGGCAACCACCTGCCCGCCTTCGGGCCGTACTTCACCGACCGGCACCAGACCCCGTGGGGCTCCGCCGTGAACCTCGACGCGCCCGGCTCGGACGAGGTGCGCGCCTACCTGATCGGCAGCGCGCTGGCGTGGCTGCGCGACTACCGGATCGACGGGCTGCGGCTGGACGCGGTGCACGCGCTGAAGGACACGCGCGCGTGCCACTTCCTGGAGGAGCTGTCGACGGCCGTGGACGCCCTGTCCGCCGAGGTGGACCGACCGCTGTTCCTCATCGCCGAGTCCGACCTGAACGACCCGCGTCTCGTCACCCCGCGCGAGGAGGGCGGCCTCGGCCTCCAGGCACAGTGGAACGACGACTTCCACCACGCCCTGCACACCGCGCTGACCGACGAGTCCCAGGGCTACTACGCCGACTTCGCGCGCACTCCTCTCGCGGCGCTCGCCAAGACGCTCACGGGCGGCTACTTCCACGACGGCACGTACTCCAGCTTCCGGGGCCGCGGCCACGGACGCCCCCTGGACCGCGCGCGGGTGGCGGCGCACCGGCTGCTCGGCTACAGCCAGACCCACGACCAGGTCGGCAACCGGGCACAGGGTGACCGTCTCTCGGCGACGCTGTCGCCGGGACTGCTGGCCTGCGCGGCCGCACTGACGCTGACGGCGCCGTTCACCCCGATGCTGTTCATGGGCGAGGAGTGGGCGGCCGGCACACCCTGGCAGTTCTTCACCGACCACACCGACCCGGAGCTGGCTCAGGCCGTACGCCGGGGCAGGCGGCGGGAGTTCGCCGCGCACGGCTGGGCCGAGGAGGACGTACCGGACCCGCAGGACCCGGCGACCCGCGACCGCTCCTGCCTGGACTGGTCCGAACCGGAGCGCGAGCCCCACGCGCGCGTGCTCGACTGGTACCGCCGGCTCATCGCCCTGCGGCACGCGCAGGCGGACCTCACCGATCCCGACCTCGCCGACACCAAGGTGGCCTACGACGCGGCCGCCCGTTGGTTCGGCTTCCGGCGCGGCGACGTGCGCGTGGCCGTGAACCTCGGCAAGGAGCCGGCGAAGATCCCCCTGGGCACCCGCCCGATCGAGGTCCTGGCCGCGTGGGAGCCGGTGGAGGCGCCGGGGGCGGACGGGGTGCTGCGGCTGCCCGGGGAGTCGTGCGTGGTTCTGGTGCAGGAGTGACGGGCCGGTGGAGGGAGTGACGGCGTAAGCGTTTGCGCGATCGTTTACGTCCCTCCCCCGGAGCGCCGCCTACAGCTCTTCGCCCGTGTCGTCCTCGCGGAATTCGCTCACGCGTTCCAGCAGGATCGCCTCCCAGGCACGCCGCAGCTGGGTCCGCAGCAGGGGCAGCGACCCGGTGTCGCGGCCCTCGACGCGGGCGGCGAGGCGGATGAGGGCGTCGCAGCGGGCGAGCCACAGACCGCGCAGGCAGGGACGGGCACCGTACCCGGCGAGGGTGGCGGCGCGCACGGCGGCGCCGGACCCGACGGCGAGGGCGAGTCCGGCGATGTCCTCGGCGGGGTCGCCGAGGACGGCGTCGGTCCAGTCGAGGACGCCGCGCATCCGGCCGTCGGCGCTGACCACGAGGTGCTCGCCCCGGAGCGCGTGATGGACGAGGACGGCGCCGGCCGGCTGGGCGGCGAGCTGGGCCGCGCCGGGCGGGGTCAGCTGGGTCAGGCGCGCGGCATCGAACTCGTCGGCCTCCGCGAGGGCCGCGGCGGCGGGCACGGCCATCCGGCGCAGCGCCTCCAGGGAGCGCGGGGCGGCCCGGGGGACGCCGAGCGTCTCGGCCTGGCGGGCCGGCACCTCGCGCAGCCCCGTGAGCAGTCCGGCCAGGTCGGCCTCGCCGACCGCGGACACGTCGTACTGCTCCGCCGTACCGCCGGGCACCTTGGTGTCCAGCGTGTAGGTCAGGCCGGGCGCCCACTCGCCGTGCGCCACGCTGGTCGGCACCGCGACCGGGACGTGCGGGCGGACGACGTCGCGCAGGCGCAGTTCGCGGCGCTGGCGGACGGCGGCGTCACGGTCGGGGGCGAGGCGCAGGACGTGGCGGGTGCCGACCCACCAGGTGGAGTGCTCGGCGCCCTCGGCGACGGGGCGGACATCGGGCCCGGCGGCGGCGCTCACGCCACTGTTGCCGTTGCCGTTGCTGACTGCCGTGCCGGCCTTCGCCTCCTTGCCCTCCTTGCCCTCGTTGCCCTCCTTGGTGTTCTTGGTGTCCTTGAGCAGGGAACGGACCAGCCGGTGGACGGTGTCCGCGGTGGGTGTCGGTGCCTGGGTCATGGTCGCGCCGTTGTCGCTCGGGGGTGTGCGGGGGCTCCTGGGTCGCTCAGTCCACTATGACCATCTCGCGGGTGGTGTCGTTGAGGCGGCGGCCGCCGTCCTCGGTCACGGTGACGATGTCCTCGATGCGCACGCCGAAGCGCCCGGGCAGATAGATGCCGGGTTCCACGGAGAAGCACATGCCGGGCAAGAGGGGCTGTTCCTCGCCCTCGATCATGTACGGCGGTTCGTGCGTGGTGACGCCGATGCCGTGCCCGGTGCGGTGGATGAAGTACGCGCCGTATCCGGCGTCGGCGATGACCGCGCGGGCGGCCCGGTCGACCTCCTGGCAGGCGACGCCCGGCCGTACCGCGCAAAAGCCCGCCTCCTGGGCCTCGCGCACGATGTCGTGGACCCGGCGCTCCTCGTCGGTCGGTTCGCCGACGTGGACCGTGCGGGAGGTGTCGGAGCCGTAGCCGTCCTTGAGGCCGCCGAAGTCGAGGACGACCATGTCGCCGCGTTCGATGACGCGGTCGCCGACCTCGTGGTGCGGGTTGGCGCCGTTCGGACCGGAGGCGACGATCGTGAAGTCGACGACCGCGTGTCCGTGCTCCAGCAACAGACGACCGAGGTCCGCCGCCACCTCCGACTCCCTGCGGCCCGCGAAGCGAACGGTGCGGATCTCCTCGAACGTCGCGTCGGCGGCGGCGCCGGCGGCCGTCATCAGCTCCAGCTCCGCCGCGTCCTTGACGGCGCGCAGCATGGGCAGGGCGTCGGTGAGGGAGGCGTAGGAGGTGCCGGGCAGCGCCTTCTGCAGTCGCAGCAGGTGCATCGCCCAGGCGTTGTCGCTGACGCCGAAGCGGCCGGTGCCGCCGAGGAGGGCGGCGGTGGCGGCGTAGGGGTCCTTGCCGTCGGTCCAGTCTCGCAGGGTGAGGGCGCCGGCTCCGGATGCCTGGGCGGCGTCGGGGGCCTCCAGGGCGGGGACGACGAGGACGGGGTCGTGGCCGGGGACGAGGACGAGGACGGTGAGCCGTTCGGTGACGGCGGTGGGCGTGTAGCCGGTGAGCCACACCAGGTCCGGGCCCGGCGCCACGAGCAGGCCGGCGAGTCCGGCGTCGGCGGCCGCCCGCGCGGCGCGCTCCATGCGGGCCCGGTAGTCGTCGGCGGTGAAGTGCGCGGGCGTACTGCCGGTCATCCGGGCCTCCCTGAGCGGATGTATGGGACTACGGGCAGCATCCTGCCCGGACGGAGGGGCCTGCGCGAGCCGGTTGAACGGGGTTTCCGGAGTCCTGACGGTCGAGCGAGGCGAACTAACGGCTGATGATTGCCAATCCATTAGCACTAATGGTTTGATGCGGATCAGGCATTACTCAACGATGTCCGAACGACGATCAAGGGAGGGCCGACCGCCGTGCTCGTACTCGCACACATCAGCGATCTGCATCTGGACGGAAGCCCGCGGGCGACGGAGCGTGCCGAGCGGGTGCGCGACCGGTTGTGGGAGCTTCCGGGGCAGGTGGACGCGCTGCTCGTGACCGGGGACATCGCGGACCACGGCACCGAGGCGGAGTACGAGGAGGCGGCCCGCATCCTGGGGCTGCGCGACGGCGACACCCCGTTCCCGGTGCTCACCTGCCCGGGCAACCACGACAGCCGAGCCCCGTACCGCAAGGCCCTGCTCGGCCTGCCCACGGCCGACGGGCCGGTCAACAGCGTGCAGGTCTTCGACGGCGGCGCGGTGCTGATGTGCGACTCCAGCATTCCCGGCGGGGACGAGGGGGCCCTGGAGGAGGAGACGTACGACTGGATCGAGGCGACGCTCGACGAGCTCGACGGGAGCGTTCCGGCGCTGCTCGCCTTCCACCACCCGCCCGTGGCACTCCACCACCCGCTCCCCGACGCCTACCGGCTGGGCGCGCCGGACCGGCTGGCCGCGCTGCTGGAGCGGCGCCCCGAGATCGCCGGGCTGGTCACCGGACACGCGCACACCCCCGCCGCCACCTCCTTCGCCGGGCGACCGCTGGTGGTCGGCCCCGGGGTGACCTGGACGCTGCGGCTGCCGTGGGAGGGCGAGCAGGTGGCGGACCGGGAGGCTCCGGTGGGGCTGGCCTTCCACGTCCTGGACACCGAGGGTCGGCTCACGAGCCACTTCCGGACCGTGTGAGGGGCCTCAGGTGGCGCCCGGGCTCGGATGACTCGGGCCGCTCAACTGACTCAGATGACGACGCCGGGGACGGCTTTCAGCTGCTGGTAGCCGCCGCTGCGGTGGCGCACCGTCAGGACGACCTCGGCCCCCGGTCGGGCCCGGGCGACCGCGCGTGCGAGGTCGGCGGCGGAGTCGATACGGGTTCTGCCGAGGGCGAGGAGTACGTCGCCCCGGACCAGCCCGGCCGCGTAGCCGGGGCCGGGCACGTGAACGCCCACGACCACGGCGCCCACCTTCTCGGCGTCCACGGCCTCCAGGCCCAGGGTCGCGCGGACGGGCGCCGGCGAGGGGGACTGCGCCGCCGACGGCCCGCTCGAACCGGCCGATGCGGAAGCACTCCCCGGCGCCATCCGACCGGCCTGTCGTTGCAGTTCCGCGAGCTTGCTCATGCCGATCACCATGGCGCCCGCGCCGCCGAGTCCGACGCCGGACAGGACCAGCACGGACCCGACGAGCAGGCCGCACAGCAGGGTCGCCGGCCGTCCGCCTCGACGGCGCGCGGCATGCGGGCGCCGGGCGGGGCCCGCATTCGTGCCGCCGCCCGGCTCCCCGCCCGGCATCGGCTTGGGGCGCAGCGCTGTCTGTTCCATGGATCGCCTCCGGCTGGTGCGGGCCGCCTCCGGCGGATGCGGATCGCCGCCGGAGGGTGCACTACCCGGCGCACCGGCGCGCGACGTACCACGAACGAGTGAGACTGACGCGGGCTCAGGAGCGGGAAGCCATAGCGGTCACAGCGCCTCCGCCAGACGCGCGGCCGCTCCCCTCAAAGTGGCCGTGTGGACGAGTTCGACGCGGTGGACGACGCGCGGCTCGGTGATGGGGACGGCGACCGTGCCCGGGATTCCCGTGGCCGTCGAGGTCGGCAGCAGGGTCAGGCCGTGGCCGGCGGCGGACAGGGCGGTCAGGGTGCGCAGGTCGATGCCGTCGTAGCGCAGGGCAGGGCGGAAGCCGCGACCGCCGTTCGCGGCGCGCAGTTGGGCCAGCGGCAGGCCCACGTCGGGGGCGTCGAGCCAGCGGGCGTCGGCGAGGTCGCCGAGGCGCAGCGCGGGGCACCGGGCCAGCGGATGGGTGCCCGGCAGCAGGACGCAGACCGGCTCCTCCGCCACCGCGTGCGTGGTCAGCGGCGCCACGTCCGGCAGTCGGAGCGGGTCGCTGGGTGCGGCCAGGCCGTCGACCAGGCCCAGGTCGGCCGTGCCGGTGGCGACGGCGCCGGGGATCTCCTCGCGGGCCAGGACGCGCAGCGTCACGCCGGCCGCGGGCAGCGCGGCGAGGACGCGGGGGCCGAGCGCGGTCGGTGTCGCCGCGAGGCTCAGCCCGTGCTCGGGGGCGGTCGCCATCCGGGCGACGTCGGCACGGGCCGCGTCCAGGCGCAGCAGCAGCGGACCCGCGTGTTCGAGCAGCCGTTCGCCGGCCGCCGTGGGGGCGACGGGTCGGCGGGTGAGCAGCGGGGCGCCGAGGTCCTGTTCGAGGGCCGCGATGTGCTGGGACACCGCGGACTGGGTGTAGCCCAACTCGCGGGCGGCCTCGGAGAAGGAGGCCAGGCGGGCCACGGTGACATAGGTGCGCAGGAGGTGCGGGTCCATGCGCACCAGGATCGCACCGGCATCAGTTCTGCTTATCGGGAGTGCAGGAATCATCGTTGGACGTGAACACGGGTCGCGCCGAGGATGAGGCCATGACCGACAGCGCCGTTCAGATCGCCAAGGTCGCCCTCGTCGGCGACCGCTCCCCCAACGTCGTCTCGCACACCCGCGTCCCTCTGCTGCTCGACGCGCTCGCCTCGCGCGACCGGCTCGTCCTCGACGCCTACTGGATCCCGTCCGAGGACGCCGAGGCCGAGGGCGCGGTACGCGGATTCGACGCGGTGTGGGTCGTACCGGGCAGCCCGTACCGCAGCGAGGCCGGCGTGCTGGCCGCGATCCGCACCGCGCGCGAGGAGGGCATCCCCTTCCTCGGCACCTGCGGCGGGTTCCAGCACGCACTGCTGGAGTTCGCCCGGGGGGTCTGCGGACTGACGGGGGTGGCGCACGCCGAGAACGACCCCGACGCCGAGGACTTCCTCATCGAGCCGCTGGCGTGTTCGCTGGCCGGCCACGAGGACGTCGTCCTCGTCGAACCGGGCTCGCTCGCCCACTCCGTGTTCGGTGTGGAGCGGACGGTCGAGTGCTACTCCTGCCGGTACGGGCCGTCCCGCCACCTCGACACCCTGCGCGCGCACGGTCTGCGCTTTTCCGGCCGGGACGCGGCCGGGCAGGTCCGGATCGCCGAACTCCCCGGCCACCCCTTCTTCCTGGCGACGCTGTTCCAGCCGGAGCTGTACGGCGACGGCTCGCGCCCGCACCCCGCCGTGCGGGGGCTGGCGCGAGCCGCGGTCGAGCACGCCGCACGGCGAGCGGGTCAGCCCGTGTGAGCCGGGGTGTCAGGGGCGGGCGGGCAGCGCCGGGGCGGGTGGGCGGTCCGGGGTGAAGCCGTGGGTGCGGCGCGCCAAGAAGTCGGCCTTGTAGCGGTCCACCGTACGGTGCCAGTTCAGGATGCCCGCCAGCCAGTTCTGAAGGTCGGCCACATAGTGGCGCATGGCGTCACGGGCCTCGTCCGACAGCTCGAAGTCCTCGTAGAGAATGGGGAGTTCGTGCGCGATCACGTGCTCGAACTGTTGCATGCGCTGGGTCATCAGGTCGTGGATGATGCCGAGCGCGGTCGGGTAGTCGCAGCCGAAGAAGTTCTGCACGACGAGGATCGCGTTGTGGATCTCGCCCTCGTACTCGATCTCCTTCTGGTACGAGAAGACGTCGTTGACGAGGCAGGCGTAGTCGATGGCCGCGTTCTCCAGGGAGCGGACGGGGCCGCTGCGGTACACCTCCGGCGGGATGGCGGGGCCCTGGCCCATCCGGCACAGGCTGAGGGTGAGGTCGGAGCCGAAGGTGGCGCGTCGCATCTCCAGGTAGTCGACCGGGTCGGGGACGCGGTTCTGGATCTGGTTGGACACCTCCCAGACCCAGCTCTCGGTCATCACGTCGACCGAGTCCCGCAGGGTGCGCCGCTGGTCGGGGGTCATCTCCGCCGTCGTGCGCGCCCACAGGTCGATGAGGCCGCGCTCCATGCCGTTGACGGGGACGACGGTCTCCTCGCCGTCGACGGGCATGCAGGCGGACAGACGGGCCGTGGTCAGCCGGGCGGCGGCGAGGTCGCGGCGGGCGCCGAAGACGAGCGGGTAGTAGTCGTCGCCGTAGGTGCCCCAGGCGAGCCAGTGGGAGCTGAGGTCGAGGGCCTCCGGTGTCGCGTCGGGGTCGAGGCCTGCGGAACAGAGCGGGAGGTCGGCCGCGGCGAGCTTGTCCTCGTCCCAGACACCCTCCTCCAGCATGCCCGTGCGATGCATCCAGCCCGTGAGGCGTTGGCGGGCACCCTCCAGGTGCGGGCTCAGCTCCACCTCGAACGGCATGTGGAAGTCGGGGAGCAGGGACGGGCCGACCTTCTGGAAGGGCACGTGGCGGTAGGCGCGCAGGCGTTCGGCGGCGGCCGAGGCGAGCAGGGCGCCGACGTCGGCGGCGGAGCTGCCGGGGCCGGTCAGGCTCTGCCAGGGGGTGGTGGAGGTGGCGCCCTCGTTCATGTAGCGGCTGGAGCGCAGGTGCCATTCGTGGCCGCCGGACTGCCAGTCCTGCAGGCCCTTCGTGTACGCGGCGACGGCCGCGACCTCGTCCGGTGCGAGCCCCTTCTCCAGGGCCACGGCGGGCACTTCGGTGAACGCGGTGTGCTCGAACTGGTGGAGGCGCGAGGTGAGGATGTCGTTGACGGTGTCGGCGGCCTGCTGGGTGGTGCAGCCGAAGAAGGTCTCCAGGACGAGCACGCCATTGCTGTTCTCGCCCTCGTCCTCGACCTCGCGCTGGTAGGAGAAGAGGTCGTTGCGCAGGTGCACGGCGTCGGAGAACGTCTCCATGAGGACCCTGAGGGGCCGTGTCCCGGCGACGGCCGCGGGCACTTCGGCGGTCGCGTACTCGACCAGCCCCGACGACCAGGGGGCGCCGCCCACCTTGCGGCGCATCTCGATGTACTCGACGGGGTTGGCGATCCGCCCCTCGTTGATGTTGGACAGCTCCCACAGGGACTCGTTCAGCAGGTGCTCGGTCGCCACGGCGAAGCGGCGGCGCCAGTCGGCCGACATCGACGGCACCGTGCGCGCCCACAGGTCGGCGAGCCCCGCCTCGACCGGGTTCTGCGGCTCGGGCACCGGCGTCGACAGGTCCAGCGGCATGAACAGCGGCAGCCGGTCCAGGTGGTCCTTGCCCGCGACGCGGTCCTGGGTGCGCTTGTACATGTCGAGGAAGTGGTCGTCGAAGAAGAACACCCACACGTACCAGTCGGTGATGAGGGAGAGGGCGGGGCCGTCGCAGTCGGGGTGGGTGTAGGCGCAGAGCAGCCCGTAGTCGTGCGCGTCGAGGTCGGCCTGCTCCCAGATCCCGGACCCTTCCAGCATGCCCATGTCGCGCGCCCACCGCGTCGAGTGAGCGCGGGCCTCGTCGACATGCGGGTTCAACCGCGCGGGGTGCGGCATGTAGAAGTGCGGGAGTTCGAACGGCTGCGTCATGGCCGGGCCCTACCCGTGGCCCTGGACGGCCATCCGCCGGGCGACACATGATCACACCATCGCGTGAACCGGCCCGGGATTCATGAGAGCACGGCGCTCGACTTGAACTACCCCCGGGCCTGGATCAGCGCATGTGTCCCGCCCGTGCGCCAGCGCTGCCCCTCGGCGGCCACCAGCGCGGCCTCGGCCGCGGCGTCGAGTCCGGTGATCACGTCGGACTTCAGGGTGCGCAGGGCGGCGACCGGGCCCGGGAAGTGGGCGGTCACATCGGCGAAGGGGGTGGTCGGGGGCCAACGGCGGTCGCCCACGAGGCGGCGGTAGTTGAGGTCGCCCTTGACGATCGTCAGCGTCGCCGCGCCCAACTCCGCGCGCAGGTCGGCGGGCATCGCCTCGAACGGCAGCGGGGCGGCGGCGAAGGGGTGGGCCCGTACCGTGAGGCTGCCGTCGGCCATGGCGGACCACAGACGCCTGCCGTACGCGGCCGCCGCGCCCGGGGCCGCCGTCAGCCGGCGCAGTGCGTCGACCAGGTCGGCGGTCGTGGCGTCGGAGACGTAGTACGGGTACGGCTTGACGTGCAGGACCGCCCGGCCGACGCGTCCTTCGTCCAGGAGGTGGGCGACGAGGAGCAGGTCGGGGATGAGCTCGCGGCCGGCGTTGTCGGCGATCAGGCAGAGGGTGCCCGTGCCGGAGGCGGGGAGCAGCGACCAGAGGGCGTCGCTGTGGTCGGCGACCAGGGCGGGCGCGGGGGCCGGGGTGTCGGCGCCACCGGCGGAGAGACGGAAGCCGAGGTCGGCGCGGTTGCCCCACAGGGAGCCGTGCAGGAGGGCCTTGGCCCGTTCCTCGGCCGGGCGGGCCTGAAGGTCGTCGAGTGCGGCCAGCTCCTCGTCCGTCTCGGGGGCGTCGAGTTCGGCGAGCTTGGAAGGCCGGAAGGGGTCGATGCCCTGCCAGGCGCCGGGATCGAAGTAGCCGACGGCATCCAGGAGTTGGCGGTAGAAGTAGCTTTCCGACCACAGCCACGGCACGTCGAACCAGGGCCGGCCCGCGTATTCATCGAGGCCCCAGGCCCGCCATCGTTCCCCGTCGTGTGCGTCGGCGGGCAGCGGTTCGATCACGCCCTTGACGCAGTTCTCCAGCAGTGCGTCAAGGGCGCGGTGCTGCTCCGGCCCGTACGGGAAGGCCTCCCGCACCTGGTGGATGATCGCGGGGTGCCGCTCGGCCAGCACGCTGTGCGGGAAGGAGCCGGGCTCGTCGCCGAGGATCACGGGTGCGGAGGGGGTGTGGGGCATGCGCCTCACCGTACCGCCCGGACAGGGACACTCCGAGGACCCGCCCCGGCCCGTGAGACCCCGAGGTTTCGCCCCGGCCCTTCACTGCATCTCGTACACCCTGATCTCCCGCTCCAGCCGCGTCGCCAGGGTCAGATAGCGCGGGCGGCGGGTCACGGGTACCAGGCCGCGGATCAGGACGTGCCACATCTCGGCCACCCTGCGCGGGAGTCGGGTGGGAGGTTCGGTGGTGCGGCCCACGACCCGGGTGCCGACGAAGAAGCTGACGAGGGAGTGGGCGACGGCGTCGACGTCGATGTCCGGGTGGAGGTCGGCCTCCTTGACCGCGCCGACGAGCCGGCGCGAGATCAGGTCGAGCAACTCCGTGAAGGGGTGCCGCAGCGGCGCGCGCATCTCGACTCCCCCGGTGGCGAGCCGGAGGCCGGCCCGGGTGATGGGGCCCTCGACGGACAGCCGGGCGAGGCCGAACGTCAGGCGCATCAACGCTTCGAGGGAGGAGCAGGCCCGCTCGTCCACTTCGCCCGCCAGTCGCCGGGAGGCCTGGGACTGCAGCTCCATGATGGCGTGGGCCAGGTCCTCCTTGGCCGCGAAGTGGAAGTAGAGCGCGCCCTTGGTGACGTTGGCGTGCTCAACGATGTCGCTCAGACTGGTCGACTCGAACCCATGACGGTCGAACAAGTCGGCGGCCGCCTTGAGGATCGTCGCTCGGGTCTGCTCGGCGCGTAGTTGCCTCGCCATCGGCTGGACACTCCTGGGGACGTAAAGAACGGGTCATGCCGTTTGTTTCTTACCCCCCGCACACCATAACTCACCCTGCGGTGGTGGCGACCACACATTCGAAGACCGTCGACTCCCCCTGTGTTCCCACGACTTGCACCTTCGCGCCGTTCCCTCCGCTCACCTCGATCCAGGCGGGTTGATCCAGTTCGGCGAAGCGGTGGAAGGTCGCGTGGTACGACACGGGCGTTTCGCCGTCGGATATACGCAGGTGGGTGGCCTGGCGGGCGGCCTCCAGGAGCAGCATGCCGGGGACGTGGTCGAGGGGGTGATCAAAGAAAACGGGGTGTCCGGTATGAACGCGGAGTTGCCAGCGGTCGGAGCGGTCGCCGGGCGCGAGGACGACGTCCCCGGGCTGGACGCGGTCGACGGCGGCGGCGAACAGCCCGGGCGGGACGGGCACGGCCTGGACCGTATCCGGGGTGCGTCCGCCGCGCAGTCGGCGGAAGACCGCCGCCCCGACACATGTGAAGGCGACGTCGGCGGTCGCGACCAGGGCGCCGGCCCGTAGGACGCTTGCCTTGTAGCGGGCGGACACGG
This sequence comes from Streptomyces sp. NPDC002888, assembly GCF_042888465.1. Taxonomy (NCBI): domain Bacteria; kingdom Bacillati; phylum Actinomycetota; class Actinomycetes; order Kitasatosporales; family Streptomycetaceae; genus Streptomyces; species Streptomyces sp. NPDC002888. The sequence continues at coordinate 125,323 of NZ_JBIAPU010000008.1, read as the reverse complement.
GGCGGGTGCCGCGGTAGCGCACCTCCGTGAAGTCGATCTCGACGACGAGCTCCGCCGGCCGCGGGCCGACGGCCAAGTGCGCCGGGAACGTGTCGACCTGAAATTCCTGGAGCACGAACTGGTGATCCAGCGGGACGTCGTAGCCGGTGTGCATGAGGAGCGTGCCGCTCTGCCGGACGGTCTCCACGACGAGCAGCGGATCGTAGGCCGACCAGTCGGACGACACGTGTAACCCGTGCGCTCGCGGCCATTGTGCCGACACGGCGAACCGGTCGGCCCCGGTTCTGTTCCAGCCGGTCAGATAGGTTTCCGCGACCGCCGCGCGGTGTACGAGTTGACGGGGGACGGTCGCCGTCATGTGCGGGGCATCGGCAACCTGCCGCGGTCGAGTCATCTCGCTCCCTACGGTCCCCGAAGGCCATGGCGGACGGTGGGCCGTCCACTCCGGTGAGCGTTAGAGTACGAGGCGACCGGTTTGTTTTCAATGGAGATCAGTCGAAGACCCTCTATGATCGGGCCGTTCCGGCAGACGACGGCAAAAACAGACTGGCTCGGCGCCGTGGAGGGGCCTTATGGCGAAACAGGAGCGCGCCATCAGGACGCGCAGGGCGATCCTGGAAGCCGCCGGTGCGGTCTTCGACGAGCACGGCTACACGTCCACGACCATCTCCATGGTCCTCGAGCGCGCCGAAGTCACCAAGGGCGCCCTGTACTTCCACTTCCCGTCGAAGGAGTCCCTCGCCCAGGCGGTGCTGGACGAACAGGTGCCGTTCGGCGCCGTACCGCCGCAGACCTGCAAGGTGCAGGAGATCATCGACATGACGTTCGTGGTCGGCCAGCGGCTGTTGAGCAACTCCCTGCTGCGGGGCAGCGTCCGGCTCGCGGTGGACCAGGAGACCCCGTCGGGGGTCGATCATGGCGAGCCGTTCCGACAGTGGGCCGAGCGGCTGACGGGACTGCTGGAACTGGCACGGGAGCGGGGCGAGTTGCTGCCGACGGTGCGGCCGCGGGAGACGGTGGAGATGCTCGTCGGCTCGTTCACCGGCATCCAGTTGATGTCACGGGCGCTGGCCGGCCGCGCTGACCTGGGTGAGCGGCTGTCGGTGCTGTGGTCCCACATCCTGCCGAGCATCGCCGTGCCGGGTCTGCTGCAGCATCTGGACAGCGCGGCCGACCGCGGCGCCCGGGTCCTGGCCTCGCTCGACCCGGTGGACGCGGAGGAGCGCGAGCCCACGCCCGCGTGACGCCCAGGAAGGCGCAGAACGCAAGACGGGCCGGCCGGCGCCCATCCGCACCGGTCGGCCCGCCCGTTCATGGCGTCGCCGTCGTCGACCTCGAGGTCAGAACGTCAGCTTCCAGCTGTTGAGCCGGCCCGTGTCCTGCGCGGCCACGTCCTGGACGCGCAGCTTCCAGGTGCCGTTTGCGACCTCGCTGGAGGCGTTCACCGAGTAGGTGGTGTTGACGTTGTCCGCGGAGTCCGAGGTGCTGGAGGACTTCAGGCGATAGCTGGTCCCATCGGGCGCGACCAGGTCGACGACCAGGTCACCGCGGTACGTGTGGGTGATGTCCACGCCGACCTGGAGGGTCGAGGGCGCGTTGCCGCTGCGGCCGCTGACGGCGATGGAGGACTCGATCGCCGAGCCGTTGTCCGGGATGGAGACCGCGGTGGTGTTGGTGAAGGTGGTGCCCCCCGTGGAGCCGCCGGAGCCCCCGGTCACCGCCTGCACCGTCTTCGCCGCGTCCGCCAGACCCGCGCCGCAGCCGCCGGAGCAGGAGCCGGGCAGCGCACGGGCGTTGGCCTTGATGGCCGACTCGATCTGGGCCGGGGTCAGCGAGGAGTTCGCCGACTTCAGCAGCGCGACCAGGCCCGCGATGTGCGGGGTGGCCATGCTGGTGCCCTGGTAGTACGCGTACGACTCCGTGGACGGCGTCTTGGTGCCGGAGTTCAGCGTGGAGAGGATGCCGTTCGCGGTGCCGGTGCTGGTCTGGCCGCCGGGCGCCGAGATGTCCACGAGGGAGCCGTAGTTGGAGTAGGACGCCTTCGCGCCGGAGCGGTTCGTCGCGGCGACCGAGATGACGTTGTTGCAGTTGCCCGGCGAGTGGTTCGCCACGTTGTCGTTCTCGTTGCCGGCGGCCACGACGACGGTCGTACCGCGGTTCACGGCGGCGGTGATGGCGCTCTGGGTCGCCGAGGTGCAGGCGCCGTCGCCGCCCAGGCTCATGTTGATGACCTTGGCGACGTTGGAGTTGGCGGGCACACCGGAGACGGTGCCGCCGGACGCCCAGGTGATGGCGTCGATGATGTCGGAGTCGTAGCCGCCGCACTTGCCGAGCACGCGGACCGGGGAGATCTTCGCGCCGTAGGCGATGCCCGCGACACCCTTGTTGTTGTTCGTGACGGCGGCGATGGTGCCGGCCACGTGGGTGCCGTGCCAGGAGGAGTTGCTGGCCGGGATGCCGGAGCCGCAGTCGTTCGCGTTGTACCAGTCGCCCGGGTCGGCCGGGTTGCTGTCACGGCCGTCGCCGTCCACCGAGACGGCGGTGTCGCCGATGAAGTCGTAGCCGGCGACGATGTTCGCGGCGACGTCGGAGTGGGTGACGTAGCCGGTGTCGATGACGGCGACCGTGACGCCGGTGCCGGTGGTGGTGTTCCAGGCGCCCGGCACGTTCATGCCGGCGGTGGCCTCGAACAGGTCCCACTGCTTGCCGTACTCGGTGTCGTTCGGGTCGGCCTTGGGCTTGTTCAGGCGGTCCGGTACGACGTAGGCGACCTGCGGGTCGGCCCGGTACTCGGCGACGACGTCGGCGACGTCGGCCCGGGTGAGGTCCGAGCCCAGGTCGACGAGGGCGGCACCGGTGCCGAGGCGGCGCTGGAAGTCGACGTCCTCGCCCGCCTCCTTGCCCTTGGCGGCGGCGTCGGCCTCGGCGGCCTGGTTCGACTTCGCCTCATCGGCGCCGGACTTGTAGCCGACGATGAGGCGCTCGGCGGGGGTGCCGGGGGCGGCCTCGGTCTGCGCGGCGGGGACGGCGGAGGCGTCCCGGGGAGCGGATTCCTGGGCGACGGCGACGGAGGCGGTGCCGGTCGTCAGCAGGGCCGCGGAGAGGGCGGCGACGGATATCAGCTTCCGTCTGAGGGAGGGAGAGGTACGCAAGGGCTTTGCCTTTCGTGGCCGTACTCCGGGCAGCGCGGAGTGGCGCGGTTCGATTCGCTTCGTCGTCGAAGCGCAGGGGGGTGCGTCGAAAAGCGGAGCGGTGGCCGGCCAGGCACGGGAGCCGACCGGACCAGGGGTTACCTGTGGGTCAGCTGTGCTGGAACGATAGGCAAAGCGGAGGTCATAGGGATACAGGGGAAACCCTCGATCCGGCCGGAAACCCACCCTCGACATCGGCCGGTTGACAGCGAATGCCCCGCTTCGCCCGCGCGACGGGCGGAGGGTGGACACGTGAGGGACGCGCCGATGCGTACTGAACGCGCCGGGCCGGTCGCCCGTACTCCAGGGGAGCAGACCGTTCCCGTGCCGGCCGAGGAGACGTTCCGGATGCCCCGGATGACCGCACACCGCACCGCTGTCCTGACGGCCGCCGCCGCGAGCCCGCTTCTGCTCGGGGTGTGGGCGGCCGGGCCCGCCCAGGCGCACGGCGCCCCCACGAATCCGGTCAGCCGGGTGGTGGCCTGCTCCCCCGAAGGCGGCGAGCGGACCGGGACGGCGGCCTGCAAAGCGGCCGTCGCCGCCAACGGCGCGCCCTTCACGGCCTGGGACAACCTGCGCGTCGCGAACGTGAACGGCCGGGACCGGCAGACGATCCCCGACGGCGAGCTGTGCAGCGGCGGCCTGCCCGCCTACAAGGGCCTCGACCTCGCCCGCTCGGACTGGCCGTCGACACGCCTCACGCCGGGCTCCACGCTGAACATGAAATACGTCTCGACGATCCCGCACACCGGCACCTTCAGGTTCTACCTGACGACATCCGGCTACGACCCGACAAAGCCGCTGACCTGGTCCGACCTGCCGGAGCGGCCGTTCGCCGAGGTGACGGACCCGGCGCTGAAGGACGGCGCGTACCGCCTGAGCGCGAAGCTGCCCTCCGACCGGACGGGGCGTCACGTCCTCTACACGGTCTGGCAGAACAGCAGTACGCCGGACACGTACTACTCGTGCTCCGACGTGGTGTTCCCGGAGGCGAAGGCACCGGCCGCGCCTCCGGCGACGAAGACCCCGGCCGCGAGCAAGCCGCCCGCGTCCGCGAAGGCCACCTCGCCGACGCCGACGCCCTCCGCGCCGGCCCCGGCGACCACCGCCGCTCAGGCCCGCAGCACCGCACCCGACAGCGCGCCGGTGGCCTCCACCGGCGACGCCGACTCCGGTCCGTCGGCCCCCACGCTGGCGGGCGGCGCCGCGGCGGTGTTGGTGCTCACCGGCGGCGCCGCCCTGGTCCTGCGCCTGCGTCGGCGCTGAACTCGTCCTCTACGAGGGTCAGTTGACGGTGACCGCCGTGGTCCCGTCGGTCACCGGGGCGTACTTGGCGGTGAAGTAGCCCTTGGCGAAGCACAGGGACGAGCCGGACACCTTCGTGAACTCCTGGGCGGTGAAGGTGATGCTGTTGTCGGCGTTGCTCGCCGCGCCGGTCAGCTTGGGCGCCTGGTAGACGCAGGAGATGCTGCCCAGCAGGGTGCGCAGCACGACCGTGGTCTGGATGGTGGAGCCGGCCGCCGGGGTCACCGCGACGGTGCCGTCGGAGGACACGCTGGTCGTGTACGACAGGTTGTTGACCGCGATGCTGGTGACGCCGAGCACGCCGACGACGTTCGCGGAACAGTTGCCGAACGTGTGCGCGGTGAGCGACTCGGTGGCCGTGCCCGGTGCGGTCGGGTTGTCGGTGACCTTGGCGGTGAACTGCGAGGACGAGCAGGAGACTCCGCTGGTGCCGGTGGCGCTGGAGTAGAGCGTGGCTGCCGTGCCACTGGCCAGGGACGCGGTGAGGACGTCACCGACCGCCACGGCCTCGCCGCCCGCGGTCAGCACCGCGGTGTCGGCGGCGGAGGCGGGGGTGACGGCGGGCAGCGAGAGGGCGGCGACGGTGCCGACGAGGGTGAGGAGAGAACGCGTACGCATGCGGGTGCCTCATTTCTGGGAGTGGGGGGCTGAACTCGTGGGGGTGGGGGTGGACTTGGGCGTGCGGGAGTGGGGGATGGTCGTGCGCGTGGGGGGGGCTTCGGGGTGGGGGCGTGCGTTCCCGAAGGAGCTGGTGGGGACGGCGCGGCTCGGTGTCCGCCGCCGCCGGTCCGTGACGCCTTCTCCGTACGTGACGGACCGGCAGCGGCGGCGGCCGGTGACCGGCCGGAGGCGCTGGGGGTGGCCTCCGGCCGGGCCGGGCAGGAGGGGCGACCGGACACGGTTCCCTGGAAGGGAAGGGCGGCCGTGCCGGTGCCAGGAGGTGCTGGAACGTGCGGACTCGGGGGCAGGAAATGCCCGTGAGGAAAGTAAGTCCGGGAAGTGCGCGCCTGTGGTCGGCGCGCTGCGGATCCGGCGCCACGGATCCGGTGAGCCAGGGAGAGTTGTAGACCTGAGGATCAGTCAGCGTCAAGGAGTAGTAGGGAAGTTGTGCGAAGAGTGAGGCCTTGTCGATCTTTGTTTGGCATCCGGCCGACAGGTGACACACAATGGACACCCTTTTTTCACAATGCCCTTGACCCCTGAGTGTAACCATCGGTAACTTCCGAGATGGCTACTGACGCGTAACCGAGAAAGCCCTTGCGATTTCCGGGAGTTGTGAGGAGGTGTGCGCGACAGCCGCTGTCCGCGCCAGGACAACGTGCCATTTGAAGCCCAACCCGCATGACTATGCCCATGGGAGCAGACATGGCCTCGTCCTCGGACGTCACGTCGTCCGCCGATAACACCCCCGAGAGCCCCGTAAGCGGTTCCGCAGCGAGACGCGGCCGGGTCCGGGCGCGCCGGGCCGCCGTGATGGCGGTGCCCGCCACCTGCGTCGTCGCAGGGCTCGCGATCCTCACCTCGCAGGGCGCCCTGGGGGTGCAGTTCTCGATCTCCGGGATGCCGTTCGTCGTCACCGCCGACAAGCTCGAGGGCAACGGCTTCGCGCAGTTCGGCTCGCTCGACCACATGATCGAGAACAGCCCCAACCAGGGCGACACCGGCGGTGATGTGCTGGTCGTCACCTCGGTGGTGAAGGACGGCAAGCTCACCAACCTCTGCCAGAGCGTCGACCTCGGCGGCATCCAGCTCGTCCTCACCGCCGGCAACAAGGGCACCAAGGTGGGCGTGAAGAACCTGGCCATCGACTCCGACGAGATCACCGGCAACGCCACGTTCAACAACATCGAGATCGGCCGCGACGCCAGCACCTTCGACAAGGTCGACACCCGGGGCATGCCCGGCGTCTACGGCCAGCAGGCCGAGAAGGTCGTCATCACCGACCTGTACCAGCACAACTACGCCGCCACCGCGGCCGTCTTCAAGCTTCCCGACCTGCACATGAGTTTCAGCAGCGAGGGTTGCTCGAAGTGAACCGCTTCCGGCAGTGGAGCGCGCGCCGCCCCTTTCCGGGCGGGCTGCTGCTCGTTCTGGGCGGCACGGAGATACTGGTGACCATGAAGGCACCGCTGCCGGTCATCCTGCACATCGGCATGCAGGGCCTGGCCGGTTACCTCCTGCCGACCCTGATGCTGCTGATCGGGCTGCTGATCCTGTTCAACCCGTCGCAGCGCCTGTTCTACTCGATCATCGGCGTCCTGGTCTCCCTGGGCACGTGGCCCACCTCGAACCTCGGGGGCTTCCTCATCGGCCTGCTCCTCGGAGTCGTGGGCAGCTGCCTGGCCTTCGGATGGCTGCCCGACCAGGAGCCGCGCCGCAGCCGCCGCCGACGCAAGGACGATGCCGCGCGGGACGCCAAGGCCGCCGCCGTGCCGACGTCGTTCGAGCAGCAGGCAGGCGGACCCGCCTGACCGTCGTATGCCCGCGCCGACCCCCGTGACGGGGGTCGGCGCGGCGGCGTCTTCGGCCGCTCGGGGTGATCGGCTCAGCGGGTGGTGGCGGCCTTGAGCAGAAGGTCTCGGCCGCCCGCGCGAGCACGTCGGCGGACGGATCCTCGAAGCTCCCGCCGCCCTTGCCGCTCCTGCCGACCGCCACCGCCTCATGCCTCCTGCGCCCGGTCCGCGTCCCGTCGCGGATCCGGAACGGTCTGGGTGCCCGTCTCCTGCCCCACCGGCGAGACCAGCGCGGGACACCGACTGGTTTCGGCCAGGGCTCAGTTGTGGAGAACTTCCTGCGCCGGGGGCGACCGTGGGGAGGAAAACTCGCGTCCGGATATCGAGTGGATGCACGAACTCGCCCCGAGAAAAGGATATTTGATCCCGCACCGCAGATCACGATGCGGCAGCGGCAACTCACTGCACGTGGTTGCTCACTTGACTACCGGCGGTCACACACGGTTGGCTCCGAGCCAGCGAATGTGTCTCGGACGGCGCCCTTCCGGTGGCTCCGACCGTGCTCACTCCTTCCTCCTGCTCTGCCGCACAGCGAGGTGCACCCCCCGATGAACACTCCCCTCCCACCTCCCTCCCCCCGCAGATCCGTGCGCGTCACGGCTCTCGCCGCCGCTGTGTGCCTCCTCCTCGCCGGCTGCTCCGCCTTCGGCGACACGCCGTCCGACGCGAACGCGGACGCGGCGGGCCGGGCGGACACCGGGCGGCTGAAGATCGCCCTGGTCACCCACGGCGGGCGTGGCGACGACTTCTGGGAGCTGGTGCGCAAGGGCGCCGAGGCGGCGGCCGCGAAGGACGACATCGACCTGACGTACGCGAGCGACTCCGACGCGGCGGGGCAGGCGGAGCTGGTACGGGAGGCGGTCCACGACCGGGTCGACGGCATCGCCCTGACCCTGGCCAAGCCGCAGGCGATGAAGGCACCGGTCACCGAGGCGAAGGCGGCGGGCATTCCGGTGGTCGGCCTGAACTCCGGTGTCAACGCCTGGCAGTCCGCGGGGGTGCTCGAGTACTTCGGCCAGGACGAGAGCGTCGCGGGCCGGGCCGTGGGCGACAAGCTGAACGCGCTCAAGGCCAAGCACGCCCTGTGCGTCATCCACGAGCGGGGCAACATCAGCCTGGAGGCGCGCTGCGCGGGCGTGAAGAAGACGTTCGGCGGCGAGACCGACATGCTCTACGTGGACGGCAGCGACATGGACGCGATGTCCGCCGCGGTCACCTCGAGCCTGGAGCAGGACCCGAGCATCGACGAGGTCGTCACGATGGGCGCGCAGTTCGCGCTCGCCGCGGTGAAGTCGGTGAAGAAGGCGGGCAGCCGGGCGCGCGTGGCGACCTTCGACCTGAACAAGGACCTCGTCGAGGCGGTCCGTGACGGTGACGTGCAGTTCGCCGTGGACCAGCAGCCGTACCTCCAGGGCTACCTCGCCGTGGACGCGCTGTGGCTGTACAGAACCAACGGCAACATCAGTGGCGGCAGTGTGGCGCCGGTGCTCACCGGCCCCGCGTTCGTCACCAAGGCGAACGTCGCCGCGGTAGCCGGATTCGCCGCCAACGGAACCCGCTGACCTGGCGGTTCCCCCTCCCCCGTCCCCTCTCCCTGTCCCCTCCCCCAGCTCCCCGCTGATCGCCCAAGGATGACGATGTCTCCACGGAAAGGTGCCCGGCGCCGCCGTCTCGGCTCCATCCGTCTCTCCCTGATCCTGCTGGCTCTGGTACCCAGCGTCACCCTCGCCGCCATGTGGGGCGTGACGACGATCCAGATGTTCTCGGAGGGGATGCGGCTGCGCGCGCAGACCGAACTGAGCAGATCGACCGGCGCCATGGGCACCGACGCCACGCTCGCCCTGCAGGCGGAACGCAGTCTGTCGGCGGCGTGGCTGGCCTCGCCGAAGGGCTCACGGGCCGCCCTGGACGCCGCTCGCAAGCAGACCGACGAGGCGGTCGCCAAGCTGGTGAGCCAGTCCGAGGCCATCCAGAAGGCTCCCGCCCGGGTCGCGGACCGGATGTACTCGGTCGTCGCGTCGGTGGGCAGCCTGGAGTACTACCGGGGGCAGGTGGACCACCCCAGCGACATCACCGCCGAGCAGGCGCTGGGCCAGTACACGTCGATCATCGACGACCAGGTCCACGCCTTCCAGGAGCTCTCCCAGGTCGACGACGGCGACCTCACCTCGCAGGCCGGTCCGCTCGTCGCGCTGGAGCACGCGGCGGAGCTGGTCTCCCAGGAGGACGCCCAGCTCACCCTGGCCTGGCCGTCCGGGCAGATGGACGGCAAGACGTGGACCACCTACGCGCAGCTCGTGGAAGCGCGCCGCTGGCTGGTCCAGGACCAGGTCGTCCCCGCGCTGACCGGCGGAGCGAAGGCGGAGACCGAGCGGATACTGCGGAGCCCCGAGTGGCAGACCCTGGAGTCCGTGGAGGACCAGGTGCTCGCCGCCCGCACCTCGAGCGGCGACGGTCGCACGATCGTTCTGCCGGACGCGCAGAAGCGGTGGAGCACCGCGATGACGAAGCTCTCCCAGAACTACTCGAACCTGATCCAGCAGGAGACGACCGCACTCCTCGAACGCAGTTCGGACCGGGCCGACGGACTGCTGTTCAAGGCCGCGTCGCTGAGCACCGCCGGCCTGGTGGCCCTGCTGCTGTGCGTCGGCATGTCCTGGCGGATCACCCGGTCCCTGTCCCGGCGGCTGCGCGGTCTGCGGGAGGCCACGCTGAGCCTGGCGCAGGAACGGCTGCCCGATGTGGTTGCGCGGCTCGACCGTGGGGAGAAGGTCGACGTGAACTCGGCGACGCCCCCGCTCGACTACGGCAACGACGAACTGGGTCAGGTGGCTCAGGCGTTCAACACCGCGCAGCGCACCGCCGTGCACACCGCGGTCGAACTCGCCGACACCCGGCGCGGCTTCCAGAAGGTGATCCTCGGCATCGCCCGGCAGAGCCAGAACCTGGTCAACCTCCAGCTCAGCAAGCTCGACGCGCTGGAACGCCGGCATCAGGACCCCGACGTGCTCAAGGGCCTGTACGAACTGGACTCCACGGCCAGCCAGTTGCGCCGCTACGAGGAGAACCTCGTCATCATCAGCGGCGAGCGGCCGGGGCGCAACTGGAGCGAACCGGTCGCGCTGATCGACATCCTGCGCGGCGCGGTCGGCGAGGTCGCCGAGTACCGGCGGGTGGAGGTGCACACCCAGGAGGAGGTGTGCCTGGCGCCGCCGGCGGTCGCGGACGTGATCCATCTGCTGGCCGAGCTCATCGACAACGCGACCGTGTACTCCCCATCGCCCAGCCCGGTCTGGGTGCGGGCCGCGATGGTGGCCAAGGGCCTCGCCATCGAGATCGAGGACCGGGGCCTGGGCATGTCCGAGGACGACTACGCCTCGCTCAACGCCCAGTTGGCGGAGCCTCCCCAGTTCGACGTGGTGGGGCTCGCGGACGACCTGCGGCTGGGCATGTTCGTGATCTCCCGGCTCGCCCACCGGCACCGCATCGCGGTCACGCTGCGCTCCTCGCCGTACGGCGGGACCACGGCGATCGTGCTGATCCCGCACGAGGTCGTGGTCCTGGAGGCGCCCGGCGACCCGGCGGGGAACGTGGACGCCGAGGCAGCCGGGCCCGCTCGGGAGGCCCTGCCGCCCCGTACCCCGGCCCCGGCCCCGGCCCCGGCCCGCACCGCTCCTGTCGCCGCCCCCACGGCGCCCGCCCGGACCGACGGGCTCACCCCGCTGCCCCGGCGCGTCCCGCAGACCAGTCTGCCCGTCGAGCTGCGCGAGGAGGCCGGGCCCGTCGAGGAGGACTGCTCCGCCGAGGACTTCACCGCGGAGCGCGCCGCCTCCTCGCTCGCCGGCTTCCAGCACGGCACGCTCCGGGCGCGGGACGACGAAGGACCGGAGCCGACCGCCGAACGGCCGGAGCCGGACGACGAAGGACCGCCGTACGATGCAGAGGAACCGGCCGCCGCGGGCGCCTTCCCGAACTCGACCCCACCCGCCGACCGCTCATGAAGGACACCGCCATGACACGCCCCATCCCCGCCACGAACACCCTGCTCGACCAGTTGCTCACCGGACTCGTGGACCGGGTCGCCGACGTGAACCAGGCCGTCGTGCTCTCCGACGACGGGCTGGTGGTCAGCAAGTCGACCGGGTTCCTTCGTGATGACGCCGAACGCCTTGCGGCGACGGCGTCCGGGCTGATGAGTCTCAGCAAGGGCGTCAGCATGGACTTCCGGGGCGGACCGGTGCGCCAGGCGCTGATCGAGATGGCCAACAGCTATCTGATCCTCACGGCCGCCGGGCCCGGCGCCCATCTCGTGGTGCTGACCGGCCCGGGGGCGGACGTCGGTGTGGTGGCGTACCAGATGAACATGCTGGTGAAGAAGATCGGCGAGCACCTCAGCGCGGCGCCGCGGGCCGGTATCGGTCCCGTCGTCGCCAACGGCGGGTGAGGTGAGCGGAGCCGACGAGGCGGGCCGACTGGTACGCCCGTTCGCCCTCACCCGCGGGCGGACCCGGCCGAGCCGCGCCGACTTCACCCTCATCACGACGGTGACCGCGGTGGATCCGCCGCCCGACCGGGCCGCGCGCCCGCAGCCGGAGCAGGCGCGGATCCTGCGGCTGTGCGCGCGGCCGGTCGCCGTGGCGGAACTCGCCGCCCATCTCGACCTCCCGGTGAGCGTGGTCGTCATCATGCTCTGCGACCTGCTGGAGGCGGATCTGATCACGGCCCGTCCGCCGCATCCCGTCTCCGGCGCCACCCCGGACCTGGACCTGCTGCAGAAAGTGAGGGACGGCCTTGGCCGGCTCTGACACCACCGCCGCACCCGACACCACCGCCGCACCCGACACCGTCAAGATCCTCATCGCCGGCGGCTTCGGCGTCGGCAAGACCACCATGGTCGGCTCGGTCAGCGAGATCGCCCCGCTGCGCACGGAGGAACCGCTGACCGTGGCCGGGCTGGGCGTCGACGACCTCGCCGGCATCGAGGAGAAACGTGCCACCACGGTGGCCCTGGACTTCGGCCGCATCTCCATCAGCGACGACCTCGTGCTCTACCTGTTCGGCACGCCGGGGCAGCAGCGGTTCTGGTTCATGTGGAACGACCTCGCCGTCGGCGCGCTGGGCGCGGTGGTCCTGATCGACGTGCGCCGGCCCGAGGCGAGCTTCGCGGCGGTCGACTTCTTCGAGCGCCGGGGCATCCCCTTCGTCGTCGGCGTCAACGGCTTCCACGGGCAGCACCCCTATCCGCCTCAGGACGTCCGGGACGCCCTGGCGCTGCCGGAGCACGTCCCGGTGCTGCTCTGCGACGCGCGGGAGCGGGAGTCGTGCCGGGATGTCCTGATCGCGCTGATCGACCGGTTGATCGCCGCCGTCTGAGGCACGGACCGAGGTCGTCGCATGGCGGTTTTCCGCCAAGCGCGTCCGTCTCATTGACGCTCACCCGCCCCAGCTCTACCTTCTGACCGCTCCACCGAACCACGTTCGATATTTCGACCTCGCTTGAGTGCATCTGCTTGAGCGCATCTGCTCAAGCACGCCTGCTCGAGCACGCCTTGAGGGCACCCGCACCCCTGGAGAGCACATGACCCCGGCCCCCCAACCCTCCCGCCGCGCGATCCTCGGCCTGGCCGCCGCCGTTCCGCTGAGCCTGACCCTCGGTTCCGGCTCCGCCCAGGCGGCCGACTCGGCGTACGTCATGGCGTACTTCACCGAGTCCACGACCATGCTCGAGGCCAACTACGGTCTGCACCTGGCCGTCAGCCGGGACGGTCTGCAGTGGATGCCGCTGAACCAGAACAACCCCGTGGTCACACCCACCGAAGGGGCGCTCGGGCTGCGCGACCCGTTCATCCTGCGCAAGCAGGACGGCACCTTCGTCGTGCTGGCCACCGACCTCAAGGGCACCGACTGGAACTACGTCAGTCAGTACGTCCACGTCTGGAACTCCACCGACCTGCGCACCTTCACCGGCTACCACCGGTTGAAGCTGCACGACATGAACACCCACAGCTGGGCGCCCGAGGCGTTCTGGGACGCGGGCCGCGGGCAGTACGCGCTCATCTACTCCGCGGTCAACAGCAGTGGCCACAACGTCATCATGGTCAACTACACGACCGACTTCGTCACGGCGTCGGCCCCGCAGGTCTTCTTCGACCCCGGCTACGACGTGATCGACGGTGACATGGCCGTCGGCGTGAACGGCGTCAACTACCTGTACTTCAAGAAGAACGGGACCCTCCTCGGCGCCAGGTCGACCTCCCTGAACCCCGGCAGCTTCACGCCGTTCAGCACCGCGGTCTCGCACGGCGGCACCGAGGCCCCGACCCTGGTCAAGTCGCTGAGTTCCGGCAACTGGTACCTCTGGGGGGACACCTACACCCCCAACGGCGTCTTCTACGCCTGGCAGAGCAGCGACCTCGCGGCCGGCACCTGGACTGCGGTCGACCAGCGTCTCTACACCCAGCCGCTCAACTCCAAGCACTGCGGCATCCAGCCGATCACCTCGGCGCAGTACGACAATCTGGTCGCCGCGTGGGGCGCCCCGGCCTGGAACAGGCTCAAGTCGTACAACTTCCCGGACCGTTACGTGCGGCACAGCAACTACGCGGGGCGCATCGACCCCTACCCCTTCGACCCGTACCCCGACTCGCAGTGGAAGCTGGTGCCGGGTCTGGCCGACAGCACGGGGGTCTCCTTCCAGTCGGTCAACAACCCGACCCGCTACCTGCGGCACTACAACTACGAGCTGCGCCTGGACGTCAACGACGGCACGTCGACGTTCGCCTCGGACGCCACGTTCCACCGCACGGCGGGTCTGGCGGACGCGAGCTGGGCGTCGTTCCGCTCGCACAACTTCCCGACCCGCTACATACGCCACTCGAACTACGTCCTGCGCATCGACCCCATCTCCACGACCACGGAGAAGCAGGACGCGACGTTCTACGTCGGGTACTGAGCCCAGGCCGGGCCGCACCGAGAGAAGCGAACCGCGTAGCCCCCCGGGCGCCGGGGCCGCCGGGTCCCGGCGCCCGGGCCGCGGAGTGGCCCGGGCGCGGATGGTTGAGGTGCGGGGCGGCCGAACTTGGGCGGCCGACTCGGGCTACCCGGCCGGCTGGGTAGGCCGGGTCGGCCGGGCAGCTGGGTCGGCCAGGCAAGCCGGGTGGGCCGAAGGCCAGGGCGGCCGAGACCCGTGACGGCCGGGGTCCGAGGGGCCGAGGAACCGGGGGTCGGAGGGGCCAGGGCCCGAATGGCCAAGGTTGTCAGGGGGCCCGAGGGCCAGGGGCCGAATGGCCAAGGTTGTCAGGGGGCCCGAGGGCCAGGGGCCGGAGGGGCAAGAGGGCCCGGAGACCCGGAAACCCTGGGGTCCGAGGGACCGGAGGCCCGGGGACCGGAGGCCCGGGGACCGGAGGCCCGGGGACCGGAGCCCCGGGGACCGGAGGCCCGGAGGCACGAAGACCCAGAGGCCCGAGGAGCCGGGGGCGGAGGGGCCAGGGCCCGGAGACCCGGAGGCCTGACCCGGAGCCCCGGGGACCCTCGGGGGCCCGGAGGCCCCGGAGCGCCGAGGAGCCGAGGAGCCAGGCCCGGACGGTCAAGGTTGCCAGGGACTGGGTCACAACTCGGCGAGTGCGGGCAGCAGTTCTGTCGCCGTGGTCACGTCTGCTGTCAGCGGGCGGTCGTCCGTGCCCTCGGGCAGGGCGGTCGCTGCCACGGCGAACGTGGGCACCGGTGGGGGCACGGGGTGCAGGCGCGACGCCCGTACGGCGGTGACGAGTTCGCAGGCGAGGACGGTGGCGTAGGCGTCGATCGCGCGCAGGGCCTGGCGGGCGGCCTGGGAGGCGAAGCTGGCGGCCTCCTCCAGGCCGTGCGAGAGGACGGCGTGGCCGGCGGAGGCGGGGGCGGCGCAGGCGCGCAGTTCGGCGAGGGCCGAGTTGGCGGTGTACTCCAGGATCATCGTGCCCGAGCTGCTCGCGGGGCCCGAGGCGAGGAACGCGGGCAGTCCGGTGAGGTCCGGGTCGCCGAGCGCGGTCAAGCGGGCGACGGACAGCTGGGCGGTCTGGAGCAGGGCGAGGACGAGTCCGTCCAGGGCGAGGCCCAGGGGGGCGGCGAAGAAGCCGCCGTGGTGGTAGGCGGTGGTGCCGTCGGGGGCCATGAGGGGGTTCTCGGAGGGGCAGTTGACCTCCACCTCGACGATCCGGCGCAGTGCGTCGGCGGCGTCCAGGGCGCAGCCGTGCACCTGCGGAAACGCCCGGAAGCCGAAGGGGTCCTGGATCCGCCGCCCGGCGCCCACCGGCCGATCCGCCATCCCGAGCAGCCGCCGCACCTCCCCGGCCGCCCTCGCCGCCCCCGCATACGGCCGCAACGCGTGCACCGGCGCGGCATACGCCTCCCCCGACCCACCCACCGCCACCAGCGCCAACCCGGCCACGGCGTGCGTCGCCCGCAACAACACCTCGACCTCATGACAGACGATCCCCGCCTGCCCGAGCGCGAGCGCGTTACTGCTGAGCAGCGCGAGGGCATCGCCGGGTTGGAGGGCCACGGGGGTCGGCAGGCGGCGGGGAACGGGGGGCATGTGGTCGGGGTGCGGGTCCGTCGGTGGAGTGGGCGCACCTGCGGGCTGGTCGTGTGCCTTCTCCAACGGGTCCGTCAACCAGGGACGTTCACCGATCAACGTCAGACCTGTCTGGGCGAGAGCCGTGAGGTCGCCGGTGCCTATGCCGCCGTAGGCGTTGATGGCGGGATGGACGCCGCCGGCCAGGGCGTCGGTGAGAGCGTCTATGAAGGCGGGCTGGATGCCGGAGCCGCCGGCGAGGAGTTGGTTGGCGCGGACGGCGAGCATCGCGCGGACCTCGCGGGCGGGGAGCAACGGCCCGGCGCCACCGGCGTGGCTGCGCAGGACGCGCAGGCCGTGCGAGGCCTCGTCGTCGGTGTCGACGCTGACGGAACGGTGCGCGCCGACGCCGGTGCCGCGGCCGTAGAGCCGCCCCGACGCGGCGAGTCGCTGCGCGGTGTGCCAGGAGCGGCGGGCCCGGTCGTACCCCTCGGGGGCGACAACGGGAACGGCCCCGCCGTCGGCGAGCCGGATCAGCTCGTCAACGGTGAGGCCGGTGCCGTCCAGGGTGACGGGGCCGTCCCCGGAGGCCGGGGGCGGTCGCGTCGGGTCGTCGGCGGTGGTACTCACGCGATGGTCAGTCCAGGCCGGCGGACTTCAGCCAGGCCTTGGCCACGTCCAGCGGGTCCTTGTTCTCCAGCTGCACCTGCAGGTCCAGGTCGAGCAGCGTCTTCGTGTCGAGCTTCGCCGAGACCGCGTTCAGCGCGTCGACGCCCTCCTGGGAGAGCCCGCTCTTGTACGCGAGCGGCGTCACGTTCGCGAAGCCGAAGAGGTTCTTCGGGTCCTGCAGGACGACGAACTTCTCCTTGAGGATGGTCGGGTCCGTGGTGAAGATGTCCGCCGCCTGCACGGTGTTCTTCTTCAGCGCGGCCTGGGTGAGCGGACCACCGGCGTCGAGGGCCTTGAAGGACTTGAACTCGAGCCCGTACTCCGACTTCAGCCCGAGCAGGCCCTGCTGCCGGGTCTGGAACTCGGGCGAGCCGCCGATGACCAGGTCCGGAGCGGCGTCCTTGAGGTCGGCGAGCGTGGACTGCGAGGTCAGGTTGTACTTCTTCGCGGTCGCCGCGTTGATCGTGACGGAGTCCTTGTCCTCGGCGGGCGCCGACTCCAGCAGCGTCAGCTTGCTGTCGAGCTTGGCCTTGACCGCCGCGTTCACGGTCTCCTTGGACTTCTGCTCCGCCTTGGCGTCCAGGTAGGCGAGGAGCGAGCCGTTGTACTCGGGCAGGACGGTGATGGACCCGTTCTTGAGCAGACCGTAGGTCGTCTCGCGGCTGCCGATGTTGGGTTTGTAGCTGACCTTGAGCCCCTTGGCCTTCAGGGCCTCTCCGTAGATGTCGCCGATCAGGATGCTCTCGGCGAAGTTGTTGGAGCCGACGACGACGGTCTTGCCGTCCGACTTGCCTCCGGAGAGCGGGTCCTCGGTGTCGCCGGAGGACGACGAACATCCCGCGACGAGCACCGCTGCGGCGGCGACGGCTACGGCTGCGACGCCGGGGTTTTTCGGGTTGAACCAGCTGCTCTTCGCGGTAGGAATCACAGGATTGATCCAATCCATCCAGTTCTCGCCCAGTCAAGAGCGGCCCGGTTACTGATTGGCTTCGAAACATGACCAGTTGTAAAAGACAGGTAAACAGAAGCCGGGGGCGCGGAGCAGCCGGGACCGACGGCGCTTCGTAATGGATTCTTGACTTAGGGCGACGCGATCGGCCCTTCCGCGAGCCGGTAGGCTCACATCAGTTGACATCGGTCACAACGGTCACAGCGTTCGCGGGGGGACCAGTCCGCGTCGATCAGATCCGGTCACGTGCGTTCTTCGCGCGCGGTTGAGACACCCCACGAAGGAGGCCCGGTGTCCACGAACGAGGTGGACGCGCCCGCGCCCTCGCGGCGCGGGGTCCGCCGGCTCCACGGCCTGCACGGCTTCGCCGACCGGTGGCCGTTCCGACTCAAGCTCAACGTCCTGCTGGGCGTTCCACTCGCCGTGGTGGCGGTACTCCTCACCTACCTCATCACCGACCTCGTCCAGGAGTCCGACCGCGCCGAGTCGGCGGCCCAACTCGTCCGCGACAGCGCCGAGGTGGCCTCGCTCGTGGACCGTCTGGAGGCCGAGCACCAGCAGGCCATCCTGCTCTCCGTGCGGCACGAGGCCACCAACGACGGCGGCACCCCCTCGCAGACCGCCTACCGGGTGGCGCAGGTGATGGTGGACTCCCAGGTCCGCAAGGTGCGCGAGACCTTCGGCGACCGGCTGCCGGGCACCGAGGCACAGGCCCTGCGTGAGATCACCGGCCTGGACAGTTTGCGCGACACCATCGAGCAGGGCTATCTGCCCGCCGACAACATCGACCCGGCGTACACCAACGCCGCCCAGAGCGTCATCGACGGCCTCGGCCTGGACCGCAACGCCGCCCTGGCCGCCACCTTCACCGGCAACCTGCTCGACTCGCTGCTGCGCGCCGACGCCGCCCACGCCGCCTACGAGACCGGGGTGTTCTCGGCGCGCACCGGTGACTCCAACGCGCTCATCGAGTTCACCGGCGCGGTCGGCAGCTACGCGGTCTACACCTACCAGGCGGAGCGCTTCGCGCGGTTCGCCACGGAGGAGCAGGCCGACGCGCTCGGCGGCATCGAGCACAGCACCCCGCAGGCCACCATCGGCCGGCACTACGCCGAACTCACCGTCGACCCCAGCACGTTGCAGGCCGACACGCCCGCCGAGGCGCGCAAGGCGTTCCAGGACGCGCTGTCGTCCTACGGCGAATACCGCGACCAGGCCGAGAGCCGGCTGAAGATCACCACCTCGCTCATCGGCGAGATCGCCGACCGAGCCGACGACGCCTCCGAGAGCGCCCAGTGGCGGGCCGGGCTGCTGCTGAACATCACCCTCATCGGCTTCGCGCTGTGGATCGCCTTCTCCGTGCTGGTGCGCCGCTCAGTGGTCCGCCCGGTGCTGGCCCTCACCGGCGCCGCGCGGCAGGTCGCCGACGTCGCCGACCGCGAACTCGCGCGGGTCGCCGACGACGACACCGAGGACGACGGGCCGCCGCGGCTGCGCGAGATCCCGGTCACCGCACGCGACGAGATCGGCCAGCTCGCCGAGGTGTTCAACCGGGTGCAGACCACCGCGGTCGCGCTGCTGGCACGGCAGGTGCTCAGCCGCCGCAACACCGCCGAGATGTTCGGCAACGTCGGTCGCCGGGTCAGCAACCTGACTACCCGGCAGCTGGCGCTGATCGACGCGGTGGAGCGCGGGGAGACCGACCCGGCGCTACTCGAACGGCTCTACAGCATCGACCACATCGCGGTCCGGCTGCGCCGCAACGCCGACAGCCTGATGCTGCTCGCCGGCATCCGCGAGACGGTCCTGGACTCCGGCCCGACCGCGCTCACCAACGTGGTGCGCGCCGCGCTCGGCCAGATCGAGGGATACCAGCGGGTACGGCTGTCCGCCGGGACCGAGGTCATGGTGGAGCCCGACATCATCGGCGACCTCACCCTGATGGTGGCCGAACTTCTGGAGAACGCCGTGTCGTTCTCCCCGGCGGACAGCCTCGTCGAGGTGACCGTGCGGGATGTCGCCGAGGGCGCGCTGATCACGGTCGCCGACCACGGCCTGGGCATGAGCGCCGAGCGGCTGGAGGAGGAGAACGCCCGCCTCATCCGGCGCGAGCGCCTCGACCTGGTCCCCACGAAGGTCCTCGGCCTCTTCGTCGTCGGCGCCCTGGCCCGCCGCTGGGAGGTCGGCGTCGCCCTCTCCCGCACCCGCGGCGGCGGCGTGACAGCCGAGGTGACGATCCCGTCGACTCTGCTCCTCACCATGAGCACGCTGGCCTCCGGCGGTCCGACGGTGCCCCCTGTGGCCGGGAGTGCCGCATCACGAGGGCCGGTGAAGGCGGAGCTCACGGCCGACGCGGCGAGCACGGCGGCCGACCGGAGCGCGATCGACGCCGTGAGCACGGCGAGCGCCACATCGGGCGTGGCAGGCGACAAGTCCGCTTCCGGTGACGGGAGTTCGGCCCGCGCCGGGCTCACGACCGCCGCCCGGGTCCCGCTGCCTGCCGTACCGGCCCAGAGCGCACGGGCCGGTTCCCACGACGAGCCCGGCCCCCTCCCCCGGCGCGTCCCCCGGCGGGACGACGCCTCGGGCGGCCCGCAGGCACCGTCCCCCGCCGGCACCGCCGCCACCGCAGCCGGGGAAACGCCGCCCGCCCCCCGGCCCCGCAGCGAGGGCACGCCCCCGGCGACCCCGTCCTGGGCGAAAGACACGCCCCGGGCAACCCGCCCCTCGGAGACAGACGCGCCCCGGGCAACCCGCCCTTCGCAGACAGACACACCCCGATCGACCGCGCCCTCGGAAACAGGCACGCCCCGGGCGACCCCGCCCTCGGGAACAGGCACGCGTCCCTCGGGCACCCCCGCGTCGACCGGCACGCCCGCTGCGGGCACCCCCTCCTCACCCCCGCCCCCCGCCGGCGGCGACCCCGGTGCACGCCCGCTGCGCCGCCGCGTCCGGGGAGCCACCCTGCGTACGACGGTCGGTGCCGCCGCCGAGCAGGCCGCGCGGCAAGCCGCCCGCCCCGCCGACGCCGACGCCGTACGACTGGCGCTGGAGGAGTTCGAGGAGGCCGTGGAGCGCGCGCACCGCGACAGCGGCGGCCCACACGAAGAGCGCGCCGCGCATGACCCGCACGACGCGCACCACATGAACGACCGGCACACGACGGACGACCGGCACACGCCGAACGACCGACGCACGCCGGACGACCGCCCCACCCAGAACCACCCGCACGCCCCCCAGCCCACCCCACGCGACGGGCACGACCAACCCGACGGGCACGACCAACCCGGCCCGCGTGAACCGCACCACCAGAACCACCTCCCGGAAGGAGCCGAGCAGTGAGCACGTCGACAGGTGGCACCCCGACGGGAGGCACCACGCCGACCGACCTGCAGGCCGCCGCAGCCGACTTCACCTGGCTGCTAAACCGTTTCGCCACCGAGACCGCGGGTGTCGTGGACGCCATCGCCGTCTCCTCCGACGGCCTGCTCATCGCGGTGTCGGAGCTGCGTGAGCACGCCGACTCGGAGCGCCTCGCCGCGATCGTCTCCGGCATCACCAGCCTGGCCGCCGGTGCCTCCGGCAACTACGGCCTCGGCCCTCTCAACAAGGTCATCATCGACCTGGAGGGCGGCCACGTCCTGGTCTCCGCGATCGGCAGCGGCGCCGTGCTCGGCGTGGTCACCAGCAAGGAGGCCAAACTGGGCAACATCGCCTACGAGATGACGGTGTTCGCCAACCGGGCCGGTACCGCGCTCAGTCCGCAGCTCGTGCTGGAGCTGAAGAACAGCGTCGGCGCCACCAAGCCGACGCGGCGCTGACCGCCCGCCGTCGGCCGAGAGAGGGAGACGACCTGCGATGGCGGACGGCCGCACTGCGCGCGGCGCCGACGAGGACGGCTCCCCGCCGCCCCCCGAACCGGCCCCGGTCGGTCCCGCCTCCGCCGTACGGCCGTTCCTGGTCACCGCCGGACGGGTGGCGGGCACCGCCTCCGGCCGGACGATGCCCGTCGAGACCCAGGTGGTGGCCACCGTCACCGGGCTCGACGCGCTCGACCGGCTCTCCTTCGAGCAGCACGACATCGTCGCCGCCTGCCGCCTGCCGCAGTCCCTCGCGGAGCTCGCGGCCCGGCTGCGGCTGCACCTGAACGTGGTGCGGGTCCTCGCCGAGGACCTGCGCGACGCGGGGCAGTTGACGGTGCACGTGCCCGACGCCGACGTCACCCACGACGCTTCCGTCCTGCGCAGGCTCATCGACGGCCTGCGCGCGATTCCCGACTCCCGGGGGGTACTCCGTGACTCCGACTGAACCGCTCGCCCCCGTCGCCGCCGACCGGGCCGCCGTACGGCCGCCGCTGCCGGTGAAGATGGTGGTCGCGGGCGGTTTCGGGGTGGGCAAGACCACCACCGTCGGCGCCATCTCCGAGATCGAGCCGCTGACCACCGAGGCGGCGATCACCGAGGTCGCGGCGGGCGTGGACGACCTCACGCACACCCCGCGCAAGGCCACGACCACGGTCGCGATGGACTTCGGCTGCCTGACCATCGACCCCACCCTGAAGCTGTACCTGTTCGGCACGCCGGGGCAGGAGCGGTTCGGGTTCATGTGGGACGACATCGTCGAGGGCGCGGTCGGCGGGCTGGTCATCGTCGACACCCGCCGCCTGGACGACTGCTACGCGGCCGTCGACTACTTCGAGCACAAGCAGATCCCGTTCGCGGTCGCCGTCAACGCCTTCGACGGCAAGGTCGAGCACAGCCTCGACGAGGTCCGCTGGGCCCTCGATGTCGCCGACCGCGTCCCGGTCATCGTCTTCGACGCCCGCGAACGCGGCTCGGTACGGGACGCTCTGCTCGTCGTCCTGGAACTGGCACTGGCCCGCTCGCAGGCGTGACCGGCAGGAGTGCGGCCGACTCCCGCGACCCGATCCGCCGCCAGGTTCTAAGCGCTCCTGCGCACCCCCGGTGACACCGCGATCCTGGCGACCGCCCAGAACAGGGCCAGGGTCGCCAGGGCCAGTACGGCGACGCAGCTGGCGCCGCCGATGACCTTCTCGTAGTTGCGCTGGTAGAGGCCGTCGACGATGTAGCGGCCGAGGCCGCCGAGGGAGACGTACGCGGCGATGGTGGCCGTGGAGACGATCTGGATGGCGGCCGAGCGCAGGCCGCTGAGGATCAGCGGGAGGGCGACCGGGAGTTCGACCCGGAAGAGGATGCCGGCCTCGTGCATGCCCATGCCCCGGGCGGCGTCCACCGGGGAGGGGTCGACGGAGCGCATCGCCTCGTACGTCGTGACCAGGATCGGCGGAACGGCGAGGACGACCAGCGGGATCATCACGTTCACCAGGCCGAACCCCAGCAACAGGGTCATCAGCACCAGCAGACCGAAGGTGGGCAGGGCCCGCCCGGCGGTGGCGATCAGGGACAGGGCGTTTCCGCCGCGCCCGTAGTGGCCGGTGACCAGGCCGACCGGCAGCCCGATCAAGGCGGCCAGGGCGAGCGCCTGCAGGGTGTACTGGACGTGCTCCCCGACGCGCGTGGGGATGCCGTCGTAGCCGGTCCAGTGGGCGTGGTCGCTGAAGAAGGCGTTGACGAAGTTGAGTACGTTCACCGGGCAGCGTCCTTCAGGGCGGGCACGGCCGGATCGGGCCGGGTCTCGGTCTTCCGGCGGCGCGTGCCGCTCGGCATCCAGGGGGTCAGCAGGACGCGTACGAGGACCAGCAGGGCGTCGGCGAGGATCGCCAGGACGGCCATGGTGATCACGGCGTTCCACGCGAGTTCGGGCCGGTTGTAGATGGTCGCGTCGTTGAGCAGGTTGCCCAGCGCGCCCTGGTTGCCGATGAGCGTGCCGACGCTGACGAGGGAGATGCTCGACACCGTCGCCACCCGCAGACCGGCGATGATCGCGGGCACGGCGATCGGCAACTGGACCTGGACGTAACGGCGTACGGGCCCGAAGCCCATGGCGGTGGCCGCGGCCAGGGTCTCCTGGGGCACCGAGCGGACGCCGTCGACGATGGCCGGCACGAGGACGACGAGGGTGTAGACGGTGAGCGGGATCATCACCGTGAGCTCGGTCTGGCCGGTGTAGTCGATGAGGACCACGAAGAAGGCCAGCGACGGGATGGCGTACAGCACGGTCGTCACCCACAGCACCGGCGGGTACAGCCAGCGGAAGCGCACGCACAGCTGGGCCACCGGCAGCGCGACGACCAGGCCGGCCAGAACCGGCAGCAGCGCCTCGCGCAGGTGCAGTCCGACGAGGCCGAGCCAGCTGTGCTGGAGGTCGCTGGGGATGTCGAAGAAGCCGTTCACCGGGCGGCCTTCGGGTCGTTCGCGGGGTCGGCGGCCTTCGGGTCGTTCGCGCGACCGGCGGTCTTCAGGTCGTTCGCGGGGTCGGCGGCCTTCGGGTCGTTCGCGCGACCGGCGGCCTTCTGCCGGCCCGCGCGGCCTTCGGCGTGCGCCCCTCGGATCTCCTCGGCGATGGTCTGCTGCGAGACGACCCCGGCGGCCCTGCCGTCCGCGTCCACGGCGACGGCCCACCCGGTGGGCGACAGGACGGCACAGTCGAGCGCGGCCCGCAGCGTGCCCGTACCGGCCGTGAAGGGCCGCCCGTACGGCAGCAGCCGCTCCGGCACGATCTCCCCGGCGGCCAGCTCGCCCGGCTCGCTCCAGCCGAGGGGCCTGCCCTCCACGTCGGTGACGAGGAGGTAGGGGACGTCCGACGTGGCGCGCGCGGCGATCTGCTCGGCGGTGGCGTCGACGGCGACGATCGGGGAGGTCAGCAACGCAAGGCCGGCGGACGGGAAGAAGGAGAGCCGGCGGATGCCGCGGTCGGCGCCGAGGAAGTCCTCGACGAACGCGTCGGCGGGGTCGGACAGCAGCTCGGCGGGCGGCGCGAACTGGGCGAGGTGGCCGCCGGTGCGCATCACGGCGACCATCGTGCCGAGCTTGACGGCCTCGTCGATGTCATGGGTGACGAAGACGATGGTCTTGCCCAACTCCTCCTGGATACGCAGGAGTTCATCCTGGAGGCCCTTGCGGACGACGGGGTCCACGGCGGAGAACGGCTCGTCCATGAGCAGCACCGGCGGATCGGCGGCGAGCGCCCGCGCGACACCGACGCGCTGCTGCTGGCCGCCGGAGAGCTGGTACGGGTACCGCTTGGCGAGGGAGGCGTCGAGCCCGACCCGGCCCATCAGCTCGCGGGCCCGCTCCCGCGCCTTCTCCTTGCCCCAGCCGAGCATGCGGGGCACGGTGGCGATGTTGTCGACGATCGTGCGGTGCTGGAAGAGGCCGGCGTTCTGGATGACGTAACCCATGGACCGGCGCAGGGTGTTGACCGGCTGCTGCGTGATGTCCTTGCCGTCGATGAGGATGGTGCCCTCGCTGGGCTCGACCATCCGGTTGATCATGCGCAGGGTCGTCGTCTTCCCGCAGCCCGAGGGGCCGACGAGGACGGTGATCGAGCGGTCCGGTATCTCCAGGGAGAGTCGGTCGACCGCCACCGTGCCGTCCGGATACCGCTTGGTGACTGAATCTATCCGTATCAAAACGCCGAACACCCTTCGGGTCTGGCAAAAATGCCGCCCGCGCTCTTGGCCGTGAGGCGGGCCGTTGCGGGGAGAGTCTAGACGGCTCATGTTGCACGGCTGTGGCCGAGGCTTGGCGTCCGGGCAGGCCAGGCTGTGGGCGACCTGTGAGTCCGCTGATTCTCATCGTCCGCTCACCGCAGGCTCAGCGCTCCCCCAGACAGGGCCCCGATGGTCGCTGCCATGAACGCCTCTTGCCGCCCGGAGCCCTTGGAGTACGCGTCATGACGATCCTCGCCCCGCCGCCCGCGTCCGCCCAGGAGGGCAGGCACCGGGCCGCCCCGCCCGTCCGAGGCGGACTCGCCTCCCGCACCAGGGCGCTGTTCACCGGCACCCCGGAGGACCCCCGCTGGGCGCGTCCCGCGCTGTGGGCGGTCCTGGTGCTGGCCACGGCCCTGTACGCGTGGAACCTCTCCTCCGTCACCGGCAACAGCTTCTACAACGCGGCCGTCTACAGCGGCACCAGGAGCTGGAAGGCGTTCTTCTTCGGCGCCCTGGACGCCGGCAGCTTCATCACCGTCGACAAACCGCCCTTCGCCCTGTGGGTGATGGGCCTGTCGGCCCGCGTCTTCGGCTACGGCACCTGGCAGCTGGCCCTGCCGATGGTCGCGGTCGGCGTCGGCTCGGTGGCCCTGCTGCACCGCATGGTCAAGCGGGACTTCGGCCCGGTCGCGGGCATCGTCGCGGCCCTCACGCTGGCCCTCACGCCGATCACCGTCGCCATCACCCGGGACACCAACCCGGACCCGGTCCTCGTCTTCCTGATGCTGCTCGGCGCGGCCGCCCTGATGAAGGCCGTGCGCACCGGACGCCTGATGCCACTGGTGTGGTCCGGCGTCGCGATCGGCTTCGCGTTCAACACGAAGATGATGCAGGCGTACGTCGTGCTGCCCGCGTTCTTCCTGGTCTACCTGTGGGCGGCACGCGGCAGCCTCGGCCGACGTGTCCGCAACCTGGCCGTCGGCACGGTCGCGCTGGTGGTGTCCAGCGCCTGGTGGATGGTGGTCGTCGACCTGATCCCGGCCTCCTCCCGCCCCTACATCGGCGGCTCGACCGACAACACGGTCTGGGACCTGGTCATCGGCTACAACGGCTTCGGCCGGATCTTCGGGGCGAGTTCGTCGGTGGGCTCGCAGGGCAACGGGGCGAGTTTCGGCGGCGAGGCGGGCCTGTACCGGCTGTTCAACGACATCATGGGCGGCCAGATCTCCTGGCTGATCCCGTTCGCGGCGATCGCGCTGGTGGCAGGCCTGGTCCTGCGCGGCCGTGCTCCCCGCACCGACGCCAGGCGGGCGGCCCTGCTGCTCTGGGGCGGCTGGTTCGTCCTCCACTACCTGACGTTCGCCCTCGCCGAGGGCACCTTCCACCCGTACTACGTCACCGCCATGGCCCCGGGCATCGCGGCCCTGGCGGGTGCGGGCGGGGTGATGCTGTACCAGGCCCTCCGTGAGGGCTCGGCGGCCAGGTGGGGCTGGGTGCTCCCGACGGCGATCGCGGCGAGCACGGTCTGGGCGGTCGTGCTGCTCCAGCGGGTCTCCGGTTCCGGGACGCTGTACACGGTCGCCGAGGTGGTGGCCGGTACCGGGGGCGCGGCGGCGGTGATCGGCCTGCTGATCGGCCGGTTCACCCGGCGACACCGTCTGATGGGTGTCGCGGCCCTGACCGCGGTCGTCGCCCTGCTGGCCGGCCCGGCCGCGTACTCGGTCTCGGCGGCCTCCTCGACCCCCAACGGCACCAACCCGACGGCCGGTCCGAACACGAGTGGTGGCATGGGCGGCGGTAAGGGTGGCGGCCAGAGTCCCAGCGGAGCGAACGGCGGACCGAGCACGGCCGACGAGAGCGGCGGCGCGCCGACGAACACAAGGACCGGCAGCGAGCCGACCGGCACCGCTGGCGGCGGCGGTGGCGGCATGGGCGGAGGCACCCAGGTGTCGTCCGCGATGATCACGTACCTGAAGAAGAACCAGGACGGCGCCACCTGGCTGGTCGCGGTCGCCACCGACCAGACCGCGTCCTCGATCATCCTGGAGTCGGGTCAGCCCGTCATCTCCATGGGCGGCTGGTCCGGCAGCGACAACGCGATGACCCTCGCGGGGCTCAAGAGCCTGGTGAAGGCCGGCAAGCTGCACTACATCGTCATCGGCGACAGCGGCCAGGGCTCCTCGAACTCCGAGGTCTCGACCTGGGTCAAGGCGAACGGCACGGCCGTCTCCGACTACAGCGGCCTCTACCGCCTGGACGCCTCCGACGTCAGCTGAAGCACCCGCACGGGGGCGGGGCTCACGCGGCCGCCGCCCCCGCCCCCGGGAACCCCGGCGTCCGCAGCACACGCCGCTCGGCGTCCACGGCGTACACCTCGCAGCCCTCTCGTGCGGCCGCCCACTCGATGCCCTCGGGGCCCATCGCGAAGGCGGCGGTGGCCACGGAGTCCGCCTCCGTCAGTGTCGAGGCGACGACCGTGAAGCTGAGGAGGCCGGTGGACGGGCGGCCGGTGCGGCCGTCGAGGATGTGGTCGCCGCGCTCGTAGCGTGCGGAGGTGGCCACCGCGCCGTCGGTGAGGGCGAGAACGGTGCACAACTTGTCGGCGTGTTCGGGGTGCCGTACGCCGACCCGCCAGGGGCCCCCGGAGACGACGACGTCGCCGCCGGCGTTGAGGCAGAAGCGCCGCGCGCCGGCCGCGGTCAGCAGCTCCGCCGCCCGCTGCACGGACCAGCCCTTGACCACCGCGCAGGGGTCGAGGCCGCGTCCGGGCAGCCGTACGTCGAAGGCGCCGCCCGTCTCGACGCGGTAGTGCTCGCACAGGTCGAGGACCTCGGCGAGGTCGGCGCTCACCTCGTCGGCGCGCAGCTCGCCCCGGTCGAGGCGGGACACCTCGCTGCCGGCCTTGAACGGGCTGAACCGCTCGTCGACCTCGCGCAGCCACGCGAAGACGGCGTCCGCGGCCTCGTCGGGGACGTGCTCGTCGTCGACCCGCAACGAGACCGGGAACCCCATGACGTGCTCGACGCGGTGCACGTCAGGCGCCCTTCGCGTCGATCGCGGCCTGGAGCGACTCCCTGTAGCCGTCGCTCGTGATCGTCGCCCCGGACACCGTGTCGATGTCCGCGCTCTGCACCTCCAACGTCTGCGCAATCAACTTCGGCACCGCGGCCGTCGTCTGCGGGTGGTTCGGCTGCTTCAGCATCCGCACCGAACCGATCTTGTCGCCCGCGAAGGTCACCTCGACCTGCACGTCACCCTTCTCGGTGTTCACGGTCGAGCCCGCGACGACCCGCGAGGCGGCGGACGGTGAGGCGGCGGCGGTCGTCTGCTGGTCGATCGCGGCCTGGAGCGACTCCCTGTAGCCGTCGCTCGTGATCGTCGCCCCGGACACCGTGTCGATGTCCGCGCTCTGCACCTCCAACGTCTGCGCAATCAACTTCGGCACCGCGGCCGTCGTCTGCGGGTGGTTCGGCTGCTTCAGCATCCGGACGGCGGTGATCCTGCCGTCGGCGAACGTCACCTCGACCTGTACGTCGCCCTTCTCGGTGGTGACGACCGTGCCCTTCACGACCTGGGAGGAGGACCCCGACGGCGTCGAGGCGGGGGCGGCGGCCTCCGTGGTGGGGGTGGAGCCGGTGGACGGCTCGTAGCGCCAGACGGGGATGAGGCCCGCTACGGACAGGACCAGGACAGGAATGGCTCGCTTCACGATGTCTCTCTCATCCCGCCAGGCTGAAGCGTTCGAAGTGGGTCTGCTGCTTGGGCACGTTCAGCTCGCGCAGGCTGCCCAGCACCGCGTTCATCATCGGCGGCGGTCCGCACAGGAACACGTCCCGGTCGGCGATGTCCGGCACCAGCCGGACCAGCTCGGCCGGGGCCAGCCTGTCGGGGACGGGCGGGCCGGTCACCAGGTGCAGGTCGGCGCCCTTGGCGTGGGCGAGTTCCCGCAGCTCGTCGTAGAGGACGGCGTCGCGGTCCGTGGCGACCCGGTAGATGACCACCGCGTGGCCGTGCAGCTCCTCCAGCAGGGCCCGGATGGGCGTGACGCCCACGCCGCCCGCGATGAGCACGGCCTCGGGCCGGGTGCGGTGCATCGTGGTGAAGGCACCGTAGGGGCCCTCGGCGAAGACCCGGGTGCCCGGCTTGACGTGCCGCAGGGCGGCGGAGCCGGAGCCCGCGGCCTTCGCGGTGAGCCGCAGCGTGCGGCCGTCGGGCGCGGCCGAGAGGGAGAACGGGTTGGCCTGCCACCAGCGGTCCTTCGTCAGGAACCGCCACAGGAAGAACTGTCCGGCCCGGGCGGGCAGCCGGTCCAGGTCGCGTCCGGTGATGTAGACGGAGACCACGTTGTCCGACTCGGGGACGACCGCCGAGACGCGCAGCTGGTGACGCCAGTTCCGCCACAGCGGCAGGGCGAGCCGGCCGACGGCCACCGAGCCGAGGGCGACGCCCCACAGCGCGTACCAGTACGTCGTG
The DNA here is from genome assembly GCF_042888465.1 of Streptomyces sp. NPDC002888. NCBI lineage: Bacteria > Bacillati > Actinomycetota > Actinomycetes > Kitasatosporales > Streptomycetaceae > Streptomyces > Streptomyces sp. NPDC002888. Next base: position 96,102 of record NZ_JBIAPU010000008.1, on the reverse strand, counting down.
GCGGCGGGCGACGCGGTGAACGTCGTACCGACCGCGACCTGATGGGTGAAGGCCAGCACCACGGCGGCGTAGGTGTACAGGTGGAGGAAGTGCCACGTCTCGTACGCCAGTCGGCGCCGCGCCCAGCGGCCCGACACCGCGCCGATCACGAGGATCAGCACGAAGGCGACGAGGGCGCGCAGCACGCCCTCGATGGTCTCGGCCAGGTCGATCAGCTGGCTGAGCGGGTCCGTCGACGACAGCTCGGCATAGCCGAAGGTGATGAACACCACATGCCCGACCAGCGTCCACAGCAGCCCGAAGCCGACCCAGCGGTGCCAGGAGGTCAGCCGGTCCATGCCGATCCGGCGGTCCAGCCAGGGCAGCCGGGCCACCAGCAGCAGCTGGAACGCCATCAGCAGCGCGGCGTACAGGCCGGTGAAGCGGCCCAGCACCATCAGCGCACCGGAGTCGAAACCGGCCTGGACGAAGAAGAAGGCCACGACGGCCGCGTTGGCGGCGACCAGGGCGTAGAGGCCGGTACGGGCCACGATTTTGGGACGAATCGCCGTGGGGGGTACGGGTGGCGATTGGACGGTCGTCACGGACGAAACTCCTTGATCGGGTCCTCAGGACTCCGAGCTTCGCCGCTGGAAGCTGTCGTTTTCCTGTCGTACAACTTTCAAGTGCTTATCGAAGCACATGGGTGGGGTGCCCGGGGGTGGCGGGAGCGGGTCCGTGACGCAGTATGAGCGGGTGGAAAAAGTACGACTCCTGGTCGTGGACGACGATCCGCCCATCGCCGACCTGGTCGCGACCGTCGCCCGCTACGAGGGCTGGGAGGCGGTCACCGCGAACACGGGTGAGGCGGCGCTGCGCAGCGCCGCCGAGTTCCACCCGGACATCGTGGTGCTCGACCTGATGCTGCCCGACATCGACGGCTTCGGCGTCCTGGACCGGCTGCGCCGCTCCGGAACCATGGTGCCCGTGGTGTTCCTCACCGCGCGCGACGGAGTAGCCGATCGGGTGGCGGGGCTGACCCGGGGCGGCGACGACTACCTGGTCAAGCCGTTCGCGGTGGAGGAGCTGATGGCCCGGCTGCGGACCGTGCTGCGGCGCAGCGCCGGGCCCGGCTTCCAGCGGTCGGTGCTGCGGGTGGCGGACCTGACGATGGACGAGGACACCCGCGAGGTGCGCCGCGGCGAGCAGTTGCTGACGCTGACGCCGACCGAGTACGAGGTGCTGCGCTATCTCATGCGCAAGTCGCCGACCGTGCTGACCAAGGCGCAGATCCTGGACCACGTGTGGGAGTACGGCTTCGGGGGCCGTTCCAACGTGGTGGAGCTGGTCGTCAGCCGGCTGCGCCGCAAGCTGGACGCCACGGGTTCGCCGCTGATCCACACGGTGCGCGGGTTCGGCTATGTGGTCCGGCAGGTCGCCGAGTGATCGGACGGCTGCGGCAGTCGTACCGCAGGCTGCGGCTCGGCACCCGCCTCGCGCTGGGCCTGGGCGTCCTGTCGCTGGTGGTGTTCGCCGTCGTCGGCAACGTGCTGACCATGTACATGCGCGACTATCTGTCGGCCCAGCTCGACACGACGTTGGCGCAGGGCCAGATCGCCCAGTCCAAGAGCATCGCGGACTACGGCACGCTGTCCGGGAAGAAGTACTACAGCTGGTTCTACGCCGTGTACGACGTGGCGGACGGCAAGCCCCAGCTCCGCCGGCCCGACGACCCCGCCGACCTGCCGGAGGACGTCGACGACTTCACCTCCCTGGCCCGGGCGCAGACCACCGCCGACACGGAACTCCTGCGTACCGCGGATCTGCGGGGCAAGGGCGAGTACCGGCTGCGCGCCTGTGAGGTGAAGCCCGGCGTGGTCCTGGTCAGCGCCGCGCCCCTGGACGACATCGACGACACCGTGGGGCAGCTGATCACGATTCAGGTGGTCACCTTCGGGCTCGCCCTGCTGGCCCTGGTGGTGTTCGGCCGGGCGATGCTGCGGCGCGGCCTGAAGCCGCTGAGCGACATGGCGCACACCGCGCACGGCATCACCTCGCACGACCTCACCGAGTCGGCGGCCCGGCTGCCGCTGCGCGCGGACAGCCCCGGGGGCGGACCGGAGGTCGAGGAGCTGCGCACCGCGTTCAACACCATGCTGGAGCACATCGACGACTCCCTCGCGGTGCGCGCCAAGGCCGAACAGCGGCTGCGCCGCTTCGTCGCCGACGCCTCGCACGAGCTGCGCACACCGCTGATGTCGGTACGGGGCTACGCGGACCTCTTCCAGTACGCGGCCGCCAACGCGCCCGAGGAACGGGACAAACACCTGGCCCGGCTGCGCGCCGAGGCCGCGCGCATGGGCGTCCTCCTCGACGACCTCCTCCTGCTGGCCCGGCTGGACGCGGCCGAGGTGGAGACACCGCTGCGCCTGGAGAACGCCGACCTGGCGGAGCTGGTCCAGCAGGCGGCGGACGCCTTCCGCGCGAGCCGCCCCGACCGCCCCCTGAAGGTCAACGCCGGGCCCGGACCGCTCCGGCTGCGCATCGACCCGCAGCGCGTCCGGCAGGTCCTGGACAACCTCCTCACCAACGCGGCCGTGCACACCCCGGCGGGCACCCCGGTGTCCGTGGAGATCGCCGTCGCTCCCGACGCGGCCCTCGTCCGCGTCACCGACGCGGGGCCCGGCATCCCGCCCGCCGACCGCGAGCGCGTCTTCGACCGCTTCTACCGCGTCGACAAGGCCCGCAGCCGCGACCGCGGCGGCAGCGGCCTCGGCCTCTCCGTCGCCCGCTCCCTGATCCACGCCCACGGCGGCACCCTGGAGCTGAGCGGCGGCCCGGGCTCGACGGTGTTCACGGTACGGATCCCGCGGACGCGGGGGGTGTGAGGGCGGGGACCGCTGACGCGGGGGGTTGCGAGCACAGGTCCCGCTCTCCTGAAGCGGGTTACGCAGGTTCCAATCCTGCCGGGGGCACCAGCGCAAAGGCCACCTACGGATCCTCGTAGGTGGCCTTTCGCGTCGACAGCGCGCAGTGGACGCTGACCATCGCCCTGCTCAGCGGCGCCGTCGCCACACCCGTCCTCGGCCGGCTCGGAGCCGGTCCGCACCGGCGGGCCACGATTCTCGCCACGCTGGCGATCGTCGTCGTCGGCAGCGCGCTCACCGTGCTGCCGCTGCCGTTCGCCTGGCTGCTCGTGGGCAGAGCGGCCCGAGGCGTCGGACTCGGTCTCACGGCGCTGATGATGGGCGTGGCCCGCGACCATCTTCCCGAGGAGCGCAGCGCGGCCACGATCGCCCTGATCTCAGTGGTCTCCATCATCGGAGCCGGCGTCGGCTACCCGCTGGCCGCGCTGCTCGCCGAGTTCGGCGGACTGCGGGCCGCCTACGGTCTCGGCCTGCTCGTCACCGCCATCGCCTTCGTGACCGCGTGGCGCTCCATGCCCGCAGCTCCCGAAGGCCGCTCCGCTCACGTGAACGTGGCCGGTGCGCTCGTCCTGGCGGGTGGACTGCTCCTCGTCCTGTTCCTGGCCGGCGAGAGGAGCCTGTGGAGCCGACACCTCGCCGTGGCGGTGACCCTTGCCGTCGCCGCCGTACTCCTGCTCTGCGTCTGGACCGTTTCCGAACTGCGAACCAAGACGCCCCTGGTCGACGTCCGGGCGGTACGGCACCCGGCGGTCGCCGGGGCGAACATCGCCATGTTCGTCGGCGGGAGCGGCATGTACCTCCTGCTCACGCTCATCACCCGCTACGCGCAGACGCCGCACAGCGCCGGCTACGGCTTCGGACTGACCACCTTCGTGGCGGGGCTGGTCCTCATCCCGTTCTCCGTGCTGGGGTTCGTCGCCGGCAAGCTCACGCCGCGGGTCCGGACGCGGATCGACGGCCCCCTGCTCCTGGCCGGCAGCGCCGCCATCGTCGGCGGCGGGTTCGTCCTGTTCGCCACCGCCCGGTCCAACCTGGCCGAACTGCTCGCGGCCATGGGCGTGCTGGGCTTCGGCGTCGGCAGCTTCTCGGCCGCCATGCCCGGCGTCATCCTGGCCGTCACCCCCAAGAGCGAGACGTCGAGCGCCATGAGCTTCAACTACGTCGTCCGCAGCGTCGGGTACTCCCTGGGCAGCGCCATCGGCGGTCTGGTCCTGGCCGCCGGCACCGCCACGGGCCGCCTCTTCCCGAACGACGACGCCTACACGACCGCGGCGCTGGTCGGCGTCGCCGCGATGGCGATCACGACGATGGCCAGCCTCGCCCTCGCCCTCGCCCTAGCCCGCCGACGCTCACCCGAGACCAATCCGATCACAGCCCCAGTCGGTGTGCCGGACCTGGGCCGGTCGAGTCGAACCGGAAGCTGAGGATCGAAGCCGTCCGACTTCGACGCCGCTCCGTCGGCTCGCTGACCCACAGCGCGCCGGCCATGGATCTGAGCATGTTTCTGATCATCAATTCCGAACACAGGAGGTACCGTGGCCAAGGGCTACTGGGTCAGCGTCTACCGCACCATTGCGGACCCCGAGAAGGTGGCTGCCTACGACAAGCTGGCCGGTCCAGCCGTCAAGGCCGCGGGCGGGCGGCTGCTCTCCCGCGGCAGCCGGGTCGCCGCACACGACGCCGGAATCGCCGAGCGCACCGTCCTGATCGAGTTCGACAGCTTCGAACAGGCGGTCGCCGCACGCGCGAGTGCGGCCTACCAGGAGGCGCTGGCCACACTTGCTGACGGCGTCGAGCGCGACTTCCGCATCATCGAAGGCCTCGACTGACGATCGAGGTTGCGTCGGCGACGAACACGAAGCCGACTGCGGGGATCACCCCGGCTCGTCAGCGCGCCGCACCGTCGCGAACAGCGTCAGGCCAGTGGCATCGGCGGTGATGTCCAGTCCGGCGACGGTTCCCGGCGGCGCGCGGCACGGCCGTCGGCCTCGATGTCGGCGGGGGTGCGTTCGACGAGGTTTCAGCGGCCGATGTGGGTCATCAGGGCGGCGTAGGGGTTCGGGGTCGCGATGTTGGAGAAGTAGAACGTGCCTCCGGGGCGGCACAGGCGGGACAGAGTGGTGCGGATCAGGGCTCGGGCGAAGCGTTCTTCGAGGTAGTCGAAAAGGCCTCCGGCCAGGACCAGGTCGAAGGGGCCGTGGTCGGCGGCCAGGTGGGCGTCGCAGGACGTTGCCGGGGGCCGCGGCGGTCTGGGCGCGGGTCGCGGGCGGCAGGTGTGTGAGGGCGTACTGGAGGACGTCGGGGTCGACGTCGTTGAGGACCAGGCGGTCGGCGGGGTGCAGGAGAGCCGGGTCGACTCGGCGCAGGTCGGCGGCGCCTCCGGACGCTATCAGCAGGATGCGGCGGCCGGTGGCGCGCGCGGGGGCCGTGCTCGGGAACCTCAGGTTGCGTCCCGTGGCGGATCCGGCAGGTTGTGCCACGCGTGGCCGCATTCCCCGGCGCAGTACAGCGTCCGCCTGCGGGTATCCGCGATGCTGAAGAGGGCGACGGGCAGGCGGAAGGACTTGGTGAGTTCGTAGGCCGGAAGTGTGTCCATCCCGGAGCGCCGCTTCGTGAGCATCACCGCCGACGTGTGAGTGGGGCGGATGCCGGAACGCGCGATGCTCTCCGGTACGTCCTCCTCGCGGGCGCGAGCCCGCCCGCAGAACGGCACCTCTGCGGACGGTGGTTGTCCACGCCCCAGGGAAGGCTCACCGTTCTGCGGGCTGGTCGTGAACAAGATCACGCTTCGCAACCCTGGAACCGTCCCAGGCGTATTGGCGTGCAGGTATGGGGGAGCGCCTGGGAAACCGTGCCCCATCGGGACAGGCCCGCGCGGGCCGGCAAACGGATACGAGTACGGACCACATGGATTCGATCCACGACGATGTAGCGGAGTTCGCGTTACTGCTGACGCGTCTGAAGAAGCGCACCGACCGCAGCTACGCGGCACTGGCCCGCCGACTGGGCGTTCACGCCTCCACCCTGCACCGCTACTGCTCCGGAGAAGCAGTCCCGCAGGACTTCGCCGGAATCGAGCGGTTCGCCGCACTCTGCGGCGCCTCCCCCGAGGAACGCACTGAGCTGCACCGCCGGTGGATCGTGGCCGCCGCCGCGCGGCAACGACCACGCCCATCCGATACCCGGCAGGCACCAGCGCCCCACACCACCACGAGCACAGCGGCATCAATCGTCCCCGCAAGCGCTGCCGCGTCGGCCGTCTCTGCGAGCGGCAGCAGCCCGGCCGTGGAGGCGCCCAGACCGATCTCACCGGCCAACCAGCGCCCCGAGCCAACCTCACCGCCCTGGCCGCGGCCCCACGGCGGGCGCCCCCGACGACGACCCGTGCGGTCGATGGCACTGGCGGCCTCGCTCGTCGCCGCGCTCCTCGGCCTCACCGCATCCGCCGGACCCCCCTCCGCGTCGGCCACACACAACGGCAGCCCCAAGCCGAACCAGGCAAGCGCCGGCACGGCCCCACCGGTGGCCCCCCTCACCTGGACCGCCAACTCCCACACACTCGGACTCACCGGTTGCGGCGAACCCTATGTCGTCGCCAAGCCGACGCAGCAAGTCCCGCCGCCCCCACACCCGGAGGACATCGCGGCGTGGGTCGCCTCCCAGCAGGCGGTGCACGGGGACACCACCGGCGTGCGGATCACGGTGCAGGGACGCGGCTCCGCAGCCGTCGTCCTGGAAGCACTGCACGTGCGCGTGATCAACCACGCCACCCCCGCCGCCGGCCGGGGCATCGCCTACTCCTTGAGCGACGGCTGCGGCGCCGCCCTCATCCCCCGCTACTTCTCCGTGAACCTCGACGCGCACCAGCCCCTGGCCCGTTCGATGCCCGGCGACAACGGGGCGGGCACACCGATCCCCGCAATCGACTTCCCCTACCTGGTGTCCCTGCAGGAGCCCGAAGTCCTGGTGGTCTCCGCGCTCACCGAGTCCTGCACCTGCGACTGGTACCTCGACCTCGACTGGTCCTCACAAGGCCGCACCGGCACGGTCCGCATCGACGACCACGGCCGCCCCTTCCGCACCACCAGCACCAAAGGACTGCCGGGCTACCGGTACGACCGCATCTATCACCACCCCGGCCGCTGGGTCCCGATCCCCGCCGCCAACATGGCGGCAACCGGCGACTGACGAAGCAACAGGCCACGCAGCCCGCCCGGCAGCACAACCGGCGGGAGTGGGGCCTTGTCCGGCCCGCCGTCGATGGGATCCGGGCGAGGCCCGGGGGGGGCCGCGCACCTCGCGCGTCTGTCCGGCTTCAAATCCCCCAGCGCAGACACCACCGTTGTCCGCCGCCCGTGCCGATCTGGCCAGTTGCCAAACCCGCTCTACCGCGGCCACCTCCAGCGCCCCGGGCACCACCAACATGTCACAACGCAGCCGGCCGATACCGCCACCCGGCGTAAGCCACTACGCGCACGACAACCATCCTGCGGCTGCGCGGCCAGCCCAGGTCCTCCCCCGTCGACGCGGTCGGCGGTGGCCTCGCCGGTATCCGACTGCTGCTCCACTCCGCCTCCACCCTGCTGGGCGACCGCCCTCGGCCCACCACATCCCACCAGCGGGCCACACTCCGCAGCTGCCGCCAAGTCGCACCCACCGCCACCGGCCCGGCCCCACTCCCAGGATCAGGGGAGGGGCACAAGGCGGTTGCCAGGGTTTCGGGTTCCTTGGCCATTACTCCATCATCCAGGCGACCGGCTTCCACGCCCTGTCGCCCGGACAGCAGGTCGACCTCACATGGGAAGCCCCTGGCTTCAGGCAGGACGGATACGACTACCGCGCGGTGAGCATCGTGCCTCGGCCTGCCTGACATCCACAGTTGACATCAACGCCGACGTACGCCCACGGTCCCCAATGGTCCGCTACGCCACCGCACCCTTTACCGCAGCACGCAGTAGCGCCCGGTTGATCGAACTCCTGAAGCGGGTGTCGCAGGTTCGAATCCTGCCGGGAGCACAGCCTTGAGGGCCAGCTCAGGAGGGGTTTCCTCCTGGCTGGCCCTTCGCTTTGGTTCGCCCCCGTGCTCCTGTGCCACACGGATGCCACAACCCACCCAATCCCGAGGGCTCAGTCACGCACGGACGTCTGCCTGGTCTGGGTCGGTCCCCGTCGGCACGGCTCGGCATGGATGTAGACGGTGACGCTCGCGACGGAGTCTCCGTCGAGGATGTGCGTGGTGTGAGCCTCGCCGGAGCCGATCGGTTTGCCACACCGCCCGCACAGCCGGATCACGGCCGGAACCCCCTGACGAGCCTGGCCAGGCCTCGCCCGACTGCGCACTCGCTGGGCTCTTGCACGCACGGCTCGCACTGCGGGGCATGGTCGAAGAGCGCGTCCAGCGCCCGCTTGGCCACACAGCCACGACAACCGCGCGGGAACCACCGCACCGGAGGCGTGGAACCGTCCGGCTGAATGACACGTTCGCCGAGGTCGACGGCCGTCTCGGCGGTCAGGTCCTCGTCACCCCACACGCAGGTCCTTCCGCGCGACTGGTCCTCGGTGAGCGTGTCGAGGGCGGGCAGTGCCAGGAGGGCCAGGGCCTCGGGGGCGATGCCCTGGGCTGCGTCACTCATGCGGGCTCCTCCGGTCGTCAACCAGTTCCTCGCCCGCATCAGCCGTACCGGCAGACAGGGCCTCAGCGTGAGGTCGGTGCTTCAGTTCGGCCCAGACGACCTTGCCCGAGGGCTTCCGGTCGTACCCCCATCTCCAGCTCAGGGCCTCGACCAGGATCAGGCCGCGCCCTTCCTCGGAGTCGTGACCGGGGCTGCCCACGCCTGGGGCCTCCCGGCAGTTGTCGGCGACACCGATGCGCACGAGGCTGTCGGTCGGTCGCGTGACCACCACACGGGCTGCGCTGCGACGCGTGTGGTTGATGGTGTTGTTGAAGAGCTCGGCGACGATCTGCTGCCCGTCCTCGGCCAACTCGCCTATCCCCCAGGTGTGCAGCGCGACGGAGACGAGCAGACGGGCCCGGCGAGCGGATTCCGGCTCGCAAGGCATCGTCTCGGCGTAGCCGGGGGCGCCGGTCGCGGCGGGCCTGGCTGAGGTCATGGTCACGGGAACATCCCCTCCGAGGGTGGGACGCCCGCCCAGCACGACGAAGTGACGCTGGTGCGGGCTTTCCTCCATGCCGCCGAAGGGAGTTGAAAAGCCCTCTCGACGGCCTGCTCCCCAGTCAACGACCCATCGCAGGCGGGGAACAGGAAAGGCACTGCTCCGACCGCCAGCCCCGAACCGGAAGGCTTTGCCTCCTCGTGACCTCCTGTCTGGCTCCCGCCTGCCGGGAGGTCTACCGTCGGCGGCATGGGAGCGAACGCCGTCCTCAAGGCCCGGATGCAGGAACTCGGGCTCACCCAGGAAGAGTTAGCCGCCCGAATGAACACCGCGCTGGCAGACATCACCGGCCGCCCGGGCGACGTCTCCGCCCGCACTATCCGCAACCTGCTGAACGGAACCTCCTGCCGTCCCATCGGCCGTACGTGCGCGGCGCTGGAGCGGGTGTTCGGCTGTCCCGTCGAGGACTTGGGGTTCAGCGCACCACACACCATGCACAACCCGCAGGAGGGCCCAGTGCGCCGTCGCACCTTCCTCACCTCGGCCACCGGAACCGCAGCCGCCGCCGTCCCTTTGGTGGCCCAACGCCGCACGGTCGGCATGTCGGACGTGGCCCGCGCCGCCGCCGGGATGAACGCACTCGTCGAGGCCGACGACCGCCAAGGCGGCCACGCCGAACTGGAGAAAGCCGCAGTCCAAGGCCGCGCCAGCGTGCTGGAGCTACAGCAGCGCAACGCCGGCGAACGCGTCCGACGAGCCCTGTACGCGCTGGCCGCCGAGTACACCGCCATGGCGGCCTGGTCCTGCATCGACGCCCGCAATCTCGATCAGGCGCAGAAGTACCTGAACGAAGCCTCGACGTACGCCGGCCTCTCCCAGGACGGTCCCACCGAAATGCGGGTTTGGGTCAACCTCTCGATGCTCGCCTCTCAACGTCGCAACTGGCCCGAATCTCTCGCGGCCGCTCAGGCCGCACAAGCCTCTCAAGGGGCCCGCAGGGACCCGTTCTTCGACTCGCTCGGCCGAGTTCGCGTCGCTCTCGCGTACGCAGGGCTCGGCAACCGTCAGGGTGCCCTCCGCTCTCTCGGATCAGCCCAGGAGACTCTTGCCAAGGCCTGCGAACGCGAGCGTCCCCGATGGACTGCCTTCTACGGCCAGGCCGAACTCGACCACCTCGCCGCCATCGTTCACAACCGCAGCGGACAGCCCACCCACGCCGAAGCCATGGCCCACCGCGCCCTGGCCAGGATCCCGCCGGTCTTCCGCCGCAACCGGGCGCTGGCAACCGCCCAACTCGCCCTCGCACAAATCCACCAGCGCGACGCAGAACAGGCCACGGCCACAGCCACCGGTGTCTTCACCATCATGGACGGCGACCCCCTTCCCGGCCGCACGCGCACGCTCATCGGCGACTTCCACCGGGACCTGTTCGTCCTGGCCCCCTCTACCGCCTTCGCACGAGACTGGGCAGACCGTATGCGGAACGAATGGAGCCGAGCGTGATCAACCTGCGCCACTTCCAGCACGGAAATCTCCCCGAAAGCTTTCGGCAGATGCTCATCGACGTACACGCCGACGCCTATGCCGACCAAATGGACGACCCTTTCAATCAGCGCTTTGCCTGGTTCGTCGACCGCTGGTCAGGCAAGGCGGGCTTCACGTGCGTCGTGGCGTACGACGGCGACGAGCCGACCGGCTTCGCCTACGGCGCCCCCCTCGCCCCCGGCCGCGAATGGTGGCGCTCCACCCCCTACAAGCCGAACAACGGCTACACCTCCACCTACGCCGTCTCCGAAGTCATGGTCCGCCCAGCCTGGCGCAAACAAGGCATCTCCGAACGCCTCCACGAAGCCCTCCTGAAAGAGCGCACGGAAGACCTCGCCGTACTCCTGGTCGACGTGACCCACCCCAAGGTGCAGGCACTGTACGAGTCGTGGGGCTACACCAAGACCGGCGAACAACAACCCTTCGCCGACTCGCCGGTGTACGCAGTCATGCTCAAGGGCCTTCGCGCCTGAGTTCAGGGTCTCTGCACAGATACTTGGTCCGCGCTCGACACCCCATACCGGCCTGCGACTTGGGTGACGGAAACACCCGCGGCCACCTCCATGACCGCGTGATACCACTGCTCGACCACTCTCACCTCCACCAGCACGGCCTCATCATCCCGCTCTCTCCCTGCACGCGCCGATCAGACATGGACGGGGCGACGTATGCGAGTGCCGGCACATCGTGGCGAGTGTCGGAGCCAGACCCGCGAGTCAATTCGGAAACCTCAAATTGGGCACGGTAAGAGCGGCTAATGAGGCCTTGCCGGCGCGGCGTTGCGTGACTCACTGATCGTTTCAGAATGTGGACATGGCGTCATCTGAGGGCGCCCGGCCCGTGCCGCGCGCTCGCCGCCTCGGCTGTGAAAATCACTGTCCGATTGTCGGAACACGGTGATAGAAGGGTCCATGTGACAACGACACTTCCGTTCCCCGTTCTGTTGCGACTGATCGACGAACGGTCGACTGCCTTCCGCGCCGTGGTCGCCTCCGCGCCCAGCCTCGACGTACAGGTGCCGACCTGCCCCGAGTGGACGCTGTTCGATCTGGCGCAGCACATCGGCGAGGGGCGCCGCGCCTGGGCCGCCACCGTCGCCGCAGGGCCTGCTCCGGCCAAGTCCGCAGCGGAGGGCGCCCCGGCTGCGCCTCGGGAGCGCGAGGCCGTGCCGGCCTGGTTGGCCGCGTCGACGCAGGAGTTGGTGGACGCACTGCGGGAGGCCGGCCCGGATCGCGGTTGCTGGACGTGGTGGGGTGCGTCCCAGTCGCCGCAGACCTGTGGCGCCGTCGCCCGGCACCAGCTCCAGCAGATCGCGGTGCACACCTACGACGCCCAGGTCACTGTGGGTGCCCCGGAGCCGCTGCCGGATGAGGTGGCACTCGACGGTGTCGAGGAGTTCCTGTCCACCTGCGTCGCAACGACGAGTGCCTGGCCGCACAAGCCCACTGCCTTCGACTTCCACGCCACCGAGGGCCACTCCTGGCGCCTCACGGTCGACGGCGACGGCGCACGCTCCACCCGTATCTCCGCGCCCGGCACGACGCCTGTCGCCGCTGCCGACGAGGGCCCGAACGCGGCTGGCGTCTCCGTTCGCGGCACGGCCAGTGAGCTGGTTCTCTTCGTGTACGACCGTATCCCGGCGGACTCCCTGCAGATCGAGGGAGACGCAGGTTTGTTCGACCTGCTCCGCGCGTGGGACCCGGAGGAGTAGGACGGGTGCTGTAGAGCGGCGAAGTAAGCCTTGTCAAGACTGCATGCGGCGTCTGACACCAGCGGCTGACACCAACAAGCACGAACCGCAGCGGTCAGCGCCGGACCTCGGTGAACGATCGACCAAGGCGCAAGGGCCGTTGAACGATCATGAGTTACACCGGTGACCCCACAGGCCGGAGCCGCCCGATACCGCGGTCGCGCTCCAAGGAGTCCATCAGCCCTGGGAGCTCAGGTAGTAGGGCCGGTTGTGGGCGGCCACCGGGGGTGACTGGTAGGTCCAGGCGCCGACGGCGCGGGTGTCACCGAGCAGTTGGTGGATGTCGCGGCCGAGGTCGCTGTCGTGGGCATGGACAGTCAGGCGTACACGGTCGGTGTGGTGCGGGGCGCTCAGGTCGTACCAGCGGTAGGGCTGGTAGACGTTCATGGGTCCCGCGAGGGCCCGGCCGTCGGCGTCGGTGCCGTAGCCGGTGATGGGGGTGTTGTTGGCGGGAGTGGCCGTCAGGCCGTCCAACTCGGCGCTGAGGGAGACCAGTTGTGTGTCCTCACGCACCAGGGTGTCGTCCCGCGCCACCTCGGCCGCCTTGCAGTGCACGGTCCAGGTCTCGCCCGCCGGACCGTTCAGGGACGGCAGGTCGACCTCGAACCAGCCCGGGTACTTCGGCTCGGCGTACAGCTCGCGTCCGGCTGTGATGGCGTACGGGTTGTCGCACACGACGCGGATGCGGGCGATGCCGAGGAGTTTCGTCTGGTCCCAGCCCTGCGCGTATTGCGCGTAGGTCAGCTCGGGGACGCGGTCCGCCTGGGCGGTGGGGAAGGCGATGACGTTGTACTCGATCTCCTGGGTGACGCCCCCGCCGAACGCGTACTGCGCAAAGTAGAGCTGGTAGTTGAGCGAAACCAGGGCCCGGCCGTCGAAAGTGGCGGCGGTCAGGGCGGGGTGATGCTTGGCGAGCAGGTCCCGGACCGGTTCCACCTCGGTGAGCCAGTCGATGCCGATGTTGTGCAACGCACCGTAGTGGAAAGGGAGTTGGAAGGGTTCGGCGACGGGCGGCAGGGGCAGCGGGCTCATGCGGGCACTCCTGGGGTACTCATGCGGGAACATCTGGGGTGAGGGCGACGGGGCGGTCCCGTTCGGCGAGGTCGGCCTCAATGCGCTGGGCGCTGCGCAGGGCGAGGGCGGCCATGGTCAGAGTCGGGTTGGAAGTGGCGACTGAGGGCATGCTGCCGCAGCCCACGGCGTACAGGCCGGGGTGGTCCCAGCACCGCTGCCATGAGTCGACCACCGAGACGCCCGGGGAGTCGCCCATGATGTGAGTGCCGGCGGCGTGGCCGGCGCCGCGATAGCCGTAGAGGCGGCCCTTGCGCTCGAAGCGGCCGGGCCACGCCGCCGCGGGCTCGTAGTCGGTGTGGTCCTCGGCGCCGAGCAGGGCGAAGATCTGGTCGGACGCGCGCTTGGCGGCGGCCATGCCGTCCTTGACGTGGTCCGACAGATCGTAGGTGACCTGGGGGCGGGGCAGGCCGAGCTGGTCGCGTGCGTGCGGGTGGAGGGTGACGCGGTTGGCGGGGTCGGCGCCCTGCTCCATCTCGAACTGCAGGGCGAACTGGCGGCGTACCCGGTCCCCGACGGCGCGCCGCAGCTCGGCTCCGAACAGGCCCTTGTCGTGGAGGAGTTGGGCCACATCGCCGTCCACCGAGCCCTTGGCCCACACCCACCCCCAGTTGCCGACCTCGATGCGAAAGGGCGCCCGCGCGCGCCGTTCGGGCCCGGCACGGAAACCCTCGAAGCCCGAGGTGGACCCGGGCCCGCGGTAGGGGTCGACCGCTTCCGGCATGAGGCCCCAGGTGAGCAGCACCGGGTGGTCCATCAGGTTGCGGCCGACCTGACCGCTGCGGGTGGCGAGCCGGGACAGGAGTAGCAGTCGGGCGTTCTCGATGGCGTGCGCGGCGAGGACGACGACGACGGCGTGCACCCGCGTGGCCTGACCGTCGTACGAGAGGTACTCCACGCCTGTGGCGCGCCCGTTCCCGTCGACGAGCACGCGGCTGACCACGGCCCGGTCCACGAGCGTGACCGAACTCCCCCATTGTCCTTGCGTCTTGAGCGGGGTGTACTTCGCGTACGAGGGGCAGTGCGGGATGCACGTCGCGTTGCCCACGCACCGGCTGGCTGGATCGGGCTGTCCCTGGGCGCCGCGCGGAACATAGCCGCGCCCGCCGTCATAGCCCGGGTCCGGCACGCTGTTACGGGCCTGCGGGGTGCCGACCAACCGCAGTTCGACCTCACCCAGGGTCACCGGGTCCTTGACGCGCCGTCCGTCAAGGCTCGCCGCGAGGAGGCGGTCCAGGTGGCTGGCGGGCAGGGCCCGCATGGGGAAGGTGTAGCCCTCGGGGAAACCGAGCCCGACGTGCGCGCGCTGCTCGTCGGTGTCGGCGGCCACCCCCAACTCCCCCTCCGCCGCCCGGTAATGGGGCTCCAGGTCGTCATAGGTGAGCGGCCAGCGGCGCCCGTACCCGAAGGCCTCGGTGTCGAAGTCCTCCGGCAGCATGCGCGGGGCGAGGCCGGTCCAGACGTTGCCGGTGCCGCCATTGGCCCTGACGTAGCCGCTGGCGTACGGGAGCGGGCCGTCCTGCAACAGATGGCCGGCCGCCCGGAATCCCGGGTCGCCGTCCGTGCCCGTCAGGTCGGTGACCTCGGGCCAGCCGGCGGCGGGGTGGGGCCGGTGGGCGGAGCCCGGCACCTTCGCGGATGCCGTGGCGTACCGGTCGAGGGCCTCACGGTGGCCTCGCGCGGGGTCGGTGGCGCGCTCCCCGGCCTCCAGGACCAGGACGCGGCGACCCCGGCGGCTCAGTTCCTTCGCCACGAGCGAGCCCGCGATCCCGGCGCCCACGACGATCACGTCGTAGTGGCTCACCGGGAGCCCGCCCGGGAGGGGGAGGACGACGGGGAGGCGGCCCAACTCCCGTACCCGCCGGGTGCTGTGGCGGGAGCGGCGAGCCCTGCCGCCTTCCAGACCAGCCCCTCGGCGTAGGCGCGCACCGACACCACGAAGGGTGACGGTTCCGGCCAACTGCCTGTGTACCACAGGTGGGTGAGGGCGCGGGCGGCACTGAGCAGGTCGTCGTCCAGCTCGCCGAGCGGGTCTCCGCCCGCCCCCAGCAGCCGCCCCAATCGGTCCCTGCCCAGTCGCTCGGCGGCCACTGCCAGGTATGTCTCGGCGAGTCCCGTGCCCCGCAGCGTCGCCGCGTCGAATCCGGTCAACTCCTGCGACAGCGCCATGAAGTCGGCCGTCTCGTCTGTTGTCTGCACGAGGGCATCGGTGCCCCTGTGGCTCGTCGACCATGCTGTGCCGCCCGCGTATGGCCGGAAAGGTACGCGAGTGTGAGCGCTGACGCCTGGCGCGCGGCTCGGACGAGCGGATCGCCAGGGCCGTTGGACGATCAGGGCAGGACATCGAATCGGACCGCACGGCCGGATCCAGCCCGCCCAGGTCGCGGGCCGTTACCACGCTCAGACCACGCGGAAGTGGGCTGCCCAAGGCTTGATCAGAAAAGCGGAAAGTACTCCTGACCTGCAACGAAAGGACTTGTTGAGGGACCTTCATGACCGCGTGATACCGCTGCTCGACCACAACTTTCTCTACGGGTTCAAGGTCCGCGCACGGCGCGGGCGCGCGCCGCCTCTGCGGCGCGGCCTGCCTCCTGTCTGCGGCCCGGCTGGCCGCGCCCGGCGGCGCGCTAGGTGCTGCGGACAGAAGCGAGGAAGTCGGCCGCAGGTGTAGGACATGCCTCCGGCGGGGGCGCTCAGGCTCCGAGATGGCGGGGGCGCCGTTCGCGAGTGCTGGCCGTGCGTGGCTGGTGCGGGAGCTAGGGAGAGTGGTGAGTTGAGGGGGATGGCGATGCCGCCGCCATGGCAGACCCGCAACATCCAGAAGCCGGGAATGGGAGCCGCCTCGATGGGGTGACTTCGCTCGGTGAAGATGCGTGGAGTGCGAGTGTCCGCAGCACGATCACGGCTGCCCGTCGATAGGTTGCAGCAACCTGCTCACAGGCCACGGCCAGACTGGGGCTGGCAGCCTCACCCACCCGATGGCGAGTAGTCGAGCGGGTGCCATGGGCTGGGTTGCCTCTTTATTGGGCGCACCAAGCGGTGTATGGCCTTGCCTGCGTGGGCCTACGGCGTGGAGGGCCGCAATGAGGGTGCCGAACACGGGCGACGACAAAGAGGCTGCGCCGACGCCCGACGAGATCCAGGCCAGGGTCGGAAAGCGCCTGGACGACGTCGCCAAGATCCTGGCCGGTGCGCTGATCACCGTTGCCGGGATCATGACGGCTCTTGGGCTGTCCAGCGACGTCGTGTTCGTCGCCCTCAACAACGAGTCATGGCCGATCTACGTGGCCTCGCTCTGCGCGATCCTCGCCATCGTCTGCAGCATCGTTGCCCTGCTCATCCACCCCACCCAGCGGGGCAATCTGTGGGAGACCTGCGTTCTCATCCTTGGAGTGATCTTCTACATGGTGGCTCTCAGCGTGGCGGTGATCGGCGCGGCCAAGGCCGCCGGCGGGAACGGACGACCCAACATCACCGACGTCAAGATCGAAGGCCCTCGGTCCCATCTGCAACTGAGCTTCGACGTGCATGCCGACGGCGTGGAGACGTGGGCGACCATCCGGGTGTACGTGACGGTCACCAGGGCCAACTTGGACACGCCCGTCCGGGGCTCGGTCGACGACTACTCAAGTGAGCTCAGACCTGACGACACGGGCACGGTCGAGCAGCGAGTCAGCATGCCGATGGCACTTCCACCAGAGGCAGGGGGCATCAGCATCACGGCCCTCAACGCGAGTAACGGAACCGACGACCTGTGCGAATCACGCAGCCAACGCGGGCCGACCTGCACGCGTATCCGGATCCCGTGAGGCGTGGCCCGAGGGGGTCCTCAACATGGTCGGTGTCTTCTGCATCTCTGAGTGATGTTGTTGTGGCTGTGCTGAGTAATCGGCTCGCTGGTGCGGCTTGCAGAGACGAGGGGCATGGTGCTCGGCCTGCTCGCCATAACAAAGAGGCAGCGTGGCTGAGGCCGGTGGGGGTGCGGCGAGGCACACGCGCGCATGGTCGGTTGGCCGGCCCGCCGTCGTGGCCGGCTGTCGGCGGCTGAGGTTCAGACGGGCAGAGTCGAGGGGGTCGCCGTCGACCGCGCGGGCGAATCGAGATGATTAATCCTGGGCCGTCTCTGGGCCGTACGAGGGTGAACGAGGCCCTCAACAGCGACCGACACTGACAGACCAGCCGCAGGCGTCTACAGCGAAACCCCAGGTCACAGCGTCCCAGCCATTTGGGTTACCACCCGGGGGTGGCGTTCAGCCAAGATGGGGTGTTTCTTTCCACGAGAGTGGTCACACACCTCCCAGCGCCGCGGCCACGGACGCCCGGCCCAGCCGGCCGTCCCTCTCAGCTCGCCGTCCGCCGGATCCGTCCCGCGTACCGCTTCTCCAGTTCGAGGTTGCCCTCGAAGCCGCCGGGGACGTTGGCGGAGACGTAGACCGGGGGGCGGTCGCCGGTGGCGAGGAGTTGGGCGGCGGTTTCGGCGACGGTCATCTGGACGAGCATGACGCCGGTCAGGGTGGACAGGGCGCAGACCGAGCCGCCGCCGGGGAGTTCGAGGAGAGCGTCGCCGGGCGGGGCCGCGTTGTCGAGGACGACGTCGGCGAGGTCGGCGAGCTTCTTGCCGCTGGGGTGGCCGGCGGGGACGGCCCGGGTGTGGGCGAGCGAGGTGATGGCGAGCAGGCGGTGGCCCCGCTCCTTGGCGTGCAGGGCCATCTCGACGATCACGTTGTTGACGCCGGAGTTGGAGATGACGACGAGGAGGTCCTGGGGGCGCGGGGCCGCGAGGTCGTAGAGCCGCTCGGCCACGCCCGGCTCACGTTCGAGGAGGGGGTCGTCGAGGACGCTCGGGGCGTCGCCGCCGTACAGCACGAGGTCGGCGATGCTCAGCCGGTTGGTGGGCACCAACCCGCCCGCGCGCCCGGCGAGTTCGAGGACCAGGGCCTGGGAGTGACCGGTGCCGAACGCCTGGACCACACCGCCCGCGCGTACGCAGTCGGCGATCAGTGCGGCGGCCCGGGCCACGTCGTCCCGGGCGGACTCGGTGACGCGGTGGAGGACGGCCAGGCCCTCCCGCGCGAAACTCTCGGCGCTCACGGACTCGACGGACACACGACACTCCCCACACTGGCGGAACAGATCTGGTGGATTGAACCACCCTCTGCAACTCTATCGGTGAATCAATAAATCACACACGGTCCTGGTATTCAATCAGCGCGTCAATCGGTGGCTGATACCTTCTCTTCATGCCCTCGACCGACGTCACCACCCTGATCCGCACGGAACTGCCACGTCTGGCCGGTTCCCTCCGCAAAGTCGGCGAGCTGATCCTGGAGGACCCGGCCGCCGTCACCCACTGCTCGGCCGCGGAACTGGGCCGCCGCACCGGCACCTCCCAGGCCACGGTGACCCGCTTCTGCCGCGCCATCGGCCTGGACTCCTACCAGCACCTGCTGATCGAGCTGGCCCAGGAGCGCGGCCGCGGCGAGGCGTCCGACTGGGGCAGCGCCGAGATCGGCCCCGACATCTCCCCCGACGACGATCTGGAACGGGTCGTGCAGGTGGTCGGCAGCGCGGACCTGCGGGCGGTCCAGCAGACCATCGACCGCATCGACCTCGACGCGATCGAGCGGGCGGCACAGGCCACGGCCCGCGCCCGGCGCATCGACGTCTACGGCGTCGGCGGCAGCGGCGCGGTGGCCCAGGAGACGGAGACCCGGCTGTTCCGCATCGGCTGCGCGGTCCGCGGCTGGACCGAGGTGCACGCGGCGACCACCTCCGCGGCTCTGCTCACCCCGGCGGACGTCGCCGTCGGCATCTCGCACTCGGGGGCGACCCGGGAGGTCATCGAGCCGTTCGAACTGGCCAAGGAGCGTGGTGCCACCACCGTGGCGATCACCGCCGACCCGCGCTCGCCGCTCGCCCGCGTCGCCGACGTCCGGCTCATCTCCTCCTCCTCGGAGACCAGCTTCCGCACCGGCAGCATCGGGGCCCGCCACTCCGTCCTGGTCCTCATCGACTGCCTGTACGTCCGGGTCGCCCAGCTCGCCTACCAGCGCGCGAGCGCGTCGCTGGCGCTGACCGACCACATCGCCGGGCAGCACGCGGTGAAGAACCGGCGCGCGCGCTGAGCCAACCACGAATGTATGGATGAACCAACTTCGAATCGTGAAGATGGTTGTTTGAATCATCCTTACGATGCCACCATGGGGCCCCGCCGAGCATCCCTCGTAGGAGCCCCATGCGCGTCACCTCTGTCGAGTCGACCGAGCTGTTCGTCGGAACCGCCGAGCAGCCGCGCCAAGTGGTCGCCGTCGAGCTGGGCCACACCCCCGGCCGGAGCGTCCGCCTCACCGTCGAGGGCCCGGGAGTCACCGGAGAGTCCCTCGCCACGACGGACGACGACGGCACCGTACGCGCCGAGGTCCCCGTGACCGCCGCCGGCCTCGCCCCCGGCGAGCGCCGCGAGATCACGGTGACCGCCGAGGACGGCGCCCAAGTGGTGCGGCACACCGCCGAGTTCACGGCTGCCGAGCCCGGCTGGACCATGTTCATGGTCAGCCATTTCCACTACGACCCCGTCTGGTGGAACACCCAGGCCGCCTACACCGAGACCTGGGACGTCGCCGACGACCCCGCCCTCACCGGCCTGCCCGCCCGCACCTTCGACTCGCGCGGCCAGTCCGGCATGAGCCTGGTCCGCGCCCACTGCGACCTGGCCCGGCGCGACCCGGCGTACACCTTCGTGCTCGCGGAGGTCGACTACCTCAAGCCGTACTGGGACGCCTTCCCGGAGGAGCGCGCCTTCCTGCGCCAGCTGATCCGCACCGGCCGCGTCGAGATCATGGGCGGCACCTACAACGAACCCAACACCAACCTCACCGGCGCCGAGGCGACCGTACGCAACGCCTTGTACGGCGACGGATACCAGCGCGGAATCATCGGGGCGTCCCCCGAGACCGCCTGGCAGCTGGACGCCTTCGGGCACGATCCGCAGTTCCCGGGGCTGATGGCGGACGCGGGGGTCACCTCCAGCTCGTGGGCGCGGGGGCCGTTCCACCAGTGGGGGCCGACGCTGTCCGTGTTCGGGGAGGAGCCGAGGGATCCGCAGCGGATGCAGTTCCCGGCCGAGTTCGAGTGGATCGCCCCCTCCGGGCGCGGGCTGCTGACCGCGTACATGGTCAACCACTACGGCGCCGGCTGGGCGATCGACAACGCGCCGACCCTGCCGGAGGCGGAGGCGGCCGCCCTCAAACTGTTCACGGGACTGAAGAAGGTCGCGCTCACCCGCAACGTGCTGCTCCCGGTCGGCGGGGACTACGCGCCGCCCTGCCGCTGGGTGATGGCCATCCACCGCGACTGGAACGCCCGGTACGTCTGGCCGCGCTTCGTCAGCGGCATCCCGCGCGACTTCTTCGCCGCCGTACGGGCCCAGCTCGCCGCGGAGGGCCGCCGCGCCTCGCCGCAGACGCGGGACATGAACCCCGTCTACACCGGCAAGGACGTCTCCTACATCGACACCAAGCAGGCCCAGCGCCACGGCGAGACGCTGCTCGCCGACGCCGAGACCTGGGCGACCCTCGCCTCCCTCGTCACCGGTCACCCCTACCCCGACGCGGCCCTCGACAAGGCCTGGCGGCAGTTGATCTACGGCGCCCACCACGACGCGATCACCGGCTCCGAGTCCGACCAGGTCTACATCGACCTGCTGACGGGCTGGCGCGAGCTGTACGACCTCGCCCGGACCGTGCACGCCGACGCCACCCAGGCCCTCGCCGACCGCGTCACCCCGGGCAGCGGCCCGGACCTGGTCGTCTTCAACTCCGCGACCTGGCAGCGGCGGGACGTGCTCACCGTCGACGATCCGGACCTGGTCCCCCTGGACGACACCTTCCAGCCCCTGCCCGCCGTACGCGACGACGACGGGTGCCTGCGGGTCGTCGCACCGAAGACACCGGGCACGGGACTCAAGGCCCTCCCCCTCGCCAGAGGTCCCGTGCCCGGGTGGACCAGGGGCGAGGGGACAACGATCCGCAACGAGTTCTACGAGGTGACGGTCGACCCGGCACGCGGCGGCGCCGTCAGCGGCCTGCGCGCCCTCACCGAAGCCGGGGCCGAAACCGAAGCCGGGGCCGGGGCCGGCCGGGAGCTGCTGCGCGCCGGTGACGTCGGCAACGAGCTCGTCGTCCAGGAGGAGTACCCGAGGCACCCGCGCTTCGGCGAGGGCCCCTGGCACCTCACCCCGACCGGCACGACCGTCGCCCGCAGCCGTGACGTGAGCGCCGACATCGATGTCGAGCACTCCCCCGCCGGGTCCCGCATCACCGTCCGCGCCGACCTCGGCCTCTTCCACTACACGCAGCGGCTCACGCTGTGGACGGGCGTCGACCGCCTCGACGTGTCCACCACCGTCGACGGTTACGACGGCGCCGACCGGCTGATCCGGGTGCGCTGGCCGTCGGACGTGCGGGGCGGGCTGCCGGTGCACGAGGTGGCGGACGCGGTGATCGGGCGCGGCTTCGGCTTCGTGGACGTGGACAGCGAGCGGTTCCCGTGGACGCTGGACAACCCGGCCCACACCTGGTTCGGCCTCGGGTCCACGGCGCGCGTCGCGGTGCATGACGACTCCGGGCGGTTCCTCGGGCACCGGGCGATCGGGGTCGCCGAGCTGGTCTTCGCCTCCTGGGAGGAGGCCGGCGACCTCGGCACCCCGCTCGCGGCCGCCCTGGTCCGCGCGGGCGTCACCGCGACCTCGACGATCGCGGGCGGCCCCCGGTACGGCGACCTGGAGGTCGACTCCAACCTCCCCGACATCCGCGTCGCCGTCGGCGGGCCCGACCGCAACGCCGTGGTCGCCGAGGCCCTCGGCTGGGACCCGGCCGCCGCGCGCGAGCTGCGCCGACAGCTCGCCGAGGGCGGCCTCGCGGCCGTGTGGGTCGCGCCGCGTGCCTCGCTGCGCGAGGAGTGGGTGCCCGGGGCGGACCTGCGCGACCTCGAACGGCTGCCGCTGCTCGTGGTGGCGGGCGCCCGCCCCGAGGACGACGCCAAGGCCGTCGACGCGCTGGTCGACCAGCTCGACGACACGGCGACCGTGCGGGCCGCCGCGGCGGGCGGCGGCGAGGCGCTGCCGCCGGGCGACGCCTGGGACGGCCGGAGCTTCGCCCTCCTCAACCGCGGCACGCCGGGATGTGTCGTCACACCCTCCGGCGACCTCTACATGTCCCTGATGCGCTCCTGCACCGGCTGGCCCTCCGGCATCTGGGTCGACCCGCCCCGCCGCACCGCCCCCGACGGGTCCGCCTTCCAGCTCCAGCGCTGGTCCCACACGTTCGAGTACGCGGTCGTCGCGGGCGAGGGCGACTGGCGGGAACTACGGCTGCCGCAGGCGGGCCATGCGTTCAACCATCCGCTCACGGCACGGCTGAGGCGGCCCTCGGAAGAGGACGCGCTGCTGCCGAGGTCGGCGACCCTGCTGGAGCTCGAACCCGCGGGCACGGTCCTGCTCGACGCCCTCAAGCCGGCGGGCTCACCGCTCGCCCGGGGCAGCGTCGCGCCGGCCGACCCGGGGCGCGGGGTCGTCGTCCGGATGCACGAGGTGAACGGGCGTCCGGTGCGGGCGCGGGTGCGGGGCCCCCGCGCGTGGACGGGCGGCGCGCGGGCGGACGTACTGGAACGGGCCGGGGAGCCCCTGTCACCTGAGGCGGACGGCAGCCTCGACGTGCGGCTGACGGGCTTCGAGGTGGCGACGGTCCTGGCGACACCCCTCACCGGCCCAGGAGCCTCCGGCCCCGGCGTCGCCGCCCACGAGCCCGCCCGACCTGTCGCCACCCGCTACTGGCTGCACAACTCCGGCCCCGCGCCGCGCGGCAACCTCCCCGTGGCGGTGTACCTCTCCCCGAGCACGCTCACCGCGTCCGGCCCCGTCACGGCGACGGTCCGGGTCGGCTCGGAGCTGACCGACGCGCCCGTCTCGGGGGCGGTGCGCCTGGAGGCGCCGCCCGGCTGGTCGGTCGAGCCCGCCGAGCTGCCGTACGCGCTGGGCCCCGGCGGGTTCACGCTCGGCGAGGTCACGGTGGTGCCGCCGCCGGACGCGGCGCCCGGCCGGCACTGGCTGACCGCTCGGCTGTCGTACGGCGGGCAGGCGTACGAGGATGTCGTCGCCCTCGACGTGCCGGGCGAACCCCCCGGTCCGACGCTGGTGTCCGGCCTCGCGGTGGAGCGGGTGACCGTACGCCGGGGCGAGCGCGCGCGGGTCCCTGTGACCCTGCGCAACCCGACCCACGGGCCGGTGAACGGCACCCTGTGGGCCGTGTCCTCCTGGGGCACCTGGGCGGGGGTCGCACCGGGCTGCCAGGGGTTCACGGTGGACGCCGGGCAGGAGGCCGAGTACGCCATCGAGGTGGACGGCTCGGCGGTGCCGCCGGGCACGTACTGGCTGATGGCGAAGCTCGCCTGGCACGGCTGTGTGGCGTACACGGAGGCGGTACCGGTGGAGGTGACGCCGTGAGGGAACACGGGTCTCATGAACCGGCCCATGTGGAGCACGCCGCCCTGGTGCACGGCGAGGCCGTTCCCCGGAGCCGGGTGGATGCCCTGCTCACCGCCGTCCCGGCCCGGGATCGCGAGACGCGCCCCGAGGCGCTCGCCCGGGCCGGACGGCAGCGGCGGCGCTGGGCGACCCAGGTCGTCGTCACCGACGAACTCGCCCGCCGGACCTGCGCGGAACGCGGCCTGGCACCGCCCGACGAGGTCTCGCCGTCCCGGGTGCTCGCCGTGGCCGGGACGGACGTCGCCGACCTCGGCAGCATCGTCGCGGCGACGCTCGCCCACTCCCCGGCCGCGCGCGCCCTGCTGGCCGAGCTGGAGCGCGAGCAGGAGGTCCCGGAGGCGGCCGTACGGGACTACTACGACCGCAACCCGGACCGCTTCCTCACCCCCGAGGCGCTCCGGCAGGGGGTCGACCCGTTCGGCGGGGCGGCCCCGGAGGACTTCCTGCCCTACGGGCGCGCCCGCGCGGGCATCGCGCGCGAGTTGCGGCGGGTGGCGGCCCAGCGGGCCTTCTTCGACTGGCTGGACCGGGCCCGTGCCGGGGTGGTGTACGCGGCCGGGCACGAGCACCCGGGCGACCCGTCCCACCCGGACCACGAACACCGGCACTGATCGCACCCGGCTCCCGCACGGAACCGAAACGCAACACGGGAAACCATTGACCTCCGATGAATTCTGGTCCACCTTTTCATCAATCGGGGTCAGAGTTGGTGATTTGAACCAGCAGGAGGCAGCAGCTATGCGTGCGAGAAGACTCACCGGATCCCTCACCTGTCTCGTCGCCCTGACGTTGACGGCCGCCGGCTGCGGCCTGTCGGGTGGCGGATCCGGCGACGGCTCCGCCACCGCCGGCGGGTGCAAGGTGGCCAAGGACAACGTCGGGTCCGGGAAGCTCACCGGCGAGGTGAAGGGCAAGATCACCTTCCAGACGACCAACCTGAAGAAGGACTTCAGCGGCTACTTCAACGGCGTCATCAAGGCGTTCGAGAAGGCGCACCCCGGCACGAGCGTCAAGTGGATCGACGACCCGGGCGACGCCACCTTCACCCAGCGGCTGGTCGCCGACGCCCAGGCCTGCACCCTGCCCGACGTGGTGAACATCAACGTCAACACCGCGATCGCGCTCACCAAGAACGGCTACCTGCTGAACCTGGACAAGAAGGCCCCCGGCGCGGGCAAGCCGTTCACCACCTCGATGTGGCAGTCGAGCACCTACGCGGACTCCTCCGGCACCGACGTGCACAGCGTCCTGCCCTGGTACTCCGGCGGCATCGTGCAGACCTTCAACGACGACCTGCTGAAGAAGGCGGGCCTCGATCCGGCCAAACCTCCGACGACCATCCTCGGCCTCTTCGACGACGCCGAGAAGATCGCCAAGGTCTCCGACGGCAAGTACTACGCCTTCCTCGCCAACCCCAGTCTGCGCATCCCCGCCGACTGGCAGCAGATGGGCATCAAGGTGCTCACCGCCGACGGCAAGAAGTTCACCTTCGCCGACGACCCGAAGACCGCACAGTGGGTCGAGGGCATGACCAGGCTCTACAAGGCCGGCGCCATGCCGCGCGACTCGCTCTCCTCCAACCAGGACCCGTCCACGGTCTACGGCCAGGGCAAGCTGGTCTACGGCTCCACCAACCCGAACTTCCTGCGCTTCATCCAGCAGAACAACCCGAGCGTCTACAAGAAGACCGGCGTCGCCCGCTACATGCTGGACGCCCTCGGCCACACCGTCGGCGCCCCGCAGTACATCGGCACCGCGTCCACCAGCAAGAACGCCTCGACCGCGCTGGCCTTCGCGCAGTTCCTGACGAACGCCCAGAACCAGCTGGAGTGGGCGAAGGACCCCAACGTCGTCATCTTCCCGTCGACCACCGCCTCCCTGAACGACCCGTTCTTCCAGTCGGTCCAGGGCGACGATCCCTTCGCCGAGGCCCGCAAGATCGTGGCGAGCGACCGCAAGACCGCGACGGCCGACGAAATCGCCCTGACACCCGGTGAGCTGAACGCCGTCTCGGCGCAGGTGCAGCTCGCCATGCAGGGCAAGAAGAGCGCCCAGGACGCCCTCGACGAGGCCCAGTCGAAGGCCAACGCGCTGATCGCGCAGGGAAGCTGACGATGACGACACTGTCCTCGGCGCCCGTGCCGGCGGCATCGGACACGGGCGCCCCGGCCACCGCCGGGCGCCCCGCCCGGTGGCGCGGGCGGCTCCGGTCGGTGCTGCCCGGTCCCAGCGCCGACGCGGGCGGCGCCGCGCTCTACCGCCGCTGGTGGCTGCCCTGGCTGTGGATGTCACCGGCGATCGTCGGCGTGACGGTCTTCGGGGTGTACCCGTTCCTCAACACGCTCCTGCTGTCCTTCACCGACGCCAAGCCGCTCGGCGGCGCCGCGTCCTTCGTGGGCCTGGACAACTACACCCGGATGTTCGGCGACTCCGACTTCTGGCTGGCCACCCGCAACAGCCTGCTGTACGCGCTGATCGTCGTGCCGCTGATGGTGCTGCTGCCGCTGCTGCTGGCCGTCCTGGTCGAGAAGAACCTGCCCGGCATCGGCTTCTTCCGCTCCGCGTTCTACACGCCCGTCCTCGCCTCCAGCGTGGTCGTCGGCCTGAGCTGGCAGTGGCTGCTGGCCGACCAGGGCCTGGTCAACACCTGGCTGGAGAAGGCCCACCTGATCCGGTCCGCCATCCCCTTCCTCTCCGACTCGTGGCTGATCCTGCTGTCGGCGATGGGCCTGACGCTGTGGAAGGGCCTCGGCTGGTACATGATCTTCTACCTTGCCGCGCTGGGGAACGTCCCCAAGGAGCTGCACGAGGCCGCAGCCGTGGACGGCGCGGGCGCGGTGCGCCGCTTCTGGCACGTCACCGTGCCCGGTGTGCGGACCTCGATGATGCTGGTCGGCACCCTCACCGGCATCGGCTCGCTGCGCGTCTTCACCGAGATCTACATGCTCGGCGGCTCCACCGGCGGGCCCGGCGGCGCGGACCGCACGCTGCCGTTCTACATCCGGGACGTCGGCCTGGACCCGCTCACCGGAAACGTGGGCTATGGATCCGCGGTCAGCGTCGCCCTCTTCGCCCTCACCCTGGGCCTCACGCTGTTCGCACAGCGCCTGACGAAGGAGGACGAGGGATGACCACGGCCGTGCAGAAGCGCCGTCGCCTGATGCCGCGCTGGCGGGACTACGGCCGCCCCCGCGAACTCGTCGTGCGCTACCTGCTGTTGCTGTTCGTCCTGGGCATCACCGTCGGCCCGCTGCTGTGGCAGGTGCTGTCGTCGCTGAAGGGCGCCGGCGAGGACGTGTTCGGTTCGGGTGCCTCGCTCTTCCCGCACCATCCGTCGCTGCGGGCCTACCGGCAGGTCTTCGACCAGGTCCCGGTGTGGACGTACATCCGCAACAGCCTGGTGGTGGCGCTCCTGTCGATCGGCAGCCAGCTCGTCTTCTCCACGCTGGCCGGCTACATGCTCTCCAAGCCCGGCTGGAAGGGCCGCAAGCTGGTGTGGGTGCTGTTGATGGCGTCCATGATGTTCCCCTTCGAGTCCATCATGGTCTCCCTGTTCCTCAGCATCCGGGACCTGGGCCTGGTCGACAACCTGGCCGGCGTGTGGCTGCCCGGCTTCGTCGCCGCGATCAACGTCCTCATCATGCGGGCCGCGTTCCTCGCCGTCCCGCGCGAGATCGAGGACGCGGCGATGCTCGACGGGGCGGGCGAGTGGAAGCGGTTCCGGTATCTGTACCTGCCGTCCGCGTACGGCGCGCTCCTCGTCGTCACCATCAACACCTTCATCAGTGCCTGGGACGACTTCCTGTGGCCGCTGATCGTGCTGCGCACGGAGGACCACTTCACGCTGACGCTCGGGCTGGCACGGCTTCAGTCGTCGTCGTTCGGCTACGACCAGCGGCTGGTGATGGCGGGTTCGGTGATCTCGGTGATCCCGGTGCTGGTGCTGTTCGTGATCACGCAGCGGTGGTTCTACAGAGGAGTGTCGTCGGGCGCCGTGAAGCTCTGAGTCGGTACGGCGGTGAGCGCCGCCCGCGCCGACTCGGCGACGCGGATCTCCACCGTGGTCTGCGAACCGGAGCCGAGCTGGGGGAAGGCAAGCGTGCGGGTCTCGCCCGGCGCGAGGTCGACGGCCTGGAAGCCGCGGAGTTCGAGGGTGCGGGGCCAGACGGGGGTCCGCAGGCGGCGGATGTAGAGCTGCGCGACACTGCGGCCGTACCGCTGGCCGGTGTTGGTGACGTCGACGCGGACGGTTCGCCCGTCCACCTGCGGCGGGCCGTACGCGAAGCTCGTGTACGACAGCCCGTGACCGAAGGAGTACAACGGCTCGGCGCTGTCGTCGACGTAGCCGCCGTACTCGGTGTCCTTGTGGTTGTAGTACACGGGGAGTTGGCTCGCCGAGCGCGGGACGGAGACCGGCAGACGGCCGACCGGTTCCGCGCGCCCGAGCAGCACCTCGGCGACCGCCTCGCCGCCCCAGGGCCCCGGATACCAGGCGGTGAGCAGCGCGGCCGCGTGGTCCGCCGCCTCGGGGACGGCGTGCGGGCGGCCCTGGACGAGGACGACCACGGTGGGCGTGCCGGTCGCGGTGACCGCGTCGAGGAGCGCGTGCTGGGCGGGGCCGAGGCGCAGTCCGGCGAGGTCGACGCCCTCGCCGCAGGTCATCTCGGAGACGGCCGTGCGCGCGGCCCCGTTGGCGTCGAACTCCGTGTCGGGCGTACGGGCGCTGCTGCCGCCCAGGACCAGGACGGCCAGGTCGGAGGCGGTGGCCGTGGCGACCGCCTCGGGGATGCCCGTGCGGTCGTCGCCGGTGAGGGCGCAGCCGCGGGCGTGCCGGACGGCGGTGCCGGGCGGGGCGAGCCGGCGCAGCGCGTCCAGCACGCTGCTGCCGGTGCCGGGGCGTTGGGGGGCGGTGTAGTCGCCGAGCTGGTGGGCGGTGGTGTCGGCGTGCGGGCCGAGGACGGCGAGCCGGGACACGTCGGGGCTGACCGGGAGCACGCCGCTGTCGTTGTGGAGAAGCGTGACCGCGGCCCGGGCGAGCGCCGTGCTCACCTCGCGCCCGCGCTCGGCCGACGGTGCGGGCCCGTGATGGCCGTACGGCCGCTCGAACAACCCGAGTCGGAACTTGAGCCGCAGCACGCGGGCCACGGCGGCGTCGACGGCCTCCTCGCCGACCAGTCCCCGCTCGACCGCCTCTTCCAGGTGCGTGAAGCCCTCGTCCCACAGGCTCAGGTCGACACCGGCGTCGAGGGCGAGAGCCCCTGCGGAGACCTTGTCCCCGGTGATGCGGGCCAGCCGGTCCACGGCAAGGCCGTCCGCCATGACCAGCCCGTCGAATCCCCAGCGCCGGCGCAGGAGCCCGTCGAGCAGGGCGCGGTTGCCGCAACAGGGCGTGCCGTCGACCTCGTTGTACGCGGCCATCACGGCGGCGGCCCCGGCGCGGACGCCGGCCCGGGCGGCGGGGAGGTGGATCTCGTGCAGCTCGCGCCGGCCGAGTTCGGACTCGGCGGAGTTGCGGCCGCCGACGGTGGCGCCCTGACCGGCGAAGTGCTTGAGGACGACGGGGGCCTTGTCGGCGGCGAAGTGCGCGTCGGGCTCCCCGAGCTCCCCCTGCATGCCGCGCACCAGCGCCTCGGTGAGCCGGGCGGCCAGGTACGGGTCCTCGCCGAAGCACTCCTCCGTGCGGCCCCAGCGCGGGTCGCGCGCGATGTCCAGGGCGGACACGAGTGCCATGTGCCCGCCGCGGGCCCGCAGTTCGGCGGCGGAGTGGGCGGCGGCACGCGCGTACAGCTCCGGGTCCCAGGTGGCGCCGACGGCGAGGTTCACCGGCAGGACGGTGCCGTCCAGGGCCATGTGGCCGTGCGGGACCTCTTCGACGAACAGCGCGGGAATGCCGAGGCGGCTGCGCTCGACGACGTGGCGCTGCACGAGGTCGAGTAGCTCCGCGCTGTCCCGCGCCCCCGGTCCACTGCCGTGGTCGACCCCGGACCAGGCGTCGGCACGCATCAGCCCGTACAGGGCCCCGAGCCCCTCGAAACGGTCCGTCTCGGCGTGCAGCGCCTCCGTGAGCTCGAAGCCGCCGTCGGGGGTGCGCCGGTAGGCGTCCCAGCCGTACATCCGCTGGTTGAGCTGACCGGCCTTCTCCCGCAGGGTCATCCGGGAGAGGAGGTCGGCGACTCGGGCGGGGAGGGGGGCGGTGGGGTCGCGGTACGGGGGGAGGATCGGGTCTGCGGTGCGGGACTCGGCGGCGAGCGAGGGTGCCGCCACGGGTCGGGCCCCGGTCGGGGGCACGGGGCGCGGGGCTTCACTCGTGTCGGCTGTCGGACCCGGGCCCTCAGCCGTGTCGGCCGTCGAAGGTGAGCTCTCGGCCGGGTCGGCCGTGTGGTGCGGGGTCGGCATGCCGTCGGTCCTTTCCCTGCGGGCGTCAGTCCTCGTGGGCGAGGGCGAGGCGGGCCAGGGCCGCCGCTCCCGGGCAGCCGTCGGTGACGCGGTCGATCGTGAGGCCGAGGAGGCGGAGGCGGTCGGTGAGGGGGGCGAGGAGGGGGCCGTCGGGGCCGAGCAGGCCGCCCGTGACGACGAGCCGCTCACCCGGGCGCGGTGCCAGCGCCTCGACGGTGTCGGCGAGATGGTCGGCCGCCTCCTGGAGGATCGCCTCGGCGACGGGGTCCTTGTCCTGGGCGGCCAGCGTCACCAGCGGGGCGAGGCGGGCGAGCCGGACCGGCGGCCGGTCCATCACTGCGGGCAGCACATGCATGCGGTAGGCCACACGTTGCGCCCGGGTCCAGCGCGGGCCGCCTTCACGGCCGTACGGCAGTCCGTCCCCGGTGAGGGCCTCCCCCGTCACCGCCTCACCCGCCAGTGCGTCACCCAGCGAGACCTCCCCCGGCAGTACACCGCTCGCCGGCCAGTCCCCCGCCCCGCCGCCTCCACGGCCCCCTCCCAGGAGCTCCCCGCCCGGCAGCACATCCCCCGGCACCCCCAGTTCCCGCCCCACCAGACCGGCCAGCACCGTGGGCCGTCCGCGTCCGTCCGCCATGCGGAGGGCTGCCCTGGCCGCCTCCCTGCCGATCCAGAAGCCGCTGCCGTCGTCGCCGAGGAGCCACCCGTCGCCGCCCGCGGTCGCACCGCACACGCGGCCCTCGATCCGGGCCGCGACCGCGCCGGTCCCGCCCACGAGCGCGATCCCGTCGGCGGGATGCCCGGGCGCTGAGGCGAACGCGGCCTCGATGTCGCTGTGGATCTCGATCGAGGTCGGGGCGATGCCCAGCCGCTCCAGCGCCGCGGAGAGGGCCGCCTCCGCCCTGACCCGGCCGGGCTCGTCCGCCGTGCGCGCGGCCCCCGCGAAGCCGCCCGCCACCGCGACCACACGCCTCCGCAGCCGCTCCGGCACCGCCCGGCCCACCGCCTCGACCAGGTGCGCGGTGAGCTGCGGCACCGGGACGCTCAGCGCGTTCCCCGGCCCTCCGCTGCCCTCACCCTGCGGCCCGCCGCCTTCCACGGCGGCCAGGACGGCGCGCGTCCGGGTGCCACCGGCGTCGACACCCACGACGTAGGCACCGGCGGCGAAATCCTGGTTCAAATAATTATTCATTGGCGCCCATGGTGGTTGATACATTCGGCGGAGACAAGCCCGACCGGAGGAGGACCCCATCGCCACTCCCCACGCGTCCACCGCGCCCGCACCGCCGCTCCGGTTCGGCGTCAATTACACGCCTCGACGGGGCTGGTTCCACGCCTGGCACGATTTCGATTCGGGTCACGCTCGTGAAGATCTGGCGCAGATCGCCGGACTCGGCCTCGACCATGTCCGAGTCTTCCACCTGTGGCCGCTCCTCCAGCCGAACCGTACGCTCATCCGCTCCACCGCCGTCGACCAGCTGACACAACTCGTCGACCTGGCGGGTGAGTTCGGACTCGACGTCCTCGTGGACGGCGTGCAGGGCCACCTCTCGAGCTTCGACTTCTACCCGGAGTGGACCCGCACCTGGCACCACCGCAACGTGTTCAGCGACCCCGACGCGATCGAGGCCCAGGCCACGCTCCTGCGCACGCTCGGCCGCGCCCTCGCCGGCCGCCCGAACGTCCTCGGGCTGCAGCTCGGCAACGAGCTGAACAACCTGGTCGAGCACAACCCGGTCACCCCGGACGAGGTCGACCACTACCTCGACACGCTGCTGGCCGCCGCGCGGGACGGCCTGGGCGAGGGCGGCGGACTGGTCACGCACTCCGCGTACGACGCCGCCTGGTACGGCGACGACCACCCCTTCACCCCCGAGGCCTCCGCCCGCAAGGGCGACCTGACCACCGTCCACCCCTGGGTCTTCTCCGGCGACTGCGCCCGCCGCTACGGCCCCCGCTCCCCGCAGGTGCGGCACCTCGCCGAGTACGGAGTGGAGCTCGCCAAGGCCTACGCCACCGACCCGGCCCGCCCGGTCTGGGTCCAGGAGACCGGCGCGCCCGAACCGCACATCCCGGCGCCCGACGCCCCCGGCTTCGCCCGCGCGACCCTGCGCAACGCGGCCGGCTGCACGGGCCTGTGGGGCGTGACCTGGTGGTGCTCCCACGACGTGGACCGCGCCCTGGCCGACTACCCGGAACTCGAGTACACCCTCGGCCTCTTCGACTCCGCGGGCCGCCCCAAGCCGATGGCGCACGCCCTGGCCGAAACGATCACCGCCCTACGCACCGAGCCCGTCCCGCCCCCGCCGCGCGACACGGCCCTGGTCCTGGACTGCACCCCGTCCACCCGCTCCGCGTCCGGCCCGGGCGGCGCCTTCTTCGAGGCGTGGATGCGGCTGCGCACCGAGGGCGCCCGCCCGGCGGTGGTCCTGGCCGAGCGCGCGGACGACCCGGACCACCTCACGGCACGCGGAATCAAGGAACTGCTGCCCACGGAGTGACGCTCACACCCCTGCCAGCACCTCCGCCGCCGCCCGCAGGTTCACCCGCCCCCGCCCGTACGAGCAGACCACCCCCGCGCCGTCCGCCGCCTCCGGCAACCCGGTCGACACCCGCACCGCGTCCGGTCGTGCCGCCAGCAGGGCGTCGCGCAGGCCGGCCTGCCAGGGGTGCAGCTCCGCATCGCACACGGCGACCACCAACGGACGCCCCTCGGCCGCTCGCAGGGCCGCGGCCAGGACGGACTCGGCGTTCTCGGGTTCCCCGGCGACGGCCGTCCCCGTGGCCGCGGGGTCGAGGGCGCGCAGTTCGGTCAGCAGGTCCTCGCCGCCCCAGTTGAGGGCGGGGTGCGGCAGCGGGAAGAGGTCGACGACGTGGGCGCCGGGCACGGGCGCCGGGAGCGGCTCCCGACTGCGCACGGCCCGCCGCGCGGCCGTCAGCCCGGCCGTCACGTCCCACGAGACCGCGGCGCCCGGTCCCCCGCCCACCGCGCCCACACCCAGCACCCCGGCCCCGGCGCCCGCGCCCACCGGCCCGCACTCCACTACACCCGCCCCCGCCCGGACCGCGTACCGCTCCGCCAGCCGCCGCACCCGACCCGCGGCCTCCTCGACCCGCTCCGCCGCCAGTTCCCCGGCGCACAGCGCGTCGAGCAGCGCGTCCCGGCAGGCGAGCGTGGTGGCCAGGTCGGGTACGGCGACGATGACCTGGTCCGCCCCGGCGCCGAGGGCGAGCCGGGCGCCCGCCGCCTCGCCGTAACGGTCGGCGATGGCCTTCATCTCCAGGGCGTCGCTGACCAGGACCCCGTCGAAGCCGAGCTCGTCGCGCAGCAGGCCGCCCAGGACACCGGGACTCAGCGTGGCGGGACGGTCGGGGTCGAGCGCGGGGAAGACCACGTGCGCGCTCATCAGCATCGGCACGCCCGCGTCGATCGCGGCCCGGAAGGGCGCGAGGTCGAGCTCGTCGTACGGCCGCGGATCGACCGCCGTCTCGTGGTGGCTGTCGGTGACCGTGCCGCCGTGGCCGGGGAAGTGCTTGGCGCAGGAGGCGACGCCGCGTGCCTCGGTGGCGGCGATCCAGGCGCGCAGATGACGGGAGACCAGCCCGGGGTCGGCGCCGAAGGAGCGGGTGCGCACGATCGGGTTCTCCGGCCGGTGCTGGACGTCGGCGACGGGGGCGTAGGAGGCGGTGATGCCGAGTGAGGCGAGATGTCCGGCCAGCGCGTCGGCGCAGCGGGCGGTGAGGGCGGGGTCGTCGACGACACCGAGCGCCCAGGAGCCCGGCACGTCGGGCGCGCT
This sequence comes from Streptomyces sp. NPDC002888, assembly GCF_042888465.1. NCBI lineage: Bacteria > Bacillati > Actinomycetota > Actinomycetes > Kitasatosporales > Streptomycetaceae > Streptomyces > Streptomyces sp. NPDC002888. Next base: position 61,980 of record NZ_JBIAPU010000008.1, on the reverse strand, counting down.
CGCGCCCACCAGGTGCCCGATGCCGCCGCCCTCGTTGTCGATCGCGACGAGCAGGTCCGGCCGCAACGCCCGCAGCGTGTCGGTCAGTTGCCGGACCTGCTGCGCGTCCCGCACGTTCCGGGTGAACAGGATGACCCCGCCCAGTCCGCGGTCGATGAGCCGCTTCAGGGTGTCGGGGACGGTCGTGGTGCCCTCGAAGCCCGCGACGAGACAGCGGTGCGCCGCCTCGTCCAGGGCGGAGGGAAGGAAAGGACCGACGGTGTCGTGCGCGGTGTGGGTCACCCCGGACATCATCTGGCTGACTTAACCGAAAGTCAACAGAAGAATTGGATGAGTGATTCACCGTGTCAGGCAAGGTTCAGTCGGACGGGGGTCGGCCGGACGCGATGTCCCGGATCACGGCCAGGACAGGCTCCAAGGAACGGACGACCGCGTCCGCTCCCTCCGCGCGCAGCCGCTCGGACGCCCGGTCATCGCGCGCGAGCCCGAGGAACCGGGCGCCGGCCTCCCGGCTCGCCCGGTAGTCGGCGGGCGTGGCGCCGATCATGAGGGCCTGGGCCGGGGCGATACCCAGGGCGCTCACGGCCCGAAGCATGCTCGGCGGGGGGAAGGCTTCGCCGCTCGAGGAGCGGCCGTGGACGTGCCCGACCACGGAGGCCAGCGCCCGGCTGTCCAGGTAGGCCTGCACCGCCCTCGGAGAGCAGTGGGTCGCGACGGCGAGGGGCGTCCCGATCGCCGACAACGACCGGAGCAGGGGGTCCGCATAGGCGATCGGATAGGCCGTGGTCACGGCTCGCAGCTCCTGCCGCGTCAGACGCTCGTCCAGTTCCCTGACCAGATCACTGCCCGGATACCCACGGGAGATGTCGCTCAGCAGGGCATAGGGGTCGACCGCGTCACCGGCCGGGAGCAGCGCGCCCAGGCCGCGCGCGCGGAGCCGTTCGGCGAGATCGCGGGCCATGTGCTCGGGACCGCGCCCGGCGAAGAGCCGGCAGAGGGTCCCGTCGAAGCCGAACACCACGGCCTGTGCCGAGCCGATCAGCCTGCGCAGGTAGGCCGGCTCGTCAGTGTCCCCAACGGCGAGGAGGCCGGTCTCGGAGCCGCCTGCAAAGCGTCTGCCCGCGATGTCGACCGCCCCGTCGAACTCCGCTGAGCTGAAGTCGACCAGGCCTTCGAACACGGTCTGAGCGAAGGAGGCCGCCCCTCCGAAATGTGCACGCGTCCACAGTGCCGCATCGCGAAATCTGCTGTGGTCGAAGGAGGCCGTGCTGCTGAACCGGGCCTCGGCGAAGCTCGCCCGGCCTTCGAAGACCGCACGGCACACGGAGGCATCGGAGTTGCATGCGGCCGTGTCGAAGTCGGCTTGGTCGCTGAAAACAGCACGATCGAACGAGACGGTGCCCCGGAAGAGGGCCCCGGAAAAGCGGGCAGGACCCGCGAACACGGCCCGGTCGAACCGCGCCTCTTCGAAGAACTCGACACCCCGGAAGTCACAGCCGTCGCTGAAGACGGCCCGGTCGAAGATCGCGCGCCCGAGGACCGGGTGGAGGGTGAGGTCCGGATCCGCGAGCGCCCTCAGGAGCTCCGCCAACAGAGCCTGCGAGAAGGTCGTGCCGGAGAAGTCGACCGACACCGCGGAGGGCAGGGTGGCCAGGTAGCGCCGCCGCTCCTCGGCCGACACATGCTCCAGGCAGGCCTCGTATCCCGGCAGCGCCCGCCCGACGCAGCCCCCGCCGTCGGTGCCGTCCGCTCCGAAGCCGCAGCGAACCGGAACGGGGTCCGCATCCGTAAGCACCGCGAGGGCCCGTCCGAAGCGTACGCAGTCGCTGGTCCGGAACCAGCCGATGGGGGCACCGGGCCCCAGGCCTCCGATCGGGATGAACCACCTGGACCCGCTTTCCGGGTCCAGGGCCTCGATCATGCGCAAGTGCACCAGGGGGGACACGGCGAGCAGCAGCGGGCCTTCGCCCGGCCACAACACCATCCCGGCATGCCGGTCGCGGAAGCCCGGGTGCCTGAGCAACGCAGTGGCATCCCGGCCCTCCGACTCCTGCGCGACCGCCATGACGAGGGTCATCCCGGTGCCCGTCCGGTCGCCGTACTGGGCCAGCCTGTCGGACAGTTCGGTGAGGAGGCGGCCGAGACCGGGCAGGGCGAACGGAGCGTCCAGCTCCACGAGCAGATCGGGCCTGCCCGGTCCGCCCTGCCGCGTGACTGTGCCGTCGACCTCCGCACCGGCCATCAACTCGACGAGGAGATCGGCCACTTCGTGCTCACTCTGTCCGCCATCGGTGGTGGAGCCGTCCCGCCGCACGATCTCAACGGCCAGGCACAACGGTCCCGCCGACTCGCGTGCGTATGGCGTATGACCGGCCTGGGCGAGTGCTTGCTGCAGCTCCCCTTCACCGAGCAACCGGCTCGCGGACAGCGCGACGAGCCTCGTCCCCGTCCGGTCCCGCCCCACGACCAAGCCGCTGAACTCACCGTCCCTGGACAGCGGTGCCCCCGCGAGCTGCGGCCACCCCGTCGTGGGATGGGGCGCGGTGATGTCGACCTTCAGCACGTTGCCCGCCGGGTGTGCCTCTGCGCCCAGCCGGACCGGATCGCCGACCTCGGAGAAGGCGTCGATGTCCACCGGCACCGGTGCCGAGTCCCCCTGGGACGCCCAGCGGAGCCGCTCCGGAGCGCGCTGCGCCCAGGTGTCCGCGTCGAGGACGTCCTCCTGGGTGAGGAGCAGGCCGGCACCGGGCGTACGGCCCTCGCTCCAGACGACCCAGGCGTAGATGTCCCGGCCGTCGACGCTCACGACGTACCCCGGGTCGCCGCCGGCCGGGGCCTGCAGACAGGTGAGCACCAACTGCGGCGTCAGCAGGAGGCCGACTCCGCCGTCGCCGCCGGTGGAGACCAGGGGCGAGACTCTGACCAGGCGACCGGCGAGGCCGCTCGGTGGTGGGCCGCTCGGGGAGTCCGCCTCGGTCCGCCCGGATTCCTGCCCGGTCTCACGTGGCCGCCGCTCGGCGAAGGACTGCTCGTCCGCCTCGACCCGGCGCCGACCGGACGCGCCCCGGCCGACCCGCGTCGCGGTGAACTCCCCGCCAAAGCCCTGGCCTCGGTCGAGGTGGTCCCAGACGCTCTGCCGGACCAGCTCCCGCACGGCGGCCACGTCACCGCGGAGCTGGGAGCCGAGCAGCGCGTCGCGCACACCCGGCAGGAAGTCGAACGTGAAGTCGTCGGGCGGGACATCGGCACCCGTCGTACCCCACGGCTCGAACAGCCCGCCGAGGGCCACCTCGGCGAGGTGACCGTGCTCCGAGCCGGGCAGGAGACTGTGGCGTACCAGCGACATGACGGGCAGGGTCAGGGGCACCGCCGCCAGGTACGCGGCGAGTCGCTGAGCGGTGGGTGAAGCGCCTGCCCGGAACCGTTCCACGGCCACCAGCGGGTCGGGGGCGGCGCCCGTGGTCGGGGCCTCCGTGCCGATGTCGTCGGCGCGCCGCACGTCCAGGCGCAGGCAGGCGAAGCGGTGCCGGCCGGCATCGCCGGAGACGAGCCGGGCGAGCCGCGCGAGGCTCCCGGGGGACGCGGACACCACGGGCACGACCGGCGGTGTCCCGGCCGTCGGCGCGGGGCCGAGCCGGTGCCGCGCACGGGTGCGGCGCGGTGCGGCTGCGCGCTGCCAGGACCGGGTGGGCCGTGCCGGGCGGTCGGCGCGCAGCGACAGTGACACCGGCCGGACGGCGGCGCGGGACCACAGCCGTTCCGGAAGGACGTTGAGGACGGCCACCGAGTTGTGTCCGCTCCAGTGGTGCAGTACGTCGTGCAGCGCGCCCCGTCTCCAGCCGTCGGCCACGGTGTCCGTGACCACGACGATCAGCCGGTGCCCCGACGGGTCGGCGATCTCCGCGGGGTCGCGCGGCGGCGCGCCGGGGCGGTGGGCCACCCCGGGGGTCCCGGCACCGACCGTGCCGGACAGGTACCAGGTCCGTACGTCACGGAAGACGCCGCTGCTGGTCAGGGCCCGGCGCAGTTCGTCGACCAGGTCGGTCCACAGGAGCATCGAGTGGTGCGTGTCGACGACCAGGGCCAGGTCCAGCCATCTGCTCTCGGCCGGGAGCAGCACCGGGCACGGCAGCATCTGCTCGACGCTGTGCTCCACGGTCGCCTGCTCGTCCAGCCGGTCGCCCGGACCGCCGATGGCCCGCCGGCCCAGGGGCCGCAGTGAGCGCATGAGGTCCAGCGGGTCGTGCAGCGCGGCAGCGCGTGGTACGCGCAGCGGTACGCCCCCGCGCGCGCCGTCCCGACCGGCCTCGTCCCCCTTCGTCGCGGACCGCCTCGGGAAGAGCTCCGCCTCCGGCTCACGGGCGGGTGCGGCGGGCCGTCGCTGTCCGGGGGCCGGGAGCGGCTCGGAGGCGGGCGGCTCGGGGCGCGGGGTGCGGGCGGCGGCCGCCACCCGGGCGGCCAGCCACAGGACGTCCGCGACCTCGTCCACGCCTACGTCCGTGCCGTCCTCGGCGAACGCGGCGAGCAGCTCCTCGATCACGCGTCGGCTCGTTTCCGGCGGACGGGGCTCCGTCCGCCTCTCACGCCGAGGGCCCCGTCAGGTGCTGCAACACGGTGCCGAGGAACCGTTCGCGGTCCTCCGGGTTCGTCCAGGCCCGGCTGAGCCGGAGCTGGATGGCGTTGAGGAGCTGGTCCGTCGCCAGATCCCCGTCGGCCCTGCGGTCGAGGAAGTCCAGGAGCAGCTGCTGGTATTCGGTCGACTCCGCCACGTCGACGCCGAGCCGTCGGCGGACGATGCGGGCCAGCTTCTCCGCGTCCGGCGCCTGGAGGTGGAGGCGTACGCAGCGGCGCAGGAAGGCCGGGGGGAACTCCCGCTCACCGTTGCTCGTCAGCACCACGACGGGGAAGTAGCGGCACTGCACGCGGCCCCGCCGGATCGTCACGTACCGGTCCTGCGCGTCGTCGGTGGCGATGGCCACCTCGGGCTGGTCGGCGGCCAGACGCGCCAGTTCGGGGATCTCGAATCCACCGTCCTCGAACAGGGTGAGCAGGTCTCCGGGGAGGTCGATGTCGCTCTTGTCGATCTCGTCGATCAGCAGCACCCTGGGCTGGTCCTGGGGCAGCAGGGCGGTGCCGAGGGGGCCCAGCCGCAGGAACCGGGCAATCGACGAGGGCTCCTGCCCTTCGGCGTCCGGCGCTTCCCCGCCCGCCGATTCCCCGTCCGGCACGGGAGGGCCCACGGGGCCGGCCGGTGTGGTGAGCGCCCGGTCCAGGTTGGCCTCCTGGAGGCGACCGATGGCGTCGTAGAGGTAGAGGCCGTCGCGCCGGACCGTGCGGCTGGTGATGGGCCAGTGCAGCACGGGTCCGAGCCCCAGGTCCGCCGCGATGCTGTGGGCCAGGGTCGACTTGCCGACGCCCGGCTTGCCCGTGACGAGGAGCGGCCTGCGCAGATACAGGGCGGTGTTGACGACATCGCTCTCGTCCCTGCCGGGGACGTAGCCCTCGCCGCGCTTCACGGTCCGCTCCCACGCCGCGCCCTCGCAGGCCGGTGGCGTGCAGGACGGACCGGGCGTGTCGGCGAACTCGCGCCACGGCGGCGCGGGCGTGGTCCTCAGCCGCTCGCGGCGCTCCTCGGTGCAGCCGGTTCCCTGGTAGAGCCACCAGTCCTGCTCCGTCCCCGCCATCGGGGCACCCCCTGGATCCTTCATGGTCGGGACGGGTCCGCTGCCGCCGGGCCGCGCAGGGACCGGACGTCCATCGTGTGGTCGGGATCGTCCCACAGCAGCGCCAGCCGGCTGTCGGTGCCGCCTGCCGCCGGGTCCGCGACCCGGCCACGGCGCAGGTCCTGGACCTGACTGGGCAGGGTCAGCACGTTCGTCGTCGGTATGCCGTCTTCGTCGGCAGCGAGCAGTTCGGCCAGCTCCGCCGCCTCGGCACCGCCCGCCGACGGGCCGCCGTCGCGCCACCACACGGTCACCGGTACGCCGCCCTCCAGCACCGCGTCGAGCACGTCCAGCGTGCGGTTGCCCGAGGCCACCACACAGGCGGGTGCCTGTCCGACCCCCAGGTCCACGCCGAGGGCGTCGGTCATCTGATGGTCCGTCACCACGCTTACGGCGTCCGGGAACCTGCCACCCTGCGCCTGCAGCCAGTTCCACTTGCGCACCCAGGCCGCGCGCGCGTCGTCCCGTTCCTCCGGGCAGCGGACGACGACCTGGTGCAGCACACCGAGGGGGCGCGTCCGGCCGCGCCGGACCGGCACGGCCCACTGGTCGAAGGGGACGTCCAGCAGCTCGAACGGCACATCGAACTCGACGCGTTCGACACAGGCGTGCGGGTCCGGGTCCGAGGCGGCGCCGAACGCGTGCACCGCGCCTTTCAGTTGGCGGACCAGCTCCTCCCGCACCTGGTCGAGGGTGAGCGGGTGGTGCTCCGACTCCCAGATCGCCGTCGTGGTGTCCCGGCGCAGCCACATGCGGGCCAGGTAGAGGTCCTCGCCGTCGGGGGCGGGCTCCAGCCGCAGGTGCAGCACGGCGCTGCGGACCCGGGACGGAGGCGGCGGCAGGGGCGGTGCGTCCAGCCGCTGCCGGGTGCGCTCCACCCAGTCGTTCAGCCGGTCCGCCCAGTCCGGGTCGGTCGTCCGGGCGCGGTCGGCCAGGAAGCGCACGAACGGCAGGGTCAGCGGGGTGTCCGGCTGGTGTCCCTGCCTTCTGTCGAGGTCGACGGCGATGCCGGTCAGGCTCTCGCCGGGCAGCCCCATGTGGACGGGAGGCGCGCAGCCCGTGACCTCGAACGCCCAGGTATAGGCGTCGTAGGTGTGTCGGGGCAGGGACCGGTCCGCGAACAGCGTTCCGAGGCCGTCCCATGCGGGCTGGTCGAGCCGGGCTGCGGCCGGTGGACAAGGCTGCGGACCGTCGTCGAGGAACGAGTTCTCCTCCCAGTCGCGGCCCCAGATGAACTGCGGGAGTTGCCAGCCCTCGTTGTTGTCGCGCAGTTCCGCACAGCGCCGCTGGACCCGGCGGCCGATCTCCTTGAGGTCGGCTATGCAGTCGAGCATGGTCCGGTCCGCGAGTTCGCCGAGCAGGACCTCGGTGAACTGGCCCGCCGCGCGTTCCGCGTCGTTCCTCGCGGTCTCCCCCTTGCGGGAGGCGTACAGCTCGAACTGGCACCGTTCGTTCTGGAAGGCACCGCCCCCGTAGTCGACACTGCCGAGGTTCATCGCTCGCGGCACCTCGACGCGGCATGCGTCGATCAGGGCCGCCTGGAGCGAGAAGCAGCCTCTCTTCACGCGGTCGGTGTGCCACCAGTACAACGCGGAGTCCAGGTTGAGGTGCCGGATCTCCCCGTCGTAGGCGTCGGCGCACGGAAGGATCATGTTGCGCTTCCCGAGGAAGCCGTGCCCGGCCCAGTAGATCCACAGCATGTCGCCGTCGCACTTGGCGAGTTCACGGAACAGCGCGTTCCGCACGTTCTCCTCGGTCGCCGGCCGGTATCGGTCCCGCAGGGCGGCGAGCTGCGCGGTGGCCGACCAGTCCAGGCACTGCGGGTCCAGTGGAGACAGCAACAGCCGGACGTTGTCAGGCGGCACCTGTCCAGGACCGGTGAGCCACTCGGCGAACCGCAGCGCGTCACGCGCCGCGCCCCGCAGGTTCCAGCGCGAGGTGATCGCGTACTGCTCGACGCCGACGACCAGCGCGAACGTCCGCTCCGGGCTGAGGGTCGGGGGGAGGAGGCCGTTCCGGTCGGTCACCCGGTCTCCGCCACGGCTCGCGCGATCCCGTCGTAGACGCCGTCGATCTTCCAGTACGCGCTGTGGCACGGGGGGAACGGCTGCCGGCTGCTCACCTCGTGGTCAGTGACCCTGGGGTCGCGCGGGAAGACCGGTTCCGCGAGGAAGGCCAGCAGGTCCTGCCGGTCGTAGATGTTCAGCCAGCGGGGGAACCCCTCCGGCAGCGGGTCGCCCGGCTCCAGGCCGGCCAGTGCGCCCAGGTCGTGCAGGAAGGGGGCCTGGGAGCCCACGGTCACCACGAGCTGCGGACCCCGAACGGGTTCTCCGCGCGCGGCGCTCTGCGCGAGCAGGTCGACCAGCGCGACACCGCCCAGGCTGTGTCCGATCAGCACGGTCGGCCCGTCATGGGCGGTGATCGTGCGGTGCAGGTGGTCGCGCAGGGCCTGCCCTCTGGCCTGGTAGCGGAGGATGTCCCCGAGGAACGGGGTGGCTCCTTCGGTGATCGACCCCCGCCACAGGTTGAGGGCGGGCTGGGCCGTGACGCGCAGGGCGAGCCTGCCGAGCAGCGCCGCCGCCCGGCCGCCGGGCCATCGCGCGTCGCCCCCGAGCCGGGCCGTGATCAACTCGACCATCCGGTCCCGCTCGGCACCGGTGCACTCCGCGTCGGCACCGGCCCGGGCCAGGGCGTCGGCCACGACCCCTCTGGCGACCGCGACGGCCAGCTCCCGGGCGGCCGGTTCCTCAAGGGCGTTCGCAGCGGCACGGGTCGCCTCGTCCGAGGCGAGGACGGTCTCCAGCGCGGCCGGGTAGGAGCGGGCCAGGCCGGTGCCGCGCAGCAGCCCGCCGAGTTCGTCGCCCTCCTCCGGGTCCGTGGGGAACTTGGCCAGCAGCTCCATCACCTCGGAGCCCGGCGCCCGCACCCCCGGCAGGCCGAAGCCACCGTCCGTGTCGCCCTCCGTGTCGGCGAGCACCCGCACTTCGCACAGCGGGTCGGCCAGCAGCAGCGCCCACTCGGCCGCCTCCTGGTCCGGCGGAGCGACCGCCACGTCGCCCACGGCGCGGGTCCGGCGGTGCGCGGGGACCGAACGCCCTCCCGCGCCGAGGGGCACCCCGAACTCCTCCCCCCAGAAGCAGGAAGCGACCGAGGCTTCGGGAAACCGCTCCAGGAGACGGCGGCGGACCCGGCCGAGGAGCTGGTCATGCCCTTCGCGCCGCACCCCCGTGCCATGGACGAACAGAAACCGCATCGCTCGGCGCCCCCCTCGTCGTGCCGCCTGCCTGGACGATAGTGCGCGCGAAGCGGGAATGCCCCGAAAGTGCGGGAACCTGCGTCAGCCCTCGTCCGCCGTCAGCCTCAGCGAGATGCTGTTGATGCAGTACCGCTGATCCGTCGGCGTCGGATAGCCCTCGCCTTCGAACACGTGCCCGAGATGCGAGCCGCAGCGGGCGCAGCGGACCTCCGTGCGGAGCATGCCGTGGGAGCGGTCCTGGATGAGTTCGACCGCGTCGCTGTCCTTCGGGTCGAAGAAGGACGGCCAGCCGCAGTGGGACTCGAACTTGGTGTCCGAGGTGAACAGTTCGGCGCCGCAGGCCCGGCAGGCGTACACGCCCTGCGTCTTCGTGTCGGTGTACTCACCGATGAAGGCGGGTTCCGTGCCGGCCTGCCGCAGCACCGCGTACTCGGCCGGGGTCAGCTCCGCCCGCCACTCTTCGTCGGGCTTTTCGACGTCGTACGACATGAGGGCCAACCCCTTACTTCTGTTACTGCGCTGCGAGACGGTCCAGGATCCGCGGGCCGAGGTCGGTGACATCGCCCGCGCCCATGGTGAGAACGAGATCACCCGCCCGCGCCATTCCCGCGATCACCGCCGGCACCTCGGCCTTGTCGTGCACCGCCGTCACATCGGCGCCCGCCGCCCGCGCCGCCTCGATGATCAGCTCGCTGGTCACCCCGGGGATCGGGTCCTCGCGGGCCGGGTAGATGTCCAGCACGACCGACGCGTCCGCGAGGGACAGCGACTGGCCCATCTCCTTGCCCAGCTCCTGGGTACGCGAGAAGAGGTGCGGCTGGAAGACCACCAGGATGCGCGCCTCACCGGCCGCCGCCCGCATCGCCTCCAGGTCGGCCGTCATCTCGGTCGGGTGGTGGGCGTAGGAGTCGATGACCTGGACGCCCGCGGCCTCGCCCTTCAGCTGGAGGCGCCGCTTGACGCCCGTGTACGCGGCCAGCGCGGGCGCCAGTTCCTCGGCCGGGACGCCCAGCGCGGCACCGGCGGCCAGCGCGGCGACGGCGTTGTGCGCGTAGTGCCGGCCCGGGACGGAGACCGCGAAGGTGAGCTCCCGCCCGTCCAGCAGGACGGTGACCTCGCTCTTCAGGCCCTGCGCGACCACGGACAGGACCCGCACGTCGGCGTCCTCCGCCTCGCCGTACGTCACCGTCCGCACCGAGCCTGCCAGCCGCCGCGTCAGCTCCCGCGCGCCCTCGTGGTCCGCCGAGATCACCAGCGTGCCGCCGGGCACGATCCGGCCCGCGAAGGTCTCGAAGGACTCGTAGATCTCGTCCATCGAGGCGTAGTTGGCGTGGTGGTCCAGCTCGACGTTGAGGACGATCGCGACCTCGGGCGCGTATTTGTGGAAGCTGCGGTCCGACTCGTCCGCCTCGGCGACGAAGATCTCCCCGTCGCCGTGCAGCGCGTTGGAGCCGGGCGCGTCCAGGTCGCCGCCGATCGCGTACGAGGGGTTCAGGCCCAGCTCGGACAGCGACACCGCCAGCATGGACGTCGTCGTGGTCTTGCCGTGCGTACCGGCGACCGCGATCGGACGCAGCCCGTCCATCAGCCGCGCGAGGGCGTCCGACCGGTGCACCACCGGAATCCCCAGCTCCGCCGCCCGGGCCAGCTCCGGGTTGTCCGCCCGGATCGCCGACGACACGACGACACAGCCGGCGTCGTCCGCGAGGTGCTCCGCCGCGTGCCCGATGTGCACGGTGGCACCCAGCGCCCGCAGCGCCGCGACGGTCTCCGACTCCTTGGCGTCACTGCCCGCCACCTTCGCCCCGCGCTGGGCGAGGATCTTCGCGATCCCCGACATCCCGGCGCCGCCGATGCCGATGAAGTGCGGTCGGTCCATGGCGGTGGGAAGGCCGGGTGCCATGTGTGTCTCCTGGGTGGTACGGCGAACGTTCAGTCATCCCGAACCCTATGGCACACGCCGTGGCCGTACGGAACGCCTCACGCCTTGCTGTGCGAGAACAGCTTCAGAACCGGTACGCCGACCTTGTGCCGCGCCCGCGACGCCCAGTCCCGGTGGAAGAACTCCTCCACGTAGTGGGGGTCGGTCAGCACGATCACCTCGTCCGCCTCGACCTCCCCCGCCAGGGACTTCAGCGCATCCAACGGATGATCCTCGACCAGCCGCCCTTCCGCCTCACTGCCGGAGGCATGCAGCGCCTGGAGGGACACTTCCAGGGCCCTCTCACCGAACCCCTTCGCCTCCTCCCCTTCGGGCGTCTCCCGCTCCCGCTTCGCCTCGTCGAGCTCGCCGAGCGCGACGTCGTCGATGGCTCTCAGCAGCCGGTCCGCCTGGTCGCCGCGTGGCTGGAGCAGCACGTGGAAGTAGACCTGCTCCTCCCCGTGCAAGGTGGTGACGAACTCCACGTCGGCGGACGTCAGGGCCTTCTCGATCATCAAAACGCTTGTGAACACCAGCGCCCCTTCTCCTATGGGATCCCGTGGACCCTCTTCCCTCCGTGAGCCGTACCAGGCCTCCAGTGTGCCCGCCGGAATCCAGGCGGAAGGGATGATTCCGCCAGTTTTCAGGACCGACGGTAGCGGCTGAACAGGAACCCGGCCTCTTCCAGCAGGGACACCAGCTCGAAGTGTCGCGGTACCGCCACCGACGGCCCGCCCGCGATGCGTTGCGCGTCACCGGCGCTGAGCAGCGGGGCGATGGTCAGGCAGAGCTCGTCGAGCACGCCGGCCGCCACGAACTGGCCCAGCAGCCGCGGACCGCCCTCGGTGAGCAGCCGGGTGTGTCCGAGGTCGGCGAGGGCCCGTACGGCGCGGGCGGGTTCCACGCCGACGCCGTCACCGGCGATCACCACGCGGGCGCCGGCCTTCTCCGCGGTCGCGATCCGGTCCGGGGAGGCCGCGGCGCCCGTCAGGACGAGGGTGGGGGTCACCGGCGAGGTGAACAGGGGGAGGGTGAAGTCGAGCTCCAGACTGGCTGAGACCACCGCGATCGCCGGGGCCGGGGCCTGCCCCGCCGCCTCCCGCAGCTCGGCGAACTCCGCACGCACGCGTGCCGGCCGGTACCCCTCCTGGCGTACCGTTTCCGCGCCGGCGACCACCACGTCCGCGAGGCCGCGCAGGGTACCGAAGATCCGCATGTCGGCCGTGCTGGAGATGAGGTGCGAGCGGCCGTCGTGCTGGGCGGCGCCGTCGAGCGTGGACACCATGTTGGCCCGCAGCCACGGCTCCCGCCCGCCGGGCCCGGCCTCGGGATAGGCGTAGGCGGCGGCGAGCTCGTCGAGACTCCACTCCCGGTCGACGAGATCACCCCCGGGAAATCCGTCACCCGCGGGGACACCACCGTGGCCGGAATCGACCCCCGGGGCCTCCCCGGAAATACCGGCCCGGGAGGCCTTGCCGGCCTCCGAGGTCTCCCCGGAGCCTCCAGCACCGAAGACCCCACCGGCGTCCAGAGCTTCAGAAACCGCATCAGCCTCACGAACCCCAGCAGCCCCCGAGGCCCGAGCAGCCCCAGCCTCAGCCGCATCCCTCTCTCCCCTGCCGCCCCCGCCGGAGGCGGTCTTCGTCGCTGTCTGGTCGGTCACAGGGAACAGGCGTCGCATCCGTGCAGTGTGGCACGCCCTCTAGCATGGGTAAGCGTGTCCTCCTCCACCTCCGCCCAGGCGTCCTCCGGTCTCAGCCCGATTGCCGACGCGGCCCCCGTGTCCCTGTGCACCCGTGAGCCGTACGTCCCCGCCGACCGGCTGGTCGCCGAGATGGTGCCGCCCCCGCGGTTCGACTCGGTGCGCTTCAGCACGTACATCCCGGACCCGAAGCAGCCCAGCCAGACCGAGGCCGTCAAGGTCCTGGAGGGCTTCGCGGGCGGGCTCGGCGGCGCGCACGCCAGCGGTGCCGGAAGGCGCGGGTTGTTCGGCTTCGGGAAGGCCAGGACGCCCAAGGTCCCCGCCGGGCCGCGCGGCGTCTACCTGGACGGCGGCTACGGCGTCGGCAAGACCCACCTGCTGGCCTCCCTGTGGCACGCCACCCCGGCCGAGCCGGCGCTGAAGGCGTTCGGCACGTTCGTCGAGCTCACCAACCTCGTCGGCGCCCTCGGCTTCCAGCAGACGGTGCAGACCCTCTCGGGGCACCGGCTGCTGTGCATCGACGAGTTCGAGCTGGACGACCCCGGGGACACCGTCCTGGTCTCGACCCTGCTGGGCAAGCTGGTGAACGCGGGCGTCGCGCTCGCCGCCACCTCCAACACCCTGCCGGGCAAGCTCGGCGAGGGCCGGTTCGCGTCCGCCGACTTCCTGCGCGAGATCCAGGGCCTGTCCGCGCACTTCCGCGCGCTGCGCATCGACGGCGAGGACTACCGCCACCGTGGGCTGCCCGAGGCACCGGCGCCGTACTCCGACGAGGAGGTGACCAAGGCGGCGTACGCCACCGAGGGCGCCTCCCTCGACGACTTCCCGCACCTGCTGGAGCACCTCGCCCGCGTCCACCCCAGCAGATACGGCGCGCTGACGGACGGCCTGAAGGGCGTCTGCCTCACCGACGTGCGGCCGGTGCCCGACCAGTCGACGGCCCTCAGGCTCGTCGTCCTCGCGGACCGGCTCTACGACCGTGAGGTGCCCGTCCTGGCCTCGGGGCTGCCCTTCGACCAGTTGTTCAGCGAGGAGATGCTGAACGGCGGCTACCGCAAGAAGTACTTCCGGGCGATCTCCCGGCTCACCGCGCTGGCCCGGGACGCCAAGCGGCTCGTCGAGCCCGCCTGATCGAACGTCCGCACGAGCCAATAACTGAAGACTCCCTCCGGGTCAAGGGTAAGATCACGCCAGAAAACCTGTGCTTTTCACGCTCTCTTGAACTCGAAACACCGAGTTAACCCTGCAAACAACTTCGCAGGGTTAACGTGCTTCTTGACCAGTCATTGACCAATCGTTGGTCTGGACTAGAGGCGTGAATGGCCGGAAGGGAGGCGCATGTTCCGAGGTACGACGGCCCGGACCCTGATTTCGATCCTCGCCGCCGCCCTGCTCGCGCTCCCCTTCTTCACCGTCACGCCCTCCTTCGCACCCGCGCACACGCCCCGTCAGGTCGAGGCCAAAGCTCAGCCCGGAATCAAACCCAAGGCCAAGACGCTGCGCGACGAGCGGGTGACATCCGGCAACTGCGCCCACTCGGGCGGCACGACGAGCCCGGCCCGCACCCGCGACCGTTTCCGGGCCACGGCCGACTCGGCGGCCCAGGCGCCCGAGCGCCCCCTGCGGGCACAGGACCCCGCGCCCGACCGCCGACAGGCGGTGCCCGGCGTCCTGCTCCACAGATCGTCGAGATCCTCGACAGCCCACACTCCGGCAGCGCTCCAGGTCTTCCGCTGCTGACAGCAGAGCAGTTCCCCCCACCCTGTCCTGCACATCCGACGCGCCCCCACGGCGCGCCAGGAGGAGTCACCACGTCATGCAGCCCCTCATCGACAACGCCCGCACGTTCGGACAGCGCCCTGAGGAGTTCGCCCAGCTCGCCCAAGGCCAGTCTCCGCAGGTGCTGTTCATCACCTGCTCCGACTCCCGGGTCGTCCCCGCCCTGATCACGGGCGCCCGTCCCGGAGAGCTCTTCGAACTGCGCACCGCCGGCAACATCGTTCCCCCCTACGGCTCCGACCGCCCCAGCGGCGAGGCAGCCACCATCGAGTACGCCGTGGAGGTCCTCGGCGTCCAGGACATCGTCGTCTGCGGTCACTCGCACTGCGGTGCCGTCGGCGCTCTCGTGCGCGGCGACGACCTCGACGCCGTGCCCGCCGTCCGTGACTGGCTCGCGCACGCCGCCGACGAGCCGGGAGCGGTGGACGCGGCCGACCCGACCGTCGCCGCGGCCGTGCAGAACCACGTGCTCGCCCAGCTGCTGCGACTGCGTTCCTACCCGTGCGTGGAGAAGCGGCTGGCGAACGACCAGTTGCGGGTACGCGGCTGGTACTACGAGGTGCACACCGGAGCGGTCCGCGAACACAGCGCGGACACCGACGCCTTCGAGGGTCTGTGAGCGCCCCGATGAGCGACCAGACGATTCAGCAAGAAACCCAGCAAGCAACCAAGCAGAGCAAGTTCCCCCATCTCAAGCAGGATTTCGCGTCCTCCCTCGTGGTGTTCCTGGTCGCGCTGCCGCTGTGCGTCGGCGTGGCCGTCGCCTCCGGTGTGCCGGCCGAGCTCGGGCTCATCACGGGCATCGTGGGCGGCATCGTCACCGGGCTCATGCGCGGCAGCAGCCTGCAGGTGTCCGGACCGGCCGCGGGTCTGACCGTGCTGGTCTACGAAGCGGTGCAGGAGTTCGGGCTGCCCGTTCTCGGTGTGATCGTGCTCCTCACCGGCGCCCTGCAGATCCTCATGGGCCTCCTGAAGCTGGGGCGCTACTTCCGGGCCATCTCGGTCTCCGTCGTCGAGGGCATGCTGGCCGGAATCGGCCTCGTGCTGATCGCCGGACAGCTGTACTCGATGGTCGACGTCAAGGCCCCGGAATCCGGCCTGGGGAAGATCGCCGGACTGCCGGGGGCACTCGTGGACGCCCTCGGCAACACCGAAGCGCTCACCTCTCTGGCGGTCGGCGCGGGCACCATAGCCGTGCTGGTGCTGTGGAAGCGCATGCCGAAGCAGCTGCGTACGGTCCCCGGTCCGCTCGCCGCGGTGGGCCTCGCGACGCTGGCCGTCCTGGTGTTCAGCCTGCCGGTGGCCACCGTCGAGGTGCAGGGCCTGCTGAGCTCCGTCCAGCCGCCGTCACTGGGCGAGTTCGGTGAGCTCGCGAACGTCGGCCTGATCGGCACCGTCATCGCCTTCACGCTGATCGCGTCCGCCGAGTCGCTGTTCAGCGCGGCGGCCGTGGACCGGCTGCACGACGGTCCGCGCACCGAGTACGACAAGGAGCTGGTGGCCCAGGGCACGGGCAACGCGGTGTGCGGTGTGCTCGGCGCACTGCCGATGACCGCGGTGATCGTGCGCAGCGCGGCCAACGTCCAGGCGGGCGCGCGGACGAAGGCGTCCCGGGTGATGCACGGCGTGTGGCTGCTGCTGTTCGCGGCGCTGCTGCCCGACGTGCTGGCGTACATCCCGATCCCGGCCCTGGCGGGCATCCTGGTGCACGCCGGCGCCAAGCTCATCCCCGTCCGGCAGATCGTCGGGCTGTGGCGCGAGCACCGCGGCGAGGCGCTGATACTCGTCGTGACGGCCGTGTCGATCGTCGCGGTCAGCATGTTCGAGGGCGTGCTCATCGGTCTCGCGCTGGCCGTCGTCAAGACGGCCTGGGAGGCCTCGCACATCCGGCTGGAGATCGTCGACAAGGGCGCCGGACCCGTCCAGGCGTACCTGTCGGGCAACGCGACCTTCCTCAGGCTTCCGAAGATCCTCGACAGCCTGGAGTCGCTGCCCCAGGACCGGCCGGTCGAGCTGGACCTGTCCGGCCTGCACCACCTGGACCACGCCTGCCGTACGGCGCTGGAGAGCTGGGCCGAGCGGCACAGCTCGGTCGGTACGGAACCGGTCAAGGTGACCGAGCCGGCCTAGGCACCCACCGAAGCCCGGCCCGGGATTCTGGCTCGACCAGGATCTCGAGCCGGGCATATCGTGTCAGGAGCAGACATAAAGGGCCTCGACGAGGAGGTCGTCATGCTCCAGGAGCTGCTGGGAGCGGCCGCGGCGGTCGGTGCCGCGGGTCTGGTGTATCTCGCGGCCGCCGCGCGGGTCGTGAAGCAGTACGAGCGCGGCGTGGTCTTCCGGCTGGGACGGGTGCGCGCCGAGGCGCGCGCACCGGGATTCACCCTCGTCATCCCCGCCGTGGACCGGCTGCACAAGGTCAACCTTCAGATCGTGACGATGCCCATTCCCGCCCAGGAGGGCATCACCCGCGACAACGTGACCGTGCGGGTCGACGCGGTCGTGTACTTCCGCGTCGTGGACGCGTCGGCCGCGATCGTCAACGTCGAGGACTACCGCTTCGCCGTCTCGCAGATGGCACAGACCTCGCTGCGCTCCATCATCGGCAAGAGCGAACTGGACGACCTGTTGTCGAACCGGGAGAAGCTCAACGAGGGACTGGAGCTGATGATCGACAGCCCGGCCGTCGGCTGGGGCGTGCAGATCGACCGCGTCGAGATCAAGGACGTGTCGCTGCCGGACACGATGAAGCGGTCCATGGCCCGGCAGGCCGAGGCCGACCGCGAACGGCGGGCCCGGATCATCAACGCCGACGCCGAACTCCAGGCGTCGAAGAAGCTGGCCGAGGCGGCGCAGGCGATGTCGGACCAGCCCGCCGCGCTCCAGCTGCGGCTGCTGCAGACCGTGGTGGCGGTCGCCGCCGAGAAGAACTCGACGCTGGTGCTGCCGTTCCCGGTGGAGCTGCTGCGGTTCCTGGAGCGGGCGCCCCAGACATCACAGCAAGCGC
Source organism: Streptomyces sp. NPDC002888 (assembly GCF_042888465.1). NCBI lineage: Bacteria > Bacillati > Actinomycetota > Actinomycetes > Kitasatosporales > Streptomycetaceae > Streptomyces > Streptomyces sp. NPDC002888. Next base: position 44,592 of record NZ_JBIAPU010000008.1, on the reverse strand, counting down.
CACCCGAGACATCACCACAGGCGCCACACGAGACACCGCCTCAGGCACCGCAGGAGACGCCACCGCAGACGCCGGGGCAACAGAGCCTCGGCCCGTGACACGTGCTACGCGCGTGGTACCGGTGATCGACGGCGCGTGATACACACAGCGGGGTCACAGTCCTGTCCGCCAGCAGGAAGGTTGCTCCATGTCCACCCGCAGTGGATCCACACGGCGTCAGCTGTTCGCCCGCACCGGTGCGTTGGGCGTCTCGATCGCCTTCGCCGGAAGCCTCTCCGACCTCTTCGCGAACAGCGCCGCCGCACAGACCCTGGGCCACACCGGTTACGGCGCCCTCGTGCCCGACCCCGACGGCCTGCTCGACCTGCCGAAAGGATTCCGCTATCGGGTGCTGTCCCGCGAGGGCGACCCGCTGCGCTCCGGCGAGGGGCCGGTGCCGTCCAACCACGACGGCATGACCGCGCTTGCCGGTCGGCACGGTCGCGTCCATCTGGTCCGCAACCACGAGAACCGCCCGACGGCGAAGTTCCCCGTCCCGACCGTCGACGGCCTGACCTACGATCCGGCCGGCAAGGGCGGCTGTACGGCCCTGACGCTGGACGCCGACGGCGACGTGCTCTCCGAGCGGGTCGCGATCGCCGGTACGGCCGTCAACTGCGCCGGCGGGCCCAGCCCCTGGGGCACGTGGCTGACCTGCGAGGAGACCGAGGACAAGGCCGGCACCAACGGCTACACCAAGGACCACGGCTTCATCTTCGAGGTCGATCCGGCGCACCCCCGGCGCACCGGTGCCGTGCCGCTGACCGCGATGGGCCGCTTCCAGCACGAGGCGATCGCGATCGATCCGTACCGGGGCGTGGTGTACGAGACGGAGGACGCGTTCCTCAAGCCGTTCGGCCTCTTCTACCGCTTCCTGCCGAACAGGCCGCTCGGCGGCGTCGGTTCGCTGCGCGCGGGCGGCAGACTCCAGGCGATGCGCGTGCCGGGCGTGCCCGACCTGTCCTCGATCCAGGAGACGGGCGCCACCTTCGACGGCATCGAGTGGGTGGACGTACCGGATCCGCTGGCCGCCCAGACCCCCACCCGCCTCCAGGACTACGGCCCGAAGGGCATCACCCACGCGCAGAAGCTGGAGGGGTGCTACTGGGGCGGCGGCAGTGTGTACTTCGTGTCGTCGTTCGCCGTCGCCGAGGCCGGCTCGGCCGCCGACCACTTCGGCCAGGTGTGGCGCTACGACCCGGCGCGCCGCCGTCTGACGCTGGTGGTCGTCTTCGGCCCGGACACCGACGTCCAGCTCCCCGGCGAGTCGCCGGACAACATCTGTCTCGCCCCCGGCGGCGGCCTCATGGTCTGCGAGGACGGCAACGGCGCCCAGCACGTCTTCGGCGTCACCAGGCGCGGCGAGGTGTACGCGATGGCCCGCGGCCGCCAGAACATCGGAACGCCGGGCGAACCGGAGTGGGGCGAGTTCGCAGGCGTCACCTTCTCCCCCGACGGCGAGACGATGTACGTCAACTGCTACACCCCGGGCACGACATTCGCGGTCCGGGGGCCGTGGCGGGGGTAGCGACACCCACAGGAGCGACAGGGGGTGCCCCCGTGACCGACAAGGACGCGCCGCACGGGACGGCCGGCCTGCGGGAGCTGTTGCGGCTGCCCGTGGGCGAACCGGCCCGACCTGTCGGCGTACGACGCCGGAGGCACCCCCGGCGGCTGAGGCCCACGAGATCGCCGTGGAGCGTTGCTGGACCCCCACCGAGACGGACTTCGACGCGGCGCGGTGCCGGGGACGGCTGCTGAAGGGCAGCTGAGGGGGTACTCGGCCGGCATGACCGACTACCGGCACGTCAAGGGTTCGTACTGGCTGGAGACTGCCCCGGGGCTCGCGCGTCCGCCGCTGTCGGAGGACCTGAGCGTGGACGTGGCCGTGATCGGCGCCGGGATCGCGGGGCTGAGCACGGCGTGGGAGCTGGCGCGGGCGGGGCGGTCCGTGGCCGTGCTGGAGGCCGGGCGGATCGCCGCCGGGGTCACCGGGCACACCACCGCCAAGCTCACCGCGCTGCACACGCTGATCTACGACCGGCTGCGGCGCACCCGCGGCGCGGAGGGGGCGCGGCTGTACGCCCGCTCCCAGACGGAGGCGGTCGAGCACGTCGCCGAGGTGGCGGACGAGCTGGGCGTCGACTGCGAGTGGGAGCGCAGGAGCGCCTACACGTACGTCCGCGACCCGAGCCGGGTCGCTCAGGTGCGGGCGGAGGCCGAGGCCGCGCGGGAGGCGGGGCTGCCGGCGTCGTTCGTGACGGAGACCGGGCTGCCGTTCCCGGTGGCGGGCGCGGTGCGGGTGACCGGTCAGGCGCAGTTCCATCCGCGCAAGTACCTGCTGGCCCTCGCCGACGGCCTGGCGGCGCGGGGCGCGCGGCTGTACGAGGACACCACCGTGGTGGGACTGGACGAGGGCGAGCCGTGCCGTCTGGCGACGGACAGCGGGGCGACGGTGACCGCCCGGGACGTGGTCGTGGCCACGCACTACCCGATCTTCGACCGGGCCCTGCTGTTCACCCGGCTCTCCCCGCGCCGCGAGCTGGTCGTCGCCGGCGCCCTGGACACGGAGTACGACCCGGACGGCATGTACATCACGCCCGAGCAGGGCACCCGCTCGGTACGGACGGCGCCGTACGGGGAGGACGGCCGGCGGCGGCTGCTCGTCGTCACCGGGGAGCACTTCACACCCGGCACGGGCGACACCCCGGCCCGCTTCGAGCGGCTCGCGGACTGGGCCGGCGAGCACTTCCCCGGCGTCGGCCTCACCCACGCCTGGGCCACCCAGGACAACGACTCCACCGACACCGTGCCGCTGGTGGGCCCGCTGCACCCGGGCGCCCGGCACGCCTACGTCGCCACCGGCTTCGGCGGCTGGGGCCTGAGCGGCGGGGTGATGGCGGGCCGGCTGCTGACCGCGCTGATCACCGGCGAGAAGTGCGCGTGGAGCGAGTTGTACGACCCGCGCCGCGTCCTGTCCGCCGTACGGGAGGCTCCCGCGTTCCTCAAGCACCAGGCGCAGGTGGCCCGCCACTTCGTCGGCGACCGGCTGCGGACGACACCGGAGGTGGACGCCGTCCCGCCCGGCGAGGGCGCCGTGGTCCGCGTCCACGGCAAGCACGCCGCGATCTACCGCGACGAGGAGGGCGAGGTGCACGCCCTGTCCGCCCGCTGCACCCACCTCGGCTGTCTCGTCGCCTTCAACACCGCCGAACGCGCCTGGGAGTGCCCCTGCCACGGCTCCCGCTTCGACACGGACGGCAAGGTGGTGCAGGGTCCGGCGACGCGGCCGCTGGAGCGGCGGGAGTGGTGAGCGGATCATTCAGTGCGGCGGCTCGCGTGGTGACTCCGAGCGGGTGACCTGGCGGCCACGGATGCCGGGTATATAAGACACATCGCCATACTTTCGTACAGTGATCCCTCTTGTACGACGTGTCACCACCGTCTGCGCCCTCGGGGCCGCCGTTCTCACCTCCTGCGGCACGGCCACCGCCCCCGAGGCACCCCGCGCCCCGCGCCCGGCCCCCACGGCCACCGTCACCCGGCCTCCCACCCTCGCGCCCGGGCCCGCCGGCCTGATCCCCGTCTTCAGCAACGGGCCCCGGACACAGGACAAGGTCGTCGCCCTCACCTTCGACGCCGACATGACCGCCGGGCAGGGGCCCAGAGCGGCGGCGGGCGAGCACTTCGACAACCCGGAGCTGATCGTCGCGCTGCGGGAACTGAGGGTGCCGTCCACCGTGTTCATGACGGGCCGGTGGGCGGAGCAGTATCCCGTCCAGGCCCGGTCCATCGGCCGGGACCCGCTCTTCGAGGTCGCCAACCACTCCTACAGTCACTACGCCTTCACCGGCGACTGCTACGGACTGCCCACCGTCCCCGAGGACCGGATGCGGACCGACGTGGAACGGGCGTACACCGCCTTCCGCAAGGCGGGCGTGCCGCACGCCATGCCGTACTTCCGCTTCCCCGGCGGGTGTTACGACGTCCGGGCGCTGCGCGCGCTGACCGGTACCGGTGTGACCGCGGTGCAGTGGGACGTGGTCGGCGGTGACGCCTTCGCGACGGACGCCGACGCGGTGGCCCGGCAGGTGCTGGACGGGGTGCGGCCGGGGTCCGTCGTCGTCCTGCACTGCACCCGCAGCGCCGCCCCGACGACCGAGCGGGCCGTGCGCGCGGTCGTGCCCGAGCTGCGGGCGCGGGGTTTCCGGTTCGTGAAGGTGTCCGAGCTGATCGGGGCCACGTACGGGCGGCGCTGAGGCTCGTACGCTGGAGGCATGAGCGACGACAGCGACAACTCGTACTGCCTGATCGACGCGACCCGGCCGCCCAGGGCCGACGGACCGCTGTACGCGGAGTGCGTGATGTGCCGGAAGCCGACGGAGTACCCGGAGTCGTACAAGGGGATCACGCTCTGCCCGGTGTGTGAGTGGCAGGAGGCGCAGCGCACTGCTTGCTCGGGCTGACCTGCTCAGGCCGACCTGCGCGAGGTGAGCGCGCAGGCCGCGGCGCAGGACGCCGTCGCGAGGAGGGCGGCCGCGGCCGTCGGCAGCAGGGGCAGCGGGACCGTGCCGGAGCGCGATCCGGTGACCAGGCCGCTGACCGCCGCCTGCGCCGGTGAACCCGTCACGACCAGCGTCAGCAGGGCCGCGAGCAGCAGCGTCGGGACCGCCCGGCCGGGCGAGCGCAGCACGGGCCACGCGGTGAGCGCGCCGACGGCCGTGCCGAGCAGCGCGCAGGTCAGGGCGGCGAGCAGACCGGCGCCGCAGGCCTCGAGGGGCGGGACGCGCCGCTGGTGGTCCGCGCTGACCGGATCGCTGATCAACGTCACCACGAGCGTCGCGGCCACGCCCAGCACCGCCGCCACGCCCGCCGCCGTCAACAGACTCGCCAGGTGTGCCCGCCCCGGTCCGGCCGCGGCGGCGACCAGGGCGCGGGCGGCGGGCGGCTCACCCGTGACACAGATCCGCACCAGCCAGGCCGCGACCGGCAGGAGAGCGGCGGCCGTGTACCCCAGCGAGTCGAGCACCGGCTGACCGCTCTGCACGCCGACGGCCAGGAACGCCGCGTACAGGATGACCGGCGGCAACCAGCGCTGCGAGCGCATGAGCAGGGCGGCCTGGTAGCGGAGGAGGGCGGTCATCTGCGGCTCCGGTCGGGGGCGGGGAGGGGGGCGGTGCGCCGCACCACGAAGGCGGTCATCGGGTGCTCCCGTCGGGGGCGGGGACGGGGGCCGGGCCGACGCTCATCACGTGCCACGCAGGGCGGGCGGTCAGCAGGGTGCGGAGCAGGACGTCGGAGTGGGACGCGGGGACGGTGAGGCGGTGGGTGCCGGGTGCGGTCTCCTCGGCGGTGGTGATCCACCGGGCGGCCTCGGCGGGGGGCGGTCCGCCGGCCGGCGCCCGCACGTCGACGAGCACCTGGGGGCCTGTCGGCGCGGTCCGCTGTTGCTGTTCGGTGCGGCGGGCGAGGGTGCCCTCGTGCACGGCGTACGTCGCGTCGGGGGCGCCCGCGAGGCGGCGCGGGTCGTGGTCGACGAACACGACCGCGCCGCCGGCCGCGGTGCGTTCCGCGACCGCCCGTTCCAGTTCGGCGCGGGCGTCCTCGTCCAGGCCGGTCCAGGCCTCGTCCAGGATCAGCAACTCCGGTTCGGCGAGGAGGGCCTGGGCGACGGCGACCTTCTGGCTGCTGCCCTTCGAGAGCTGGGCCATGGGCGTGCGGGCGTAGGCGGTCGCGCCGAAGCGCTCCAGCCAGTCGCCTGCGGCGCGGGCCGCCGAGGGGCGGGAGAGGCCGTGGACGGTGCCGAGGTGGGTGAGGTAGCCGAGGGGGGTGAAGGGGAGGGCGGAGGGGAAGCGCTCGGGGACGTATGCCGTGCGGGGGTGGCCGGTGACGCGGCCCTCCGTGGGCGCGTCGATGCGGGCGAGCAGACGGAGGAGGGTGGATTTGCCGGTGCCGTTGTGTCCGTCCACGCGGGTGAGGGTGCCCGGGGGGATCGTCAGGTCGATGCCGCGTAACACCCAGGGGCCGCGGAGGGCATATCGGCGGCCCACGTTGTCCAGCCGGAGATCGCGATGCATGGGGTCATCATCTCGTGGCGCGCGTGCACTCAGGACTCGTTGAGCAGCCACCACGTGGTGAGGGCGAGCTTGGCCCGTATCAGGCCGGTGGGCTCGGTGAGTTCGATGCCCAGGGTCTTTCCGATCTGTTCGAGTCGGCGGGCGACGCTGCTGTGGTGCAGGTGGAGAACGTCGGCGGCCCGGCGCAGGGAGCCGGTGGCGCAGTAGACGTCCAGAGTCTCCAGGTCTTCGGGGTGGCCGGCGATGCGGGCGAGCGCACTCACGTCGGCGTTGTCCCGCGCGGCGTCTGGGGGCACCTGGGCGAGCAGCGCCAACGCCCCCAGTTCGTCGTAGTGGACGACCGGTCGGCGTGGGGTGGTGAAGCGCAGGGCGGTGCGGGCCTGCTGCCAGGAGCGGTCGGGGCTTTCGGCGGCGCCGATGCCCGCGCTCACGCCCGCCGGAATCCGGGCGGGGTCGACGGTGGTGGCCAGGATGACGCCCACGTCTGCGAGGGACGCCGCCTTCACGGGGCGGGCGGGGCAGAGCAGGGAGCCGATCCGGTCGAGCGGAAGCCGCGAGCGTACGGCGACGACGTGGACCGGCAGGTCGGCGGTGAAGCCCAGGAGCCGTAGCGCCCGTGCTCTGGCCGTCTCGTCGCTGTCGGCGCTGATCACCAGTTCGACGAGGGCGGGGTCGGCCATGGTGGTACGGGCCGGGCCGTACCGTTCGACGGTCCCCGCGGCGGCGATGGCGAGCCGGTCCAGCAGCACTTCGTCGAGAGGATTCGGCGGGCCGGGGCGTTCCAGCCACACCGTGCCGATCTCCTCCTCGTCGAGGGTGATCGGCACCGTGGTGGACGCGGGCGCCGGCGCGGAGGACGCTTCCCTGCCGTCGGGCGAGATCCGGATCGCCCGCCCCGTGCCGTGGAGCCGGATCCCGGCCACGCACTCGGCCAGGCCCGCCGAGGCCCGCGCGAGCGCCGGGAGATCCACCCGTCGGCGCATCAGCGTGTCGTAGAACGCGACGACGCGGATCGCGCCCTCGACGTACGAGTCCAGTCCCGACAGCCGTACGGCCAGCGCCTCCATGGCAGGAGGATAGGCCCCCGTGGCGAGGAGAAGAAGCGCCGATCGGTGCGCAATTCACGTGCGACACCCGACAGTTGGCGGATGATCCCGGAGCGGCTGCCGGTGAGGATGACCGGCATGGATCCCGAACTCGAAGCATTCATCCCCTTGCTCCCCCGCACCGACCTGACCGACCTGGTCGCCTACCGCAAGATCTACGCCGACCTGGCCACGTCGAGGCCCGCACCGGACACTTCGGGCCTGGAGATCGAGGACCGTACGGTGCCCGCCGATCCGGACGTGCCGGTGCGGATCTACCGCCCGCATCAGTCCCAGGGTGCCGTCATCTGGCTGCACGGCGGCGGATGGGTCGTCGGCTCCCTGAACACCGAGCACCTGTGGGCCGCTCCGATCGCGGACACCTCCGGCGCGGTCGTGATCACCGTCGACTTCCGTCTGTCGCCCGAGCACCGGTTCCCGGCCGCCCTCGACGACGTCTACGCCGTACTGAAGTGGACGCACGACCACGCGGCCGAACTCGGTATCGACCCGGACCGGATCGCGGTCGGAGGCCACAGCGCCGGCGCGAACCTCGCGGCCGCGGTGGCCCTGCGGGCACGTGACGAGCAGGGCCCGCCGATCCGCTTCCAACTGCTCAACGAGGCCATCCTCGACGACGCCTCGCACACCTGGTCGGCGCGGAACTTCACCGACACCCCCTGGAACACGCGCGCCGTACGCGCCGCGGCGTGGGGACACTATCTGGGCGACCGGCCCGCCACGCCGTACGCCGCACCGGCGCGCGCCGACGACCTGTCCGGCCTCCCGCCGGCCTACGTCGCCACCGCGGAATTCGACCCGAACCGCGACGAAGGCATCGACTACGCGCTGCGCCTGCTCCAGGCGGGCGTATCGGTCGAGCTGCGCCAGTGGCCCGGCACCTTCCACGGGTCGCTGGCGATCCAGTCCGCCGATGTCTCGCAGCGGCAACTCGCCGCACTCGGCGCCACCCTGCGCCGTGCCCTCACCAAGTAAGGCTCCCCGCATGACCGTCACGCCGATCGATCTCTTCGCCTCCTTCATCCACCTTCGCCCAGGCGGCCGGGTGCTGGCCGAGCAGCCGGTCTTCGACACCGACCGGGACGGCTGGCAGCTGATGACCTTCCATGTGGAGACCGACGCCGACGTCCACGCCGGCCACTGGGAACTCCACCCCGAGGCGGACGAAGTCGTGTCCTGCCTCACCGGTGGGATACGCCTGTGCCTACGTCCGCAGCGGCCGGGAGAAGAGGAGGAGCAGTTCGAGCTGACGCCCGGAACCGCGGTCGTCGTGCCGCAGGGGCGATGGCACCGCATCGCCTTGGACGCCCCCAGCGACATCATGTCCCTCACCCTGCCGCGTGGCAGCCGCCTGGAGAAGCGGACCGGAGCCTAGGCCTGCGCGTGGGTCAAGTAGCCTGCGCGCGTGAGTGAGAGTCCCTTCCGGTCCGAGCCCAGCGCACGCGACCAGGCACCCCAGTTCGTGTTGCCCCTCGTCGTCCGCATCGAGCGGGATGCACCGCCCGCCCGTACCGACGCCCTGGAGACCGCTGCCCGTGCGGTGCTCGTCATGCTCAGTGACGAGCGGTCGGCCGGGGACGGCGAGTGGGCGCAGGTCGTGCGGGACTGGCAGGACGCCCGGATTCGGAAGGTCGTGCGGCGGGCTCGGGGCGCCGAGTGGCGGCGGGCCGGGGCGTTGCCGGGCATCACGGTCACCGGCAAGGCCGCGGAGGTGCGGGTGTTTCCGCCCGTGCCGTTGGACGGGTGGCCGAAGGAGCTGGCTCGGCTTCAGGTGTCCGGGACCGATCTCGACGATCCGGAGCCGCCCGTGGAGGCGGATCCCAGTGCGCCGGTGCTGTGGATGAGCCCGGACCTCGACATGTCGGCCGGGAAGGCGATGGCGCAGGCGGGGCACGGTGCCCAACTGGCCTGGTGGGAGCTGTCGGACGAGCAGCGGGTGGCCTGGCGGGACGCGGGGTTCCCGCTCGCGGTGCGTACCGCCGACCCGAGCCGATGGGATGAACTCACGGGCAGCGGGCTGCCGTTGGTGCGGGACGCCGGGTTCACCGAGATCGCGCCGGGCAGCTGCACGGTGGTCGCGGATCATCCGGCGTTGAGGTAGCTGCGGTAGTTGAGGTAGCTGAGGTGGTTGAGGTAGCTGAGGTGGTTGAGGTGGGGGTCACAGGGCTCGCACGGGGATCATGGGGCTACGGTGAGAGCGGCAACGCACTGACCACGCAGGGCCGTTCCGCTTCCCGGGAGTCGTCATGTCACTGGACCGTCCGCTGATCAACAGCCATGTGCCGCATTCCGCGCGCATCTGGAACTACTGGCTGGGCGGGAAGGACTGCTACGAGATCGACCGTCAGGTCGGCGACCAGATCCGGGAGTTGAACCCGGAGATCGTCGACATCGCGCGCGCCCAGCGGGCGTTCCTGAAGCGCGCCGTCACGCATCTGGCGACGGAGGCCGGGATCCGGCAGTTCCTCGACGTGGGCACCGGCCTGCCCACGCTCGACAACACGCACGAGGTCGCCCAGAGCATCGCTCCGGAGGCACGGATCGTGTACGTGGACCACGACCCGGTGGTGCTCCAGCACGCGCACACCCTGCTCACCAGCACCTCCGAGGGCGCCACCGCCTACATCGACGCCGACCTGCGCCAACCGGAGACGATCCTGCGCGGCGCCGAGGACACCCTGGACTTCGGCCGGCCCGTGGCGCTGATGCTGCTCGGCATCGCCGCCCATGTGCCCGACGAGATCGCGTACGAGGCCGTCGGACACCTCAAGGACGCCCTGCCCGCGGGGAGTTACCTCGTGTTCTGCGACAGCACGGAGGTGTTCCACCCGGCGGAGATGCGCGCGATGGTGGAGCGCTGGAACGAGGCGAGCGACAACCCGCGCGTCAACCGCACCCCCGAGCAGCTGACCCGGTTCTTCGACGGGTTCGAGCTGCTGGAGCCGGGCCTGGCTCCGGTCGCCGACTGGCGTGCCGACCCGGCCGCCTCCGGCGGGCGGCGGGACGTGGACAGCTTCGGCGGGGTCGCCTTCAAGGCCTGACCATCAGAGCCTGACATCCAGGCCTGACATTTGCGTTCCCTTTGAACACCGGGGGCCTCCCGCGCGTATCTGCGGGCAGCTGCTGAAGCCGCCGGCCGAACCTCAAATGTTGCTCTGAAGGTGCCCGGCAGGCGGTTCGGTCCCGGTGGGCGGGGCCATACCCCCGTCACAGAGGGAGGGGACCATGAAGCGACTGGGGACGGGAATCGGCTGGCGGCCGGAGATCGCGGACGCCGTGGAGCGGATGCCGGGTATCGACTGGGTCGAGGTCGTCGCGGAGAACGTCTGTCCCGGGCACCTCCCCAACTCGCTGCTGCGGCTGCGCGAGCGCGGGGTGACCGTGGTCCCGCACGGTGTCTCGCTCGGTCTCGGCGGCGCGGACCGGCCCGACGAGGGGCGGCTGACCGCCCTCGCCGAGCGGGTGCAGGCGCTGGGCTCGCCGCTGGTCACCGAGCACATCGCGTTCGTCCGGGCGGGCGGCCCGCTGACCGCCTCCCCGCGCCTGGAGGCCGGCCACCTGCTGCCCGTGCCGCGCACCCGGGACGCCCTCGACGTGCTGTGCGAGAACGTGCGGATCGCGCAGGACGCGCTGCCCGTGCCGCTCGCCGTCGAGAACATCGCCGCGCTGATCTCCTGGCCGGGCGAGGAGATGACCGAGGGACAGTTCCTGTACGAGCTGGCCGACCGGACGGGGGTGCGGCTGCTGATCGACGTGGCGAACCTGCACACCAACCACGTCAACCGCGCCGAGGACCCCGCCAAGGCACTCGCCGAGCTTCCCCTGGAGGCCCTCGCCTACGTCCACGTCGCCGGCGGCTTCGAACGCGACGGCGTCTGGCACGACAGCCACGCCCACCCGGTCCCCCGGCCCGTCCTGGACATCCTGACCGACCTCGCCTCCCGCGTCCTGCCACCGGGCGTCCTCCTGGAACGCGACGAGAACTTCCCCGAGCCGACGGAACTGGAGCGGGAGCTGGCGTCCATTCGGGAGGCCGTGGCCACGGGCCGGGCGGAGGCGGAAGCCGACCTCCAGCCGACTCCACGGCTCGCGGAGGCCGACGACCGGGCGTCGGCCGCGTCGCACACCACCTCCGTCACCGACCCCGCCCGCCAGCGGCTCGCCCTCGCGCAGGCCGCGCTGTTGTCGGCGCTGGTGGCCGGGACGCCCGTGCCGGAGGGGTTCGACCGGGTGCGGGTGGGGGTGCAGGCGCGGGCGTTGGCGGGGAAGCGGGCGGACGTCGTGGCGAAGGTGGCGCCGGAGCTGCCGGAGATCCTGGGCGAGAGGTACCGGCCGGCTTTCCTCTCGTATGCCCACCGGCACCCGATGACCGGCGGCTACCGGCAGGACGCCCTGGATTTCGCCGAGCGCACGTTGGGCGACGAGCGGCTGCCGGAGGGCAGGGCCCGGCGGGAACTGCGGGAGTGGTGGCTGGAGCGGTCCGGGCCGTCGCCGCACGCGCCCCGACCGGCGGCCCGTCTCGCCCGGGCCACCCGGCGGGTCCTGCTGCGGAGGTGACCGGTGAACGGTCGCGTCGCATCCACGCGTCCGTCACCGTCGAGTGTGCTCGGGTTAACACAACGGCCACCTCACGCACACCCGGCGCCCGGTTCGGTCACATTGACCCCTGTATGCCACCCAGCCCCGCTCCCCCATTCGCCCCTGAATGACCCCCGATCCAACGCTTCGCCCCCGTACGGAAGTTGGCGTAAACCCCGCAGTAATATGCCAACCCCGCACCCGAAGCGCACCAGCGTGCGGTGTCGCAAGCAGGAGGCACCATGCGACCGCGACCCCCCGTCAAGGGCCGAGGCATATTCAGTGGCACCGGACTCATCATCGCCGGGATGGCGGCGACCCTCGCCGCGCTCGCCTTCCCCCTCTGGACGTACAGCGACCAGCCCGGCACGGATGTGGACGTACTGAACGCGGAGACCGTGGCGACGCAGTACGGGCCCCTGTCCGCGCTCGACCGGGACTTCATCACCAAGGTCCGGCTGGCCGGGCTGTGGGAGCTGCCCGCCGGCCAGCAGGCACAGCAGAAGGGCACGACCGAGGCCGTACGCACCGCGGGGCAGCACCTCGTCGAGGGGCACACCTTCCTGGACGAGCGGGTGCGCAACGTCACCTCGCGACTCGGGCTGACGCTGCCCAACGAGCCCAACGAGCAGCAGCGGGGCTGGCTGCGGGAGCTCGACACGGCACAGGGCGCGGACTACGACCGCAGGTTCGCCAACATCCTTCGGCTGGCTCACGGCCGGGTGTTCTCGGTCGTCGCCCAGGTGCGGGCCGGCACTCAGAACTCGCTGGTGCGCGACCTCGCCGACGACGCCAACACGACCGTCCTGGACCACATCAAGGTCCTGGAGGCCACCGGCTACGTCGACTTCGACGCCCTCGCCCGGGACCTGGCCTCGACGAGCGCGCCGACGGCCACCGGCTCCCCCACTCCGACGGGTCTCGACTTCGGCACGAACCCGGGCGAGGTGGTTCCGGTCACGCCGACGCCGATGGGGTCCACGTCGCCCACCTACACGCTTCCGCCGGCCGCGGCGGGCCCGTCACTGAGCTGACCACCAAGCGGAACGTCACATACCGACAACACTGCGTCCGGATGGTGAGCAAGGCATGGCGTTCGCGTGCCCGTTGGCATAGAAACGCGGCATGTTCTGGGTCCTTCTCCTGCTGCTCGCCTGGACCGTCGCGGGCACGGCGTGTACACGACTGTGCCTGGCCGCCGTACGCGCGGCGGCCGTCGACGAGGACACGGACCGGGCACACGATCTGACGCTGTACGAGGCGGCGTTCCTGTCCGGCGGCCCCGCGCGGGTCGCCGACCTGACGCTGGTGTCCATGGCGCGGCAGCGCAGGCTGCTGCTCGCCCACACCGGGTGGGCGACCGTCGTGGACCCGCGCGGGCGGGACGACATGGAGCGGTCCGTCCTAGGGGCCATCGGCCCGGAGGGGCAGTCCCGCATCGCTCCGGTGCGGGCCGCCGCGGCCGCCGCCGACGCCGTGCGCGGCATCGCCGACCGGCTCGTCAGCGCGGGCCTCGCGGTGCCCGACGGGGCGCGTACGACGGTCGCGACCGGGGTGCGCCAGGTGCGGCTCGCGGCGGTGGTCGTCCTCGCGCTGGGCGCGGCCGCCCTGTTGGCGCCCGTTCCGTCGGCCATGCCGCGCAGCCTGGTCGCCGTCTGGTTCGCGCTGCCCCTCGCGCTCACCCTGAGCTGTCTGGCGATCGCGAGGGTCGAGGTCCACCCGTACTCGCGCTGGGCCTCCCCGGCCGGGCAGCGGCTCCTGGGCGCCCTGACGCGGCGCACCAAGATCGCCGGGGACGACCGTACGTTCCTGACCTCCGTCGCCGTACGGGGTGTCCGCGCGATCGGTGAGCCGAACCTGCGCGCGGCCTTCGCGCACCGCGAGTACCACGAGCCGCGCGACTGACGCACGGCGTGCCCCGGGGGCGCACGGGGGCATTGAAGCCGACACCCGCGGGCGGTGCTTGCCTTCCCCAACGGTCGGACCAAACATCCCTTTTGTCGCCGTAGTGCACCGAAGGGATACGCGATGAGAGCTGCCGTCCTCTACTCGGCCGCCGGATCCTTGCTCCTGACCACCCTCACCGCCGCCCCGGCGGGCGGCGCGCCCGGCACCCCCGGCGTGCCCGACGCGGCGGCCGAGCGGCGCGGCACGGCGGTCGCCGCCGCGCGCGCCGAGGAGGAGGGGATCGACTTCGGGAAGTGCGCCGAGGAGCAGGACACGCCGGGCGCCATGGAGTGCGGCACGGTGACCGTCCCGCTGGACTACGCGCGCCCGGACGGCCGGCAGATCAAGCTCACCGTCAGCCGGGTCGGGGCAACCCACCGCGACCCGCACAACAGCAAGCGCCGGGTGCCCCGGCAGGGCGCCCTCGTGTACAATCCGGGCGGGCCCGGCGCCTCCGGCATGTACTTCCCCCTGATCGGCCTGCTGCCGCAGTGGGAGCGCGTCGCGGCCGCGTACGACCTGGTCGGCTACGCCCCGCGCGGGGTGGGCCGCTCCGCGCCCCTGTCCTGCCAGGAGCCCCGGCAGTTCTTCAAGGGCCCCTCGCAGGCGCCCACGTACCCCTCGGAGTCGTTCAAGCGGGAGCGTGTCGCGCAGGCGAAGGCGTACGCGCGCGGCTGCGCGGAACGGACGGGCAGCGCGCTGCGGCACTACAACTCCCTCAACAACGCCCGCGACCTCGATGTGCTGCGTGCCGCGCTCGGGGAGGACCGGCTGACGTTCATGGGAGCGTCGTACGGCACCTACTTCGGGGCGCTGTACGCGGCGCTGTTCCCCTCGCACGTACGCCGGATGGTGTTCGACTCGGCGGTGAACCCGGACCCCGCGCAGATCTGGTACCGCAACAACCTCGACCAGTCGGCCGCGTTCGAGGGCCGCTGGGCGGACTTCCGGGAGTGGGTCGCCCGGCACGACGCCGTGTACGGGCTGGGCGCCACCCCCGAGGAGGTGCAGCTCAGCTACGAGCGGGCGCGGGCACGGCTCGCCGAGAAGCCGGCGGGCGGGAAGGTCGGGCCCCGGCAGTTGCAGGGCGCGCTCCTCCAGGCCGGGTACTACGACGACTACTGGCCGCACCGCGCGCAGGCGCTGTCGGCGTATCTGCAGGGCGACCCGAAGCCGCTGATCGAGCAGGCGGGACCGGTCACGGAGGCGGCGGCCGAGGCGGAGAACGCGAACGCGGTCTACACGGCCGTCGAGTGCAACGACGCGCCCTGGCCGACGGAGTTCAAGGTCTGGGACCGCGACAACACGCGGCTCGCCCGGGTGGCGCCCTTCGAGACGTGGGAGAACGTGTGGACGAACCTGCCCTGCGCGTACTGGCCGGCGCCCCGGCAGAAGCCGCTCGACGTGCGGACCGGGCCGGGTGAGGTGCCGCCCACGCTGATTCTGGCGGCCGAGCGGGATGCGGCGGCTCCGTACACCGGGGCGGTGGAGTTGCAGCGGCGGCTGGCGGGGGCGGTGCTGGTGACGGAGCGGGACGCTGGGACGCATGGGGTTGTTGGGGGACCGAATGCGTGCGTCAACGGGCACCTTGAGGCGTACCTGCTTGAAGGGCGGCTTCCGGGGCGGCACGCGGCGTGTGAGCCACGCGCCGAACCGGCCGTTTCGCAGTAACGCCGGGTGACGGGCTGCGGGTCGTCTGTGGCTGATCGCGCCCACGCGGCGGAGCCGCACATGGACACGGCCCCGCGCCCCTGAGGGGCGCGGTCCCCTGCCCGGAGTTGAGAAGTTACGCCAGGCCTGCCACCAGCTCGGTGATGTCCTTGCGGCGGCCCGTGAAGAACGGGACCTCTTCTCGGACGTGCATGCGGGCCTCCGAGGCGCGCAGGTGGCGCATGAGGTCGACGATGCGGTAGAGCTCGTCGGCCTCGAAGGCGAGGAGCCACTCGTAGTCGCCGAGGGAGAAGGAGGCGACCGTGTTGGCGCGTACGTCGGGGTAGCCGCGGGCCATCTTGCCGTGGTCGGCGAGCATGCGGCGGCGGTCCTCGTCGGGCAGGAGGTACCAGTCGTAGGAGCGCACGAAGGGGTAGACGCTGACGTAGTTGCGGGGCGTCTCGTCGGCGAGGAACGCCGGGATGTGCGAGCGGTTGAACTCGGCGGGGCGGTGCAGCGCCATGTTCGACCAGACGGGCGTGAGTGCGCGGCCCAGCTTCGTGCGGCGGAAGAGGTTGTACGCCTCCTGGAGCTGGTCGCTGGTCTCGGCGTGCCACCAGATCATGAGGTCGGCGTCGGCGCGCAGACCGGACACGTCGTAGGTGCCGCGGATCGTCACGTCCTTGGCGGCGAGCTGGTCGAACAGCTCCTGGACCTCGTCGGCGTAACCGGCGCGGTCCTCGGGCAGCACGTCCTTCAGCTGGAAGACGGACCACAGCGTGTAGCGGATGACCTCGTTGAGGTCCTTGGCCAGCTTGCCCTTGTTCGGGACCCTGCCGGACTCGGTGGTGGGGGCGTCGTCACTCATGGTTCTCATTCTCCCGCTCCGCCGTGAAGGCTTTGCACCGGGTTGGCGGTGAGCTCCTGCACAGCGCGCAGGTCGCCGTGGATCTGGTCGACCGCCGCGTACGCGCTCGCGATGCAGGCCGGGATGCCGACGCCGTCGTACTGGGCGCCGCACACCGCGAGGCCCGGAAGCTTGCCGACGTGCTCGCGGACGCGGGCCACGCGCGCGTGGTGGCCGACCGGGTACTGGGGCAGGCCGTCGGTCCAGCGGACGACGCGGGTCTCCAGGGGAGCGGCGTCCAGGCCGGTCGCCTCGCGCAGGTCGTGCCGGGAGACGGCGACGAGGTCGGCGTCCTCGCGCTGGAGGATCTCCGTCTCGCCGTAGCGCCCGACGGACGTGCGCAGCACCAGCACGTCCGGGTTCTCGTCGGCGATCCAGCCCCACTTCTGGGAGGCGAAGGTCGACGCCTTGATGGTGCGGCCGTCGACGGGCGGGACGAGGAAGCCGCTGCCCTCGGGGAGGCGGACGTCCGCGCGCCGGTAGGCGAGGGTGACCAGGGCCATCGAGGCGTACTCGACGGCGGACAGCTCGGCGGCGGCGGCCGGAGCCTCGGTGCGCAGCAGGGCGGCGGCGGCCGGAGCCGGTACGGCGACCACGACGGCGTCGGCGTGCAGGACGCGGTCCCCGGCGACGACCCGCCAGGCGGTGGAGGGCTCCCGGCGCAGCTCGGTCACCGGGGTGCCCGTGAGGATCTCGCCGCCCCGCGCGCGGACCGACTCCGCCACCGCGAGCGGCAGCCGGCCCACCCCGCCCTCGATGCCCATGAACACGGGGCCGGTCTGCTGGTTGGCCGCGGCCTTGGCCTGGATCTCGCGGACCGCCTCCGTGAGGGAGGTGTGCGTGCGGGCGGCCTGGTAGAGCTGGGGGACGGCCGAGCGCATCGAGATGCGGTACGCGTCGCCCGCGTAGACACCGCCGAGCAGGGGCTCGACGAGACGGTCGACGACCTCGCGGCCGAGGCGCGCGGCCACGTACTCCCCCACCGCCACGTCGTCGCCGACCTCCGTGCGGGGCAGGTCGGCGTCGCGCTCGATACGGGCGAGGCCCTCGTCGGACAGGACGCCGGTCAGGGCGGCGGCGGTGCCGGGGACGCCCATGACGTGGCCCTTGGGCATGGGGCGCAGGGCGCCGCGGGTCCAGATCGAGGCGGTGGCGGTGGCCGGCGGCTGGAGACTGCCGTCGAGGCCCACCTCGCGCGCGAGGGCGACCGCCTCGGGGCGGCGGGCCAGCATCGACTCGGCGCCCAGGTCGACACGGGCGCCCGCGATCTCGCCGGGCAGCAGCTTGCCGCCGATCCGGTCGGACGCCTCGAGAACGGTCACGCGCGCGCCGTGCCCCAGCAGGCGGTGGGCGGCGGACAGGCCCGCGACACCGGCTCCGATGACGACGACATGCCCCGTGCTCGTACCCGTTGCGCTCATGCCCCCACTGTCTCAGACCCCACTGACAGCCCCTCGGCGCCCCGGACTTCCGCACGAGTCCCGCACGAGTCCCGACCGTGACCGCATCGGGACCGTTTCCCGCCAACGTCCCGGGCCGCCCCGGCGTCGAAGGAGCGTCAGTCGTCACGACCCTCGGGGGTACGCCCATGCGCACACGACGTTCCGTACGGTCCGGCCAGGCCCTGGCCGGGCTGCTGCTCGCCGCCGCCCTCGCCCTCACCGGATGCAGTGGGGCGGACGACTCCGGCTCCGCGAGCACCGCCGCCGACGACCGGGCGGGAGGCGCCGCCAAGGCCGCCGCTCCGGAGGGCGCCGGGAGCGGTGCCGCGGACGGCAAGCCGGGCGACGCTGCCGCCACCACGCCGCCCAAGCTCACCGCCAACCGGATCATCCGCACCGCCTCGCTGACCGTGCAGGTCAAGGACGTGCCGAAGGCCCTCGACCGGGCCCGCGCCGCCACCGAGAACGCGGGCGGCTACATCGGCGACGAGACCACCACCCGCGACGAGGAGGGCGACGAGCACACGCGCGTGGTCCTGCGCGTGCCCACCGAGAAGTACGACGAGGTCCTCGCCGATCTCCAGGGCGCGGGCAAGCTCCTCGACCGCACCGCGAAGGCGCAGGACGTCACCGACCAGGTCGTCGACGTGGAGAGCCGCATCACCTCGCAGCGAGCCAGCGTGACCCGGGTGCGTGAGCTGATGGACCGGGCCACCCGGCTCAGCGACATCGTCGAGCTGGAGGGCGAGTTGAGCCGCCGTCAGTCCGACCTGGAGGCCCTGCTCGCCCAGCAGGCCTCCCTGAAGGACCGCACGGGCATGGCCACCATCACCCTCTCCCTGACCGCGACTCCGGTGGAGAAGGCCGCCGAGGACGACGACCCGGGGTTCGTGGACGCCCTGGCGGGCGGCTGGGACGCGTTCGTCACGATGCTGCGCTGGATCGCGATGACGCTCGGCGCGGTCCTGCCGTTCGCCGCACTCGCGGCACTGATCTTCGTGCTGTGGCTGCGCCTGGTACGGCCCCGGCGGCCGGCCGCCGCGCCGCAGCCCGCGCGCGCGGAGGCGGAGGCGGAGGCGGAGCAGGGAGGCGAGCGGGACTGAAATGCCCCAGGCCCGTAGCGTGTTCGCATGAGCATGAGTCGTGTGAACCGTGTGGACGCCGGGGTGGAACGACTGGTCGTGATCGGCGGCGACGCCGCGGGCATGTCCGCGGCGTCGCAGGCCCGCCGCATGAAGGGGCCCGACGAGCTGGAGATCGTGGCCTTCGAACGCGGCCACTTCTCCTCGTTCTCCGCCTGCGGCATCCCGTACTGGGTGGGCGGCGACGTCACCGAGCGGGACCGGCTGATCGCCCGCACCCCCGAGGAGCACCGGGCACGCGACATCGACCTGCGCATGCGTACGGAGGTCGTGGAGATCGACGTGGCCGGGCGGCGGGTACGCGCGCGTGACGTCGATTCCGGGGCCGAGTCCTGGACGTCGTACGACAAGCTGGTCATCGCGACGGGCGCCCGCCCGATCCGGCCGGACCTGCCGGGCATGGACGCGGACGGTGTGCACGGGGTGCAGACCCTCGACGACGGCCAGGCGCTGATCGACACGCTGGCACGCGCGCGTGGCCGACGGGCGGTCGTCGTGGGCGCGGGCTACATCGGCGTGGAGATGGCCGAGGCTCTGATCAACCGCGGCTACGAGGTGACGGTCGTCAACCGGGGCAGCGAGCCGATGTCCACCCTCGACCCGGACATGGGCCGCCTCGTCCACGAGGCCATGGAGGGCCTGGGCATCACCATGGTCGACGACTCCGCGGTCACCAAGCTGCTCACCGGCGAGGACGGCCGGGTGCGCGCGGTGGCCACCGAGGACGCCGAGTACCCGGCCGACGTCGTGGTGCTCGGCATCGGCGTCCACCCCGAGACCACGCTCGCCAAGGCCGCGGGCCTGCCGCTCGGCACGCACGGCGGGCTCCTCACCGACCTGTCGATGCGGGTACGGGGCCATGAGGACATCTGGGCGGGCGGCGACTGCGTCGAGGTCCTCGACCTGGTCTCCGGCCAGCAGCGCCACATCCCCCTCGGCACGCACGCCAACAAGCACGGCCAGGTCATCGGCACCAACGTCGGCGGCGGCTACGCCACCTTCCCCGGCGTCGTGGGCACCGCCGTGAGCAAGGTCTGCGACCTCGAGATCGCCCGCACCGGCCTGCGCGAGAAGGACGCCCGCCGGGCCGGCCTCCAGTTCGAAGCAGTCACCATCCAGTCCACCAGCCGTGCCGGCTACTACCCCGGCGCCTCCCCCATGACGGTCAAGATGCTCGCCGAGCGCAGGACCGGCCGCCTCCTCGGCGTCCAGATCGTCGGCCGCGAGGGCGCGGGCAAACGCGTGGACATCGCCGCGGTGGCCCTGACAGCAGGCATGACGGTGGAGCAGATGACAGCCCTGGACCTGGGCTACGCCCCACCGTTCTCCCCGGTATGGGACCCGGTCCTGGTAGCAGCAAGAAAGGCGTCCGCAAAGGTGCGTGCCATGTAAGCGGGCGGCCGGGCAGCTGACCTGAAGGGGCGCGGGACTGTGACATTGTGCGGCTCCGCCGCGTGGGCGCGACAAGCCACAGCCAACCCGCACCCCGCACCGGATTAAGCCGTCCCAGTGAGCCTCGGCAAAGAAGTCACCGACGGACTACTGGTGGCAGCCGGCGCGGCAGCAGGCTGCTCCGCCCCCGTCCCCGGCCGCGCATGAGCCGCAGCCGGCCGAGCCGACCTCAGCCGGTGACTGACTGCCTCATCCAACGTCACCGGCCGCTGCATCTGCGAAGCAAGCCGCCCCGCCTCCTGGCCGAGCCGCGCGACGTCCTCCCACGGCAGCCGCACCACGAGGGAGATCTCCGCCTCACCGTCCGGCAGAGCGTGCATCGGAGGAGTAACTCGGTCGTTCATCGCCTGTCCTCACGTCGTCCCCGCGACACGCCTTCCCCGCGTCGCAGGCGGTTGCCGACTCATACGCGCGTCCGGACGGCGGTGTTCACCGGTTCGGCCCCCGTATCCCGGGCACAAGTTCCTTGTGGTCATCCCCGTCCATGACGTGAACCCGGTGCGGCGCACCCCGTTGGTGACGTACGCGCTGATCGCCGCGAACGTGTTGGTCTTCCTGACCATGCCCGGCCTCGCCGGTTCCGCGGCCGGCGACAGCAGCCTGGCCCAGCTGTGTCATCTCCAGGCGTTCCTGGACCACTACGCGGCGGTGCCGCAGGAGCTGATCCACCATCAGCTGCCGAGGGTGGTGCCCACGGGCGAGGTGGGGGTCGGCTCACAGGGCCCCGGCTGCGTGGTCGGCGCTCCGGACTACGACAAGTCCCCGGCCCTGAGCGTCCTGACGGCGATGTTCCTGCACGGCGGCTGGCTGCACCTGCTGGGCAACATGCTGTTCCTGCTGATCTTCGGCAACAACATCGAGGACCGCATGGGGCACGTCCGCTTCGCGCTGTTCTACGCCGTCTGCGGCTACGCGGCGACGTACGGCTTCGCGCTCTTCAACGACGACTCGACGGCCCCGCTGATCGGCGCGTCCGGGGCGATCGCCGGGGTGCTGGGCGCCTACCTCGTGCTGTACCCGAAGGCCAGGGTGTGGGTCCTGGTGCCCTTCCTGATCTTCCTGCCGCTGCGGCTGCCGGCCTGGCTGGTGCTGGGCTTCTGGTTCGTGCTCCAGGCCGTGTACTCCTCCGGCGAGGGCGTCTCCGCCGCCGGCACCGTGGCGTACGCGGCGCACATCGTCGGCTTCCTGGCGGGCATGCTGCTCGCCTGGCCGCTGCGCCCGGGCACTCCCCCGCCGCCGGAGCCGCGCGGCCTGCTGTTCGGCAGGCGGGCCCGGCCGGGCTGGTGAATTTGCATAAATCCATCCGCCGGTCGCACGTTTACCCCGCGTGAAAGGGCTTGCTCGCCCTTCCTGAGGATTGACACGGAGAGACCGCGCCCGCGTACCATATATGACAGCAGGACACAACGGGGGTAAAATGAATTCGCAACTGTCAAGCTGGTCGCGTTTACATGGGCGCGAGCGCGAATTGGCGCGCATCACATCGACGATTGCATCAACCACAAGTGCTCCCTCGCGCGGGGGGCGCTGCGCCGTCGTCATCATCGGAGCGGAGGGCGTCGGCAAGACCCACTTGTTGCGAGAAACCGTGAGCACGGCCCAGCGCATGGGGTTCCACCTGGGATCTTCGATCGACGGCAGGAGCCTGTCGGACGGCACGGGATGCCCGCTCAAAGCGGCTGGTTTACGCGATCTTCTCACGGACGGCACTTCGAAAAACGCCTCCGCTTCCTGGCGGCTGATGGCGGTGGACGACGCTCATCATGCCGCACGCGAGCGGCTTGAATTCATTATGAATTCAGCGAGGAGCAGCCGGATTCAACGTATTGTCTGGGTGTTCGCGGGGCGGCCGGGGTCGGATGGGAAAACAGCTGACTGGCTGTGCGCGAATTCATCCGGATTGGACGCGCACACCACGATAGAGCTCGACCGGATCGGGCAGGACGCGGCGCACGACATGGTCGCCGACCTGGTCGGCGCACCGCCCGGCGCCGAGCTGACCGCGCTGGTCTCCCGCGCCAGGGGCAACCCCCTGCTGATCAGGGAGCTGATCACCGGTCTGCGCGAGGAGGGGCGGCTGCGCGCGGCCGGGGGGCAGGCCTGTCTGTCGGACGCGGCCCGGGGCGTGCCCCGACGGGTGGAGGCCCTGGTGCGCAACCGGCTCAGTCGGCTCTCCGCGCCCTGCCGGCAGTTGCTCCAGGTCGCCGCCCTGGTGGACGACGGTTCGGGGCTGTGCCCGTCGCGGCTGGCGGCCGCCCTGCGGGAGAGCACGGTCGCCATCCTGCCGGTACTCGAAGAGGCCGTCGCCGCCTGCCTGTTGGTCGCCGGCGACGACGAACTGGCCTTCCAGAGCTCCCTCGTCCGCGATGTCGTCGAGCAGACGGTGCCCGAGTCGGTCCGCTCCGCCGTGCTCGAAGAGGTGGCTCGTACGCCCGTCGCGGCGTCCGTCCCGCCGGACAAGGCCGAACCGGACCAGGACCAGTCCGGCTGGGGCGGTCTCAGCGGTGTCGAGCGCACCATCGCCCTCCTGGTGAGCGACGGACTGACGAACCGGCAGATCGCCACCCGGGTCTTCCTGTCGCCGCACACCATCAACTACTACCTGCGGCGGATCTTCCGGAAGCTGGGCATCGCCTCCCGGGTGGAGCTGGCCACGCTGGCCAGTGAGCAGCGCACCGCCCCGGACGGTGCCGGCCGCAGCCGGACGGCCGGACCGATCTGAGGGGAGGCACCCGCCACCCGGCACGAGCCGACCGGCGTCATCCGCCGGCCGGCTCGTGTCGCCCCGGTTCAGTCCGGCCGCCCCAGGAGGGCGGCGACCACGGCACCGGTGGAGAGGGTCACCGCGCACTTCCCGGCCGCCCAGTCCAGCGCCATCAGATGGTCCTCCAGACTGAAGTCGGCGACCGCGTCGGCCACCATGAACGGCTGCACGTCCCGGGTGAAGGCGTCGCAGGCGGTCATGAGGCAGCCGATGTGCGCGTAGATCCCGCAGACCACGAGCTGGTCACGGCCGCGCGCGGTCATCACCTCGTGCAACTCGGTCCGGGCGAAGGCGCTGTAGCGCCATTTCGTCAGCACGATGTCGTCCGGCCCCGGCGCGAGCGGCGCGACGATGCGCCGCCGCTCGGGGTCGGCGTCCATCCCCGGGCCCCAGAAATCCCGCAGGAGCCCCCGCTCCAGCGGTGTCATGCCGCCCGGCTGCGCCGTGTAGGCCACGGGGACCCCCTGCTCGGCCGCTGCCCGGCGCAACGCGTCGATGTTCCGCACCACGTCGGCCATCGGCGCCTGCCCCGCCGGGAAGAAGTCCACGAAGTACTGCTGCATGTCGTGGACGAGCAGCACCGCGCGGTCCGGGTCGACCCGCCAGCCGGTCCGGTTGACCGGCAGGTCCCCCTCGGCGGGCAGCGGGTACGGGCTGATCGTGGGTATCGCCATCTCTGGTCTCCTCTCCTGCGCCGCTGCCGCCGTCAGGCCCCGAGCGCCGCTCCGCCGTCGACGCACAGGTCGTGCATGGTGATGTGTCCGGCCCGGTCCGAGGCCAGGAAGACGACCGCCTCGGCGATGTCCCAGGGTGTGGCCAGCTTGCGCAGCGGGATACCCACCCGGTACTCGCCCGCGGAGCCGTCCAGGGTGGCCCGTACGCTCGACTCGTCCGTCCACATGGCGCGCAGCATGGGCGTCTCGGTGGACCCGGGCGACACCACGTTGCAGCGGATGCCGTGACCGGCCAGTTCCAGGCCGAGGCACTTGGTGAACGAGGCCGTGGCGGCCTTGGACGCCCCGTAGGCGGCCATCCGGGCCCGGGGCACGGACCCGGCGTTGGAGCCGACGGTGACGACACAGCCCCGGCCGCGCGGCACCATGCGGCGGGCCACCGCCCGCGACGTGTAGAAGACGCCCTGGGTGTTCACCTCGAACACCGTCGACCAGTCCTCGTCGGTCAGGTCGACCACCGCGCCCAGACGCAGCACACCGGCCACGTTGACCAGGATGTCGACCGGCCCGAGTTCCTCCTCGACGCGATGGACGGTGTCCTCCACCGCTGCGCTGTCCCGTACGTCGGTGGCGAAGGCGCTCGCGTCGAAGCCGTCGTCGCGCAGCCGTGCGACGGTCTTCACCAGTGCCTCGTCGTGCCGGTCCAGGGCCGCGATCCGCGCGCCACGCTCGGCGAGCGCCCTGGCGACGGCCTCGCCGATGCCCTGCGCGGCACCGGTGACCAGGGCCACCCTGCCGTCGATTCCGATGTCCTCCGCGACCGCGTCGCGGCTCCCCCTGACTGCTGTACCGGGCATACCCGGATCCCCCGTTTCTCCGTACTTGTCGTGCACTTCAGAGCGCGGCGAGCTCGGCGTCGTAGCCGTAGAGCCACTGCTGGCTGCTCAGGTCCGCGCCGTCCGCCAGGTCCTCGTCCCGGCGGCGCTGGTGGTCGCCCTCGGCGACGTGCAGGTTCCGGACGTTCGCCCGTGACCTGCGTTGGATCTCCTCGGTCCGCGGCCGGCGCAGCTCCTGGTACCTGCGCAGGGCGCCCGCGACGCCGTCGCTGCCGGTCCGGCGCAGGCAGGCCGCCAGCACCACGGCGTCCTCGATCGCCTGGTTGGCGCCCTGCGCCAGGAACGGCAGCATCGGATGGGCCGCGTCCCCGAGCAGGGTGATGCGTGCGGTGCTCCACCGCGGGACGGCGTCCCGGTCGTACAGCGACCACTGGCCCACCGAGTCGGCCGCGGCGAGCAGCGCCCGGACCTGCGGGTGCCAGCCGTGGTACGCGGCCAGCACGTCGGCGGCCCTCCCCCGCGCCGACCAGGACTCGGCGTGGCCGCCGTCGGCCGGTGCCGGGGTGGTGGCGCCGAAGCTGATCCGGCGTCCGCGGGAGACCGGGTAGGCCACGCAGTGCTGTCCGGGCCCGAGCCAGAGCTGCACCCGGGGGTCCGCGGCCAGGAAGGGCACCCGTTCGGCGGGGACCAGGCCCCGGTAGATCGTCTGGCCGGAGAACCTGGGCGCGTCGCCGACCAGCCGTTGCCGGATCACCGAGCGGATGCCGTCGGCGCCGACCACCACGTCGGCGGTGAAGACGCGGCCGTCCGCGAACTCCAGTTCCACGTCCTCGGCCCGTTCGGTCACCCGGACGCAGCGCAGTCCGAGGCGGAGGATTCCCTGCGGAAGCAGTTCCAGCAGGCCTCCGTGGAGGTCCGCCCGGTGCACGGTGTAGTACGGGGCCCCGAAGCGCTGCTCGCACTCGGCGCCGAGCGGTGTGCGCATGATGGTCCGCCCGTCGTCCCAGCGGCTCATCCGGATGGCGCGCGGCCGCACCCCCACCGCCGCCAGGTGGCCCCCCAGGCCGAGGCGGTTCAGCAACCGGGCGGCGTTCGGGGCGACCTGGACGCCGGCCCCGACCTCGGAGAGCAGGGAAGCCTGCTCGAACACCTCGCAGCGCACTCCGGCTCGGGAGAGCGCCGCCGCCAGGGTCAGGCCGGCGATCCCGGCGCCCACCACGGCTATCCGCGGTTCGTTCGTCCTCATGAGAAGTCCTCGAAGTCTTCGGCGTCCTCGCGCTGGGCCGGTGGGTCAACAGGTGGGTCAGTAGTAGAGAAGGGCCTTGTCCCAGTCCTCGTCCGCGCCGAAGAGACTGCGCGGCTTGACGACGTCGTGCACCGCGGTGAGGGCCCGGTGCGGGACGAGGGTGCCCTCGTCGAGAGCGGTGACCTCGCAGGGGATCCCGTAGGCGTCCCCCACCGCCCGGGTCAGTTCCGCGCAGGCCGCGGCCCGCGCGTCCCCCCGCACCTCCATCTGGATCCGCAGCAGTCCGGCGTCGGCCCTGGCCCGCCAGAACATCACCCCGTGGGCGGCGGGAAGGCCGAAGACCAGCTCCTCGATCCTGTTCTGGGTGACCTTTTGGCCGGCCACCGGGTATCCGAAGGCCGCCCGGCCCAGCACCCGGGCGGTGGGCAGCTTCCAACCGCAGGGGCAGTCGTCGTACGACACCTCGACGTCGTCCTCGAGGTTGTACCGCAGCAGCGGCATGGCCTCCCGGAACAGCGGGGTGACGACGAGCTGCCCGGCGCCGTCGCGCGTGACCTTGCCCGTGTCCGGGTCGTACACCTCGAACAGGGCCCGGTCGGCCCACAGGTGGAGCCTTCCCTCGGGGCACTCGCCGGCCAGGCTGCCGGTCTCGGTGGAGCCGTACTCCTCCACCACGGGCACCCCCCAGATCTCGCTGATCCGGCGTCGGCGGGCGGCACTGAGCGGTTCCCCGCCGACGAACAGGGCCCGCAGCGCCGGGAAGTCGACGGCCGGGTCCCAGCCGGCCGCCTTCGCGGCCGCAGCCCACAGCAGGGTCTCGGTGGGCATGGACCAGGTGAGCGTGACGCCGAGGTCGTGCAGTACCCGGATGACCCGTGAGTACGGCATCGCGAGCGAGCGGTTGTCCCCGGGCACCACGGTGGCGCCCCGCAGCCGGGCCGCGGCGTGCGCGAGGTGCCCGGTGATCATCAGCGCGTAGGGCGTGCGCACCAGGAAGGTGTCCGCCGCCGAGATGCCGACCCACTTGCGGGCGTACCGCTCCGCCAGGTCGATCCAGTCCTGCTCGGTGTAGTACGAGGGGGTCGGGCTGCCCGCGGTGCCGCTGGACTCGTGGTAGGTCGCCAGTCGCTCGCGGTCCACGGCCAGCATGCCGAACGGGTAGTTGTCGCGCAGGTCCTGCTTGGTGGTCAGGGGCAGCGACGACAGGTCGTCGCGGTCCGCCGGAGCAGCCGCCTGGGCGAACCTGGCCCGGTAGAACGGCGACCGGGCCGCCCAGGTCAGGGTCTGCCGGAGCTGGGCGTCCTGCACGTCGGCCAGCTGGTCCAGGTCCTCCCAGTCACCGAGCTGCGGCAGCCGGCTGATGGTCTGCGTCATGGTTGTTGCTCCCCCCTAGAAGTCGTACGGCGTTGTCCCAGGCGATGCGGCGCCACTGCCCGGCGGGCAGGTCGAGTGCCGCGTACTTGGCGAGTTCGGCGTCGGGGTGCTGGAGCGGGAACTCCGTCCCGAACAGCACCCGGTCCGCGCCGAGCCGCTCGATCGCCGCGCGCAGCACGGTGGTGTAGCCGCCGGACGTCTCGAGCAGGACGTTCGCGACGGGCGCGATGACTTCGACGCCGTAGTAGTCGATGTTTCCGACGCCGCTGTGGCCCAGTACGAAGGTGACGTCCGGGAAGCGGCGGGCCAGGTCCGCCAGGTCGGCGACGGCGCTGCCGGCGCGTTCCAGGCAGACCGTGTAGACCGGGTGCCCGAACTCACCGGCGACGGCGACGAGTTCGGCGATGCGTGGGTCGGTGAGGTCCACTCCGTGCACGGCGGGCGAGATCTCCAGACCGCGGAACTCCGCCGCCCGCGCCCGGTAGTGCGAGGCGTCCCGGTGCGGGTTGGCGAACCAGAACGGGATCAGCCGCCCCCTGGACGCCCCGGCCGCGCGCAGCAGCGCGTCGTTGTCGGCGTCGGTCTCGACGTGGCCGCCGAGGACGAGCTGGCGGGAGAGCCGCATCAACTCGATGACACCGCCGGCGCAGACCACGGCCCGCTCGATCCGGGACGCGTCCAGGACCTCGATGAGCCGTTCGGCTGCTCCCGGCCGCGGCACCAGTCGGGCGTGGAAGTCGAACACGGGGTGCGGGCTCGCCCCGCCGTGGCCGCTCACTGTTCCCGGCAGAACTCGTCGATGGGGTAGCCGACATGCCGGTCCTCGACGGGGAGGTAGCCGAGGACGGTGTCCCCGGGCTTGAGCTCCGTGCTGTTGAGCACGGCGCCGCCGGGGCCGAGCACCCGTACGTGCCAGTCGTCCTGAAGGATCAGGTTGACCGTCCTGCCGTCGGGCGCGACGGCGTCGACGGAGATCAGCGGACGGGTCTCGATCTTCACGCGGCCGACGGTGGCCACCCGGGTCTGTCCCTTGACGTCCACGGCCAGGACCTTGCTGCCCGCCCTGAGCTCGCTCAGGTAGTTGGTGCGTCCGTTCTTGGACATCGTGTACGACATGATCGCCCCGGCGTTGACCCGGAACGGCCTGGTGGGCATGTAGGGCAGCGGGTGGGTCTCGCTGACGCAGAGGATCATGCCCTTGGAGTGGGAGCCGACCAGGATGCCCTCGTCCTCGCGGAAGTAGGTGCAGGTGTCCACGCAGGCCCGCTCCCCCATGCCGACGTGACTGGTCCCGGTGACCCGCAGCTCGACCAGTTCGAGGGGGGCGGGCCTGTCCTCGGCGGCCGTCCTGAGCGCGGTGGCGTCCCCGACCGAGCGCGGCGCGAGCATCACGCCGTCCGAGCCGTGCTCCAGCACGCCGAAGATGATCTCGGCCTCCTCCACGTCCCCGGCGATGGTGACGATGTTGCCCTCCGCCCGGGCGGCGGCGGCGATCACTATCTCCAGCGGGATCTTGGTGGGGTCGCGGAACAGCAGGACGCTCCACCGCTCGGTACGGGCCGCCTCGCAGGCCGCTTCCAGGGTCTCGGCGTCGACGATCTCGACGAACCGGCCGAACTCGGTGCCGGGGTGACGCGCGCTCAGCTCGGCGGTGCTGCCGTGCAGCGCGGTGTCGACGACGACGATGTCGGCCGCTCCGAAGTCGCCGGGCAGGTCGCCGCCCTGGGGCAGGAGGACCTTGCGCACGGTGGGCGGCAGTCCCTCCAGCTGCGCCGGGTCGGCGGCCACGATCCCGTCGATGCGCTGGTGCACGGCCTCCTCGACGACGGCCTCACGCAGACCGGCGGCGGTGGACCGGACGTCCAGCCAGCAGAGCTTCATGGTGTTCTCCCTGTTCTCTTCGCTGTGGTGTGGGTGGGGTGCCTGGTGTGGCGTTCAGAGCGCGGCGATCTCCAGCGAATCCAGCCGGTGGGCCGTCGCCGGGGCGAGCGCGCTGTCGCCGTGGATGAGTTCGGACACCCGTCGGGCCAGGCCGCCCGGGTCGTCCGCCTCGAAGATGTTGCGGCCCATGGCGACACCCGCGGCGCCGCCCCGCAGGGCCTCGTCGACGTGGGCGAGCACGTCGGCGGTGCCGGCCCGGCGGGGACCGCCGGCGACGATGAGCGGCACGGGGCAGTCCCGGGTGACGGCGGCCATCTCGTCGGCCGAGCCGAGGAAGACCGTCTTGACGATGTCGGCGCCCAGGTCGGCCGCCAGGGTGACCGCGTGGGCGACCAGTTCGGGCCGGCGCGGGTTGTCGATCCGCGGGCCTCGCGGATACACCATGGCCAGCAGCGGCATGTTCCAGCGGTCGCAGGCGTCGGCGGTCCTGGCCAGGTCGGCGATCTGCCGGGCCTCGTCGAGGGAGCCGAGGTTCACGTGCACGCTCACCGCGTCGGCGCCGAGCCGCAGTGCCTCCTCGACACTGGCCACCAGGTACTTGGCGTCCGGGTCGGGGGCGTGCACCGTGCTCGCGCTGAGGTGGACGATCAGCGACGTGGCGGCGAACCAGCGTGGTTCGACGTAGCGGAGGCTGCCCTTGTGCAGCACCACCGCGTCCACGCCGTTGCCGGCGAGGCGTCCGATGAGTTGGTTGACGCGACGGCCGCCGGTGACCGGGCCGTCGGTGACCGAGTGGTCGAGGGGTACGACGAAGAGCCGTTGGTCGCTGTGCCGGAAGAGCCGGCCCAGCCGCACCTGGCGGGCGAACGATCCGTTGACCTGCACCGGGTGCTCCTTCCGTGGTGAGGATCAGACGTGGGTCATGGAGTCGGCGGCGAGCCGCTCGCCGTCGAGTTCGAACTCCTTGTGCAGCAGGAGCACGGCGTCCTGTGCGCGGTGTCCGGGCACGGTGACCGAGGTGCGCAGCTGGGAGGTGGAGACCCAGCTGGTGGCGATCCCGGCGTCGGCGAGGGCGGAGAGCATCTGCGCGGTGTACTGCGGGCGGTTGAGCAGGCCGGTGCCGATCAGGGAGACCTTGGCGACCTCCTCGTCGAGCCGGACCGTTCCGCCCGCCGCGGAGACCACCTGGTGCAGGTCGGCGGCGACGCGCGCCACGTCACTGCGGCGCATGGTGAAGCCCATCCGGAACTCGTCCTCGTAGGGGCCCGACCGGGCCACGAGGTCGACGGGGGCGTGGTGCCGGGCGAAGACGTCGAGCACGGCGACCGCGGGGTCCTGCGGGGTGCGGTCGCAGCGGATCAGCACCCTGGTGACGTCGAGATCGTGGGCGACGGCGAGGACGCCGCATGACTCCAGCATGGGTGAACCACTTCCTTTCGGGATGACCGTTTCGGGACCGTCGTGGAACGAGCTGCGCACCCGCACCTCGATGGCCCGGGCGGCGGCGAGCTCCACCGCCCGCGAGTGCAGGACCGTGGCGCCGGCGAAGGCCATCTCGACCATCACGTCGATGGCGACCTCCGGCAGGGGCCGCGCGGTCGGGACGATGCGGGGGTCGGCGCTGTAGACGCCGTCCACGTCGGTGTAGATCTCGCAGGCGGGCGCGCCGAGGGCGGCGGCCAGGGCGACGGCGGTGGTGTCCGAGCCGCCCCGGCCGAGGGTGAGCACGTCGCCGTCGGCGTCGGTGCCCTGGAAGCCCGCGACCACCACGACCTGTCCCCGCTCCAGCAGCCGGCGGATGCGGTCGGTGGCCACCTCGGCGATGCGGCCCTCCCCCGCGGGGCCGATCGCCGAGATGCCGGCCTGGCCGCCGGTGAGGGACACCGCGGGTACGCCCAGTGCCGTCAGGGCCAGGGCCAGCAGTGCGGCCGAGGCGCTCTCCCCGGTGGCGAGCAGTTGGTCGATCTCGCGGCCCGCGGCGCTCCCGCCGACGTCGGCCGCCTTGCGCAGCAGTTCGTCGGTGGTGCCGCCCTGCGCGGACACCACCACGACGGTGGGCCGGTCCCGGCACACCTCGGCCAGGGACCGCGCGACGTCACGGACCCGGTCGGTGTCGGCCACCGACGTGCCCCCGTACTTGCGAACCAGAATGTGCATCTGCTTTTCCTCGACTGGAATGTCAGCGCGAAAATGCCAACGCGGAAATGTCAAAGGGAAACGGTCGACGGGAATGGCTGCGACAGCCGTGGCGAGGCGGTGTGCGCATTCCCGTGCGCGGACGGGTCAGCGGTCGAGCAGGTCCAGCAGGTCGTCCGCCCACTTCGGGTCGTAGGCGTCGAGCCGCGGGAAGCCGGACGGGGGTGCCGCCGTCCAGTGGTAGGTCGCGCCGGGGTTGTGCACGGCGAAGCCGCCGGCCGCGAAGAGGTGGGGGCTGCCCTGGACCTCGGGTCCCTCGGCGACCTTCCACTGCCGGTAGACCTCGGCTCGTCCGTCCCCTCGGGCGAGCGCCGCCGCGAGCTGCTCCGTGTCCACGTGCGCGCACTGCTCGGCGACGTCGAGGATCACCGCGTGGATGCTGACGCACCGGCCTTCCACGTAGAACGCCCTGCGCAGCGCCTCGTCCAGCTCGTCGGAGGCGATGAGTCCTCCGACGTCGGGGGACTTGGCGGCCTGGACGGCCTCCATCGGCGGCAGCATGGTGACCGGGTAGTGCGAGTCCGGTCCGGGCCACAGCCGCCAGCCGAGTTCGGGGCGGTGTCCGGCGATGGTGACGATCTCGGCGTCGAGGATGCCCTTGGGTGTGGGCATCCGGTTGAACAGCTCCAGCGGGAAGGCCCGGTGGTCGATCGTCACGCGTCGCCCGCGTTCCCGGGCACGCTCCCGCAGGGTGTGCAGCGCCAGGGTCGCCCACGGGCAGCCCAGGTCCGACCACACCGTCACCGTCCGCCCGTCCGCGTTCAGCAGGGCGTCCGTCCCCGTGTCCGTTCCGGTCCCTCCGGAATCCATGAACTCCATTGCTGTTTCCCCCCGTTGGTGTACTGCGCGCGTGGTGCCCTTCCTGCGACGGCCGTCCCTCACACCGGGAGCGCCGAATCGGTCGACGATGCGGTCGTCAGCGCGTCGACGAGTTCCCCGAGGATCCGCACGCCGTTCTCGGTGAGGACCGACTCGGGGTGGAACTGGAGCGAGGCGAATCCACGGCCCCGTAACGCGTGGACCTCTCCCGTCAGCGGGTCGCGGGAGACCTCCGCGGTGCCCCACCCGCCCCCGGCGTCCCACCGGTCGTGGTCGCTCCTCGCGGCGAAGGTGTTGTAGAACCCGCACCACTCGGTACGCCCGAACAGGTCGACCGGCAGCCGCACGCCCTGGTGGGGCACCGGCCGCCGGACGACGTCCATGCCCAGGACGGAGGCCAGCACCTGGTGGCCGAGGCACACGGCCAGCAGCGCCGTGCCTTCCTCCCGTACGCGCGCCGCCAGTCGGCGCATCGCCCGGATCTTGGGGTGCCCGTGGTCCTGGGGGTCTCCCGGTCCGGGGCCCAGCACCACCAGGTCGTGGCCGCGGGTGCGGGGCTGCTCGTCGAAGCGCACGACCTCCACCTCGAGCCCGAGTGAGCCGAGTTGGTGGGCGAGCATCGAGGTGAAGGTGTCCTCGCAGTCGATGACGAGCGCCCGGCGGCCGGCGGCCGCTTCCGGTCCGGCCGCGGGGTCGCGCCCGGGGTCCAGCCAGAAGCGGGCGAGTTTGTGGTTGCGCGCGTGGAGCGCGTCGCGGACGGCGGGGACGGCTGCCCACTCCTCGCCGGTGCGGGCGGCCGGCGTCGCGACGCGGCCGCGTTCGCCGGCCGGCCGGAAGCCGAACGCCGCGAGCATACCCTCCGCCTTGGCCCGGGTCTCCTCGGCCTCCGAGCGGGGGTCGGAGTGGCGCACCAGGGTCGCGCCGACGTCGATCCTCAGCCGTCCCGAGGGGTCGATGTCGGCGGTCCTGATCACGATGGCCGAGTCGAGCGTCTGTCGTCCCGCGGCGTCCCGGCCGATGAGCGCGAGGGCGCCGCTGTAGTAGCCGCGGCCGGCGGGCTCGTAGCGGGCGATCACCCGGCAGGCGCTCTCCAGCGGGCTGCCGGTCACGGTCGGCGCGAACATGGTCTCGCGCAGGATGCTGCGGGCGTCGAGCCGGGTGCGGCCCTCGATGAGGTACTCGGTGTGCGCGAGCCGGGACATCGCCTTGAGCCTCGGTCCGATGACCCGCCCGCCCCGCTCGCAGACCCGGCCCATCATCTTGAGTTCCTCGTCGAGCACCATGTACAGCTCGTCGGACTCCTTGCGGTCCCCGAGGAAGCCCAGCACGCCGTCGATCGAGACGCCCTCCGCCGGGTAGCGGTACGTGCCGCTGATGGGGTTCATCGTCGCCGTGCCGCCGGCCACGCTGATGTGGCGCTCGGGCGAGGCGCCGACGAGCGTACGGTCGCCGGTGTGGACCACGAAGGTCCAGTAGGCGCCGAGTTCCTCCTGCAGCAGGCGGCGGAACACGGCCAGGGCGGTGGCTGTCGTGTAGCCCTCGACGGTCGCCAGGAAGGAACGCTTGAGGACGAAGTTGGCGCCCTGTCCGCTGCCGATCTCGTCGGCCAGTACGCGGCGGACGAGTTCGGCGTACTCCTCGGCGTCGATGTCGAAGCCGGGCTCGCGCAGCGCGACACTCACGTCGGGAACGGCGCGGACGAAGTCGTCGAGCGCGAGCTGCGCCTGCTCGGTCACGCGCAGGGCGACCAACGGGGTCTTGTCGTCGGGGCAGTCGAAGCCCCGTTCGGCGATCTGCCGGTACGGAACGGCCACGAGCAGTTCGTGCCCCGGCTGTGGCCGCCCCGTGGCCGGGGTGGCGCTCACCGGCAGGTCGGCGAGGCGGTCCACCGCCGTCGCCTCGCACAGCAGCACTTCCACCCGTCCGGCCGCGCCGGACTCCGGCCGGTGCAGCAGGGCGAACGGTGGGGTCTCGGGCCCCAGGATACGGTCGAGCAATGCGACACTCATGTGGTTCCCCCGATCCACGAATGAGCTGTCGGGCTTGAATCGAAAGCCCTCTCCCATAATCATCGGGGGTCTTTCCGCCGGTAACAACTACTCATTCGAGCGGCGTTTTCCGGGAACCGTCCTGCGGGTGGTGAAATGCCAGCAAGAAATGCGCCCCGGCTGTGTGCCGGGGCGCTCCCCCATGATTTTCCGAGCGGTGTTCAGACGGTCGTGAACACCTGCTCCATTTCGAGCCGCGGAAGCCGGTCCCACCAGGCGCCGGGCGCCGGCTTGCCGATGTTCACCACGACCAGGGAACGGTGGGTGCCGCCGGGGAAGAACTCCTTGTCGACGGCGTCGGTGCGGAATCCGTTCATCGGGCCCGCGGCCAGGCCGAGGGCGCGCACACCGATGATGAAGTAGGCGGTCTGCAGGGCCGCGTTGAGCCTGGCCGACTCCTCCCGGACCGCCGGGTCCGCGTAGAAGACGTCCTTGGCCTGCGGGAACGCCGGGAACAGGGTGGGCAGGTTCTCGTGGAACGCGGTGTCCGCGGCGAGTATCGCCACCAGCGGGGCGTTGCGCGTCTTCTCCTGGTTGTTCTCCCACATCAGCGGCACCAGGCGGCCTCGTGCCTCCTCCGAGCGCACCAGCACCACGCGCAGCGGCTGCTGGTTGAACGCGGTCGGCCCCCACTTGACGAGGTCGTGCAGAGCGCGGACCTGCTCGTCGGTCACCGGCTCGTCGGTGAAGGCGTTGGCGGTGCGTGCCTCACGGAACAGCACGTCCTGCGCGTTCTTGTCGATCACCAGGTGGTCGGTGGTCATAGGGGGTTCCCTTCCTGAGGTTGTCGTGCGAGAGGTTTGTGGTCCGAGAGGTTCGTCATCCGAGAGGTGTCGTCGCGTGCGGTGCAACCGCCGGCCGGTGTCCGCTGATCCGGCCGAGCACCGAGGCGCAGTCCGACGGCGCGCTGTCGCCGCGCCACGCCACGTGGTGGTCGGGGCGTACGAGGACGAGGTCGCGCTCCAGGACGGCCCGGACGTCGGCGTCGTCGACGCTGACCAGCGTGAGCGGGAGGCCCCGCTTCGCCGCCTCGTCGGCCAGCGGCTTGCCGGCGCCTGCGCCGGAGGCGTCCAGCAGGGTCAGTTCGCGTCCCAGCAGGTCGAAGAGTTCGGTCCCGTCCCCGAGGCGGACGCTGGGCAGCCGGCCCCCCGGCCAGGTGGTCGGGACGATCCGCCGCCACTCCCAGGCGGGTTGTGGGCCGTCCTCGTGGCAGACCACCGGCGAGGCGTCGTACCGGTGGCCGAAGTGGATCCCGATGTTGCTGATCTGGTAGCGCTCGTGCTCCAGGAAGCCGGCCAGCTGGGCCCGGCCCGCGCCCCCGGCGTGCAGTGCCGGGAAGCGCCGCCACACCTCCAGCAGGTTGAAGCACATCTCCCGGTTGAACAGGGCGACGGGCCTGCGTTCGGCCTCGTAGCTGGCCGGCAGACCGGGGCCGCCCCAGCCGTTGAGGACGGCGGCGAGCTTCCAGCCGAGGTCGACGGCGTCACCGAGCCCCGTGTTGGCGCCGTGCCCGCCCGTCGGGAAGAACTGGTGCGCCGCGTCGCCGGCGAGGAACACCGAGCCCTCGGCGTAGCGGCGGGCGACGGCGAGGCGGCCTTCCCAGTGGGCGACGGTGAGGACCTCGTCGACCTCGAAGTCGAGCCCGAGCCGCTCGCGGATCACCGCCACCGGGTCCAGGTCCGGCCCCTCGTCCCCGGTGAGCGGGAACGTACCGGTCCAGGTGCGGGAGCCGTCCCGGGACACCAGGGTCAGGCCCCGCGCGGAGACGGCCAGGAAGAACCGGCCGTGCCGGTGCAGCGCCGGGTCGGTGCTGCGGAAGTAGACGTCGCAGTGCTGTGCCCGCGGCCCCAGTTCGTCCACCGGGATGCCCGCGGCCCGGCCGACCGCGCTGCCGGCGCCGTCACAGCCGACCAGGTACCGGGCGCGGACGTGTTCCCGACGACCGGTGGCCGTCTCCACCACCTGGGCGCTCACCCCGGCCTCGTCCTGCGTGAGTGACTCGAAGGACCAGCCCTCGCGCAGGTCGACGCGTTCGTGTTCCCGGCAGCGTCGGCGTCCCAGTTCCTCCAGCAGCGAGCCGAGCACCCGCTGATAGGGCTCGCGGGGCATGGAGCCGTCGTTGACCCGCGCCATCAGGTCGCGCAGCTCGTCGACCGAGGGGTAGGTCCACTCGGCGACGGGTGCCTCGTCGAAGCCTTGCGTCCACAGGAAGTTGAAGGCGTGGTCCGACGGGACGCCCAGCTCGCGGATGGCGTCGGCGAGGCCGAGCCGGCGCAGCAGTTCCATGCTGCGGGCGTTGACGAAGTCCATCTTGGGGTGGCGCGACGCCCGCGGGGAGCGTTCGACGACGATGCTCGCCACGCCGTGGTGCGCCAGTTCCAGGGCCAGGGTGGAGCCCACCGGCCCCGCCCCCACCACCAGCACCGGCGCCTCGGACCCACCCCGGTCCACTGTCTCGATACTCATCTACGGCCCCCCGTGCGGGTTCCCCCGCTCCCTCGCGGCCCCCGGCCACCCGCCCGCCCCGCAGGGCCCGGCGGTGACCCGTCCGCTCAGCAGCGTGTCAGCCCGCACCGTGCCCGGACATCACGTCTTCGCGTGATACTGCGGGCGACGCCGGGAGAGGCACTCGGGCCGCGCCCCGCATCAGCGTCAGCGCGGCCGACAACGGCCCGGTGGGCCTCCGCGTTCGCGCACGGAGCCGAACGCGCCCCGCCCAGCCGAACGCCGAGCCACCGAGCCGATCGCACAGAAGCCTGAACGCACGCCCAACCACCCACCGCGTGCCCCACCACTGAGCCGTGCCGCACCACTGAGCCGTGCCCCGCCCTCGCGCTGCGCGTTCCCCGTGCCGTGCCGTCGTTTCCCGTGCCGTGCCGTCGTTTCCGGTGCCGTGCCGTCGTTTCCGGCTCACCCGCGGAGCGCTACGCGCCCTCGCGCAGTACGCGTCGGGTGAGTTCCACCCTGCTGGACACCCCGAGCTTGGCGAAGGCGTGCCGGAGGTGGGTGTCGACGGTGTGGGGTGAGAGGAACAGTCGGGCGGCCGTGGCGCGGTTGGTGAGGCCCTCGGCGACCAGGCGCACGACCCTCAGCTCCGCCTCGGTCAGGCTCTCCCAGCCGGTCCTCGCCGGGGTCTGCTGCGACAGGGACCGGCGGCGGACCCCTAGGCCGCGCAGGGCGCGCAGCACGCGGGCACGGTCGCGTGGGGCCGCGCACCGCTCGTAGACCTCCAGTGCCTCCTCCAGGAGGGCCACGGCGTCACTGCGCCGTCCGGCGGCCTTCTCCGCCTGTGCCGTGTCCTCCAGGGCCGACGCCCGGGCCAGTGGTCGCGGGCCGGCGCGGTAGGCGTCCACGGCTCGCCGCAGGGCGCCGCGGTCGCCGTTCAGGAGGCCTTCGGCGTGCGCGGCGGCACCGGCGAGCGACGCCACCCCGGAGTTGCGCTCCGCCAGCAGCCCGCTCGCCCCGGCAGCGGCCCGCGCCCAGTGCCGGGCGCCGCCCCGCAGGGCCAGGCGCACCATCTGCGGTGCGGCGGCGGGCTCCTGGACCAGCAGCGCCATCCGCTCGGGCAGCGCGGTGAAGTGCCCTTTGAGCACCCGGAGCGCGGCCTCGCCGTCCCCGCCCGCGTCGTGCACGAGGGCGGCCGCCCAGTCGAGGTCCTCCGGCATGGCGCCGATCCCCTCGGCCAGCAGGGCGCGTGCCCGGTCGAGGTGGGCCACGGCCCCGGGGAGGTCGTCGCGGTACAGCGCCACCTCGGCGGCCTTGCCGAGCAGCGGTACGGCGAGTGCCCGTGCCGCGAGCCGCTCGGTGACCGACAGACCGGCCTCCGCCTCGGCCTCGGCGTCGTCCAGGCGACCCGCGGCGAGTCTGAGCTCCGCCCGGTAGTAGTGCCACAGCGGCTGCGACCATGCGGTGCCCAGGTCCTCCGCCTCCCGCTCGCCGATCTCGTACACGGCGTCCGCCTCGGTGAACCGGTCGGCCGCGACGAGGGCCCGTCCGAGCCAGAGCGCCGGGTGGCGGCTGCGGGCCTCGCCGCCCGCCGCCTCGGCCCTGCGGACGGCCTCCCGGCACAGCCGGACCGCCTGGCTCAGCTGTCCGCGGGAGCGGGCCACCACGCTCCGGGCGACGTCGCCGAAGACGACGGCGGCGTCCTCGCCGGCCGCGGCGCCCAGCCGGGCGGCCTCCTCGCCCGCCCGGTCCGCGCCGTCCATGTCGTCGACGAACAGCAGGCCGTGCGCGCGGATCGCCAGCAGGTGCGCGCGCCGGGCGTCGGGGACACCGGGACGGCCCAGCGCTCGCGCCGTCGACTCCACCACCGCCGAGTCCTCACCGGCGTGTTTCAGCGCCTCCGCCAGGCCGAGCAGGATCGCCGCCTCGGTCTCGGCGTCCAGTCCGTCCCGCAGGGCGGCGTCACCGAGCTCCCGGGCCTGGACCAGGCGGCCCACGGACGCGAGCAGGCGTACCGCGTCGGCGAGGACCCGGGGGCGCTGCGGGTCCTCGTCGGGCAGCAGGTCGAGGGTGCGCAGCAGCAGGTCCGCGGCGGTGTCCGGGGCCTTCTGCGCGATGGCCGCGGCCGCCTCGCGCAACACCTGCACGGCTCGCTGGTCGCCTTTGCGGGCGCTGCGCAGCACATGCTCGGCGATGTCCACCGCCGGGCGGCCCTCGCGCTGGAGCACGATCGCGGCCTCCCGGTGCAGGGCGTGCCGTACGGGTCCGGAGAGCGCCTGGTAGACGGCTTCCCGGGTGATGTCGTGGCCGAAGGCCAGCTCGGATCCGGAGTCCACGAGCACACCGGCCCGTACCATCTCGTCGGCCGCGGCGAGGAGTTGCACCGCCGGTACCCCTGCCACGCCGGCCGCCTCGTGCAGGGTGAAGGGGCGGACGAACACCGACGCGACGTCGAGCAGGCGGCGGGCGGTGGGGGTGACGTCGCGCAGCCGCCGGTTGACGGCGTTCAGCAGACGGTCGGGCAGGTCGCCCTCGACGACGCTGGCCGTGTCGTCCTCCACGACCACGCGCCCCTCCGCCACCAGGGTGGTGAGCAGTTGTTCGAGGAGGAACGGGTTGCCCCCGCTGCGCTCGGCGAGCGCGAGCACCGCCGCGTCGGGCGAGGCGGCGAGCGCCGTGCGGCAGAACCGCCGGACGTCCGGCTCGGACAGCGGCTCGACGAGGACGGGTCGCGCGCCCTCCGCGAGGAGCCAGTCGACCGCGTTCTGGGCGGGCGTCGCGGACGCCGCCGGGCGGCGGGCGATGAGCCACAGCACGGGTGAACCGCTCAGGGCGGGCACCAGGGTGCGCAGGGCGAGCGCGGTGAGTTCGTCGGCCCACTGGGTGTCGTCGAGGGAGATCACCAGCGGTCGCCGGGTGGCGTACGCCTCGATCAGCTCGCCCAGCCGGTCCAGCAGCCAGAACCGGCTGCTCTCCTGGCGGGCCAGTTCGGCGACGGCGGCCTCGTCGAGGACCGGCGGGTCGCCCGCCCGTAACGCGCGCAGCAGGGCGCTGAGCGGGGCGATCCGGTCGAGTTCCGCGGGGCGCGCCGACACGACGGCCATGGCGCGCGCCCGGGCCTCCTCGGCGACCGCCGCCAGCAGCCGGCTCTTGCCGATCCCGGCCGGCCCCTCGACGACCGCGCAGGCTCCGCTGCCCTCGGCGGTGACGTCGAGCAGCTCGGACAGCGTGGCCAGGTTTCTCTCCCTGCCCACCAACTCGGTGCCGGTCAGCCGCACGGCAACTCCCTGTGCTCCCCCGTGTTCCCGCGGTCCGCCCCCTGGGCCGACGAAGCGGTGTCGGGGCGGGCCCCGAGACTACCGCCGGTCGGCGCTCGCGGGGGCGTGGCCGACAAGCCAACCGGGTGGGTTTTCTGACGGAGGGTCACCGTCCCCACGCGGCCGCCACGGCCAGCGCCTGGTCGGCGTTGAGCCTCGGGTCGCACAGCGTGGTGTAGCCGTTCTCCCCGACCCTCGCGTACTCGGACTCGTCGGTCACGCATTCGGTGACCGGGTCCGGTGTCGTCTCCAGATGCAGCCCCGCGGCCACGCCGCCCTCCGCCGTCACGGCCGCCCGGAAGTCGCGTACCTCCCGCAGGACGGTGCGCAGCAGCCGGGTCTTGCGGCCGTCCGCCGTGGTCTCGGTGTTGGCGTGCATGGGGTCGCACATCCACAGCACCGGGTGCCCGGCGGACCGGACGGCGGCCACCAGACGGGGAAGCCGTTCGGCCGTCAGGTTCGCGCCGATGCGGGCGATGAGTGTGAGCCGGCCGGGCTCCCGCTCGGGGTCCAGCCTCGCGCACAGCGCCAGCAGTTCGTCCGCGCTGATCGTGGGCCCCACCTTGCAGGCCACCGGGTTGCTCACGGCGGCGAGCAGGCTGACGTGGGCCTGGTAGGGGTCGCGGGTGCGCTCACCGATCCACGGCCAGTGGGTGGAGGTGAGCAGCAGTCGCCCGTGGCCGTCGCGGCGCGTCAACGGCACCTCGTAGTCGAGCACCAGCGCCTCGTGGCTGGTCCAGACGGCCGGCCCGTCCGGTGACGCCGCCGCGGCGGTGTCGCGCAGGTGGGCCGTCGCCGTCTGCGCGGCCCGGTAGCAGGCCAGGAGCCGCAGCGGGTCGGGACGGCGGCTGTCCGCGTCGGGCTCCGGACCGTTCACCAACAGACCTCGGAACGCCGGGAGTTCGATGTCGCCGTGCCGTTCCGTGGGCCGTGACCTCGGTTTGGCGAACTGGCCGGCGATGCGCCCGACCGTGGCCACCGGCTTCCCCGTGCCGAGGCGCATCGCGTCGGCCAGCCGGGCGAGCAGGGCGACCTTGCGGTCCAGGGCGTCCGGGACGCACTCGGCCGGGTCCTCGGCGCAGTCGCCCGCCTGGACGAGGTGCAGTTCGCCCGCGGCCGCCCGGGCCAGCACGGTCCTCAGTGCCTGGACCTCGTCCCAGCGCACGAGCGGCGGCAGTCCGGCGAGATCGGCACGCACGTTGCCGATCAGCCATTCGTCTCCCCAGTCGGGCTGTTGTCCGGCCGGAATCGCCTTCCAGTAGGCGAGTTCACTCCGCGAAATACGGGATTCGAATCGCCTGGCGCTTTCACGTCCGGTCTCCTGTTCGGTTTTACTGAACACCGTCATTCCCCCCGTTGAACGGCAAGCTCCGAAGGAGCGCGCATATCGCTTTTGCCTTCGCACCCAAACGTAGTTGAGTGACCGTCACGGGGGGACTACTCGAATTGGTAGTGGAATGACGCAACCGGGCTCAGTGGTCCGCGCCGGGTCGCCACGAGGCGCGCAGCCACAGCATCAGGGGCACCGTCACCAGGGCCAGCGCCGCCGCGACGGCCAGCGCGTACGCCTGCCCGGACGCCATGGCCCCCGCCGGGTCCCCGGCGTGCTCCGCGACGGCGGTGGCCGAGCGGCTGTCGGCGACCGTCCCCAGCACCGCCACTCCGACGGCGCCGCCGATCTGCAGGGTGGTGTTGACCAGGCCGGAGGCCGCTCCCTGGACGGCGCCGTGCAGGCCGCTCGTGCACACCACGTAGGCCGCCACGATCGCGCCGCCCATGCCGAGCCCCCAGAGGGTGCCGGGCAGGACGAACGTGACCAGGATGCCGCCCTGGGCGTCATGGGCCGCGGCCCACCAGGCCAGCGCGGCGGCCTGGACGCCCCCGGCACCGGCCAGGGCGCTCACCGGGCCGATCCGGCCGAAGAGCCGGAAGGTGATCTGCGAGCCGGCGAAGATCGCCACGCTGATCGGCACCGTGCGGACCGCCGCCTGAACGGGGCTGTAGTCGCGCACCTGCTGGAGGTAGAGGGTGATCAGGAAGAAGATGCCGAACATCAGCGCGCCGGTCGCGGCGTTGGCGGCGTTGCCGAGCACCACGTTGCGGGCCCGGAACAGCAGCCGGGGCACGAGCGGCGCCGCGGCCTTGAGCTGCCGGACCACGAACACGGCGAGCAGGACCGCCGAGAAGGCGAACGCCATGAGGGTGCCGCCCGACGTCCAGCCGACGCTGCCGCCGTGCACGACCGCGTAGACCAGCGCGCACAGTCCCCCCGTGCCCACCAGCGCCCCCGGCACGTCGACACCGCCCTGGGCGGTCGGAGCTCCCGCGGGCAGCATGCGCCGGCCGACGATCAGCAGCGCCAGCACGATCGGTACGTTGATCAGGAACGCCAGCTGCCAGGCGACCGCGGTCAGCAGTCCGCCGAGCATCACACCGGTGGCCCCCGCCAGGCCGCCGATGCCGCCGAAGATCCCGAGGGCCTTGAACCGGTCGGGGCCCTCTTCGAAGATGTCGGTGACCAGGGCCATCGCCGCCGGGGAGACCACGGCGGCGCCGAGTCCCTGGGCGGAGCGGGCGGCGACGAGCTGCCAGGCGTCGAGGGACAGCCCGCACGCGAGCGAGGCCACCGCGAACAGCAGCAGTCCCGCGATCAGCACCTGGCGTCGGCCCAGCAGGTCGGCCGCCCGGCCGCCCAGCAGCATGAGCCCGCCGAAGGCCAGCATGTAGGCGTCCATCACCCAGGCCAGCCCCGCCGCCGAGAAACCCAGGTCGCTCTGGATCGACGGCAGGGCCACGTACACGACGCTGGTGTCGAGCACGACCATGAACTGCGCCACCACCAGCAGCGAGAAGATCGCCCACCTGCTGTGCCCAGCGGGGTCCGTCCCCGCCCGATCGAACTCGGTTTGTGTCATCGCGCAAGCTCCCCCCGTTCGCGCGGGACGCGCTGTTCGCAGCCCCGTCCAACCGCACAGTCCGACGATCGTTCAAGGGTGTCGGTGTCCGATGTCACGCGACATCACGTCTTCACGTGATGGGCGGGCGGACGGCCCGAGCGGGCCGACGAATATCGCGTGAACCGGGGATGTGCCGCGCCGCGGGGCCACGCGAGGCTTGGGGCTGCGGGGAGGCCGACACATTCCCTGGCCAAGACGCTCCCGGCTGCTTTCAGAGGTGGTGACGATGAATTCCGAAAACGACTCCCGGCCGAAGACCGAACCGGAGGTGCTCTACGTACCGAAGGGGGAGGGAATCGCGCTGTGGGTGCCCGAGGAACCGCCGGCCGACCTGGTCGACGGGGAGGGCCCGGAGATGTCCACGTACACGTTCCTGGCGACCGCGGACAACACCGATGGCGCGCTGGCCGTCGTCGACACCGTCGTGCCGCCGGGGAACGGCCCGCCGGAGCACATGCACCACGACGCGGACGAGTCCTTCTACGTGCTCGACGGCGAGTTCGAGGTGCGGGCCGGCGGCAAGTCGTTCGTCCTGGGGCCGGGCGACTACGCGTTCGTGCCGCGCGGCACGAAGCACATCTGGAAGAACCGGGGCACGGAGACCGCCCGCATGATCCGCGTCTACACCCCCGGCGGCCACGAGCGGTTCTTCATCGAGATCAGCCGGCCGGCCCAGGCCGCCACCCCGGCCCCTCGGCTGACCACGGAGGACGTCCGCAGGGCCGAGGCCGCGGTCACCAGGTTCTACGGCTGAGTACGGCTTCCCCGTCCGTACCGTCCCGCGTGTTCGGCCCCCGTACCGATCACCCGTACCGAGCAACAGGAGGTTCTGTGCCCAGTCCCCACACCCCCACCCCCACCCTCATCCTCGTCCACGGAGCGTGGCACGGCGCCTGGTGCTGGTCGGCGTTCGAGTCCGAGCTGCGCGCTCGCGGGGTGCCCGCCCACGCCCTCGAACTGACCAGCCACGGCGCGCAGGGAGCCGCCGTGGGCGACCTGCGCTCCGACGTGGAGCTGCTGCGCCGCACGGTACGGGAGGTGGACGGGCCCGTGGTGCTGCTGGGCCACTCGTACGGCGGACTGGTGGTCACCGAGGGCGCCGAGGGACTCGACAACGTCACTCGGTTGATCTACCTCTCCGCCTTCCTGCCCGGCCCCGGCGACTCGATGGTCAAGATGACCGGGGGTGGGAACGCCCCGTGGATCCACCGTGCCGACGGGCTGATGACCATCGCCGCGGGCTGGGGCGAGAAGCTGTTCTACAGCGACTGCCCCCCGGACCTCGCGGCCAAGGCCGAGAGCCAGCTCGCGCCGCAGTCCGCCGTCTCGTTCCAGCAGGAGGTGCGGGCGACCGCCTGGCAGCAACTGCCCTCCACGTACATCGTGTGCACCGAGGAC
Organism: Streptomyces sp. NPDC002888; assembly: GCF_042888465.1. NCBI lineage: Bacteria > Bacillati > Actinomycetota > Actinomycetes > Kitasatosporales > Streptomycetaceae > Streptomyces > Streptomyces sp. NPDC002888. The sequence continues at coordinate 297 of NZ_JBIAPU010000008.1, read as the reverse complement.
CGTGCCATCGCGCCGGACGGGCAGCGCCGGATGGCCGCCATGGCGGGCTGTGAGGTCGTCGAACTGCGCAGCGGGCACTCCCCGTTCATGACGCAGCCGGACCGCCTCGCGGATCTCCTCCTCGAACGGCTCTGACGCCCGGCCTCGCCCGTACGGCGGGGGCGGCGGGGGGGGGGGGGGGGGGGGGGGGGGGGGGGGGGGGGGCGGCGGGCGGGGGGGGGGGGGGCCGCCCCCTCGGCTCCGGCGCCGGAGGAGGCCACCGAACCGGACCTGCCCGCCCTGATCGCGGAGGCGCGG